>JAGIAP010000206.1 GCA_017744805.1 Chitinophagaceae bacterium | reverse complement strand
TGCCACTACTTTGCGGAAGAACTCTCCGGCATTGATGATGCGGAAAGAAAAATTCCCGAATACGCCCAGTCCAACCGGGAACTTGAATTTGGGATCGCTGTAGGTGATGGGCGAAGGCGTGCCCCATCTTTTATTGAGCAGGTCTGCCTTGCGGAAGAACCAGATGCCTGCTTTATGGAAGGATTCAAATTTGTACAGCGCATTTTTGATATTGGTCCAGAAGGGAATATTATCGGTTTTGAGATCGTACAACCCTTCTTCCGTGAATACAGCTTCCACTTTGCCTTCGTATACGAATATGCAACCCTGACCTGGCCCTACGATGAGCTTGCTGGCATTCTTGATCTCATCGCCGTTATCGGTCCATCTTTCAAAAAGAAGATCTGGATCGGGGTCTGACCATTCGATCACCGACCTGAATTGTTTGTTCAAAAAATCTGACATGGTTTTGATTTAAGCGTTGATCACATATTTTTTGACGTGCTCAATTTTGGCAGCCAGGTCCTTTTCATATTGCTGCTGATAGTCCGGAATGATGGATATCCTGGCCTTCAGGTATTTTTCTGCAAACACTTTGAAAACGGTCATCAACTCTTCTCCGGAGATCTCCTGCGGTTCATCGTCGCGTTGTGAGCGGAACCGATACTCCATGTCCCAATACCTGAAATACTCCTCCAATGCAGCTTCTTCGGCTAGTGGATGTAGCGCAAAATGCTCTACATTCCTGGCGATGGTGCCGGGCTCGAAGGTGTTCACGATCTGGCAGTAGTCGCATACCTGGTAATAGGATCGGTAGAATTGTTGTTGCACAGGTAACGGGGCCTTGCATTGGGAGCAACAGAAATTCCCTGCAAGGATCTGGCTGGCGCGCGTGGTCAATTTCCTGGCAGCTTCCGCAAAAGTATCCACCTGGTATTTCTTCAACGCTTTCTCGAGATGGTGCTGAAGGGCGCGCCCTTTTTCCAGGGCTGCATAATACATGGGATAGAATTTTGCATGATAGGCTTCCAGATCGCCATCTGCTTCACAAATGGCCTCTTCTTCTTTGTCTTTGATCTCATCAAAAGCGGGGGACACTTTCTCATACCAGGTGTCATCGATCTTTGCGATGAGCTCTTTCATCTGTGATTCGATGCCCTGCCAGGCAGTGCCGAAAGGTTGTGTATTGAACTCCTGCAGGTCGAGCAGGGAGGGCAGTACGGTAGCTGCCTGTGTCAACTGTTCATGAAAACGATTGTCGATGGTGAGCAGGAATTTGTCCCATCGTTCAAGGATACCGGAATAGGGCATATGCTTTTAATAAAAGGGATTACTACAATAATCGCAATAGCGGAGCGCTGTATCGGCTGGTCGGGCAGCGCCGCACCTGGCGCAGGTTTTGGTCTCAAGTCCTGCCTTTGCCTCCTGATGGGTGTGAGTGCTTTTCAAAGCATTGGCGAGGATCTCCTGTAATGTGAGCGCCCGGGAGGGTTGCTGCTCTTCATTGGGTTGGTTCATAGGTCCAGGTCTTTTGATGACTGATGCAACAAGATGACGAAAAAGGGGAATACCGTATAGCCAATCCGTTATCAACCGCCGATAATATCCGTTGAATTACCCGAAAGAAAGAACGAGCATATGTAGACGAGGGGCCACAGGGATTGAAGAAAAATGCCGTATATTCCCTTTCAATTTCCCCCCTCTTCCCACGACCATCATTACACGTAAGCAGACTTCAATTGTCCGGATTTCCATCAAACACACTAAATCCAGCAATATGAAGCGTCACTACTTATTATTGTTCTTATTCGTTTCGATGGCCGCCATAACGGTCAAGGCACAGTGCCCCCGGATTGCCGGCATCATGGTGGATGCCTGTTCATCAGGAGCTACCGAGAGCAGGAATGAATTCATCTTTTGCCTCAATGGCAACAGTGATCTGAATGTGGACGATCTAGGATTGATCCTTCCTGCCAATGCCAATATCGGAACGGGCACCAACGATTTTGCTCCCAATGCAGGCCTGGCTCCTATCGGTCCCTGCCTCACTGTTCTGGATGATGGCGGCCTGATCCCTGCCAATGCGCCATTCATCATCTTCATGTCGAGCGATGTAGCAGTGTCCTACGATTTTTCAAGCTGGTGCGCACAATACGGCACCGTATATCTATTGTATAAGACCAACCCTTCTCCTACAACTGCCACCTTTCTGAATGAGACCACTACTCCCGGCACCCAGCGTAGCGTAGTGATGTCCGTTAGTGGAACGCCGTCCTGTACGGCCACCTATACCTACGATGTATTGGTGGGCACGGGTGTTTCCGTAGATGGCAATTTCTACCGGTTCCCCGAGCCAAGCGGCGGCTTCAGTCTTTCCCCCGGCTTCATCAATCACGGCTGTTCTTCACCACCCTATGAATTACTGCCTGTAACGTTGGAAGCCTTCACGGCCAGTTTTCGCAACAAAGTGGTGGAGCTTAGCTGGAGCACCAGCATGGAGCTCAATGCCAGCCATTTTGAAGTATTGAAGAGTACTGATGGCGCTCATTACGAAACGATCGGAAAGGTGCAGGCCACCGGCAACTCCAACGTCATCACCCGCTATCATTTCACGGATCCGGATCCATCGGATGGTAAGAGGTTCTACCGGCTACGGACAGTTGACCTCGATGGCGGTTCCGACCTGTCACGCATCATCAGTCTGCGCGGCTCAATCAACGGCATCACCCTGATCGCCCTCTATCCCAATCCTGTTACCGATGAGCTCATCGTCGAGTGGAATGGCATCAGCAGCATGAAGACACAGGTATCCATCCGCGATGTGGCGGGCCGCTTGTTACAGACCAGCACTGCCACCACTGTTGCCGGTTTCAACCAGCTAAAGTTCAATACCCGTCAGCTTTCCGCCGGTCAGTACTTCCTTACCCTCGATCCGGGCCATGGCAATATCGTTCAGCCATTCCTGAAACGCTGATCCAGCACAGTATAAACCCATCTGCCCCATACTGAAAGGTCCGCCACCAGCGGGCCTTTCTATTTACCACTATGCCCTCTTTTCCCTCTATCCCTTCCCCCACCTCCCGCCCACTTACCCTATCTTCTCTCCCCTCAAATACAATTTCGCCTCATCACCTCTCGTCTTCTCAGCGTGCCCATGCCGTAGCGGGGAATGACGTTGCGGTCTTGAAAACATAAGCGAAAAAGCCTGGCCTTGCCCTGGCGCCCCATCCAACCCACCCAAGCCCCTCATGGCCCCAAAGCGGTGGTTTGTTTTCTCAACCGCAACGTCATTCCCCGCTACGGCCCCAACAAAGGAGAATATTTCGTAAATTGTATTTATCCCCTCCCCTTCCCCGCTCAAAATTTATACAATGAAGCAGTTCTACTTTCTCTTCATATCGTTTTTCCTTTGCCTGGCCGCAGTGTCCCAAAAGATCCTGCCACCGAAATGTCCCCGGATCATCGGTATCATGGCCAATGGTTGCGGTACGGGACTGCAGGAAAGCCGTAATGAATTCATCGTGCTGATGAATGGCAATGCCCCGCTGAACGTGAATGATCTCAATATTCTCCTGCCGAATAACGGCGCCATCACGCCCTCCAATGATGACGATTTTGCGGCCAATACCGGCGCTGTGCCCACGGGAGGCTGCATCTCAACGGTGGATGATGGGGCCATCATTCCTCCCAATGCCCCCTTTGTGATATTCATGTCCAACCTGGTAGATGTGGTGTATGATTTTTCTTCTTTTTGTTCGCGGACAGGCACAGTTTACCTGCTTTACCGGAATATTGTCGATCCGCCGGTAGCAACTTTTTTGAGCCAAAGCAACGCTGACACCATTAAAACTGTCACACTCGCGTTCAACGGTGCGCCTGACTGTTATGCCAGTTACACCTGGAAGCAGCAGGCGGCGGCGAGGAATTCCAGGGATGGAGATTTTTTCCGGTTCCCTGATCCTGTGGATGGCAAGAGTGTGAGCAACAGAATGGAGAATAACGGTTGTGCCTCTCCGGTACTGCAGCAGGCTCCCAATCCCTTATCGGGGTTTACAGCCGATTACCAGGAGCCGAGCGTGCAACTGAGCTGGACAACCGCCATGGAACTGGATGCGGCGTATTTTGAAGTGAACAAGAGCCTGGATAATTTCAATTTCGCCACCATCGGCTCCGTGCAGGCTACGGGAGGATCAGGATCGGTTACCCGGTACAGTTATAATGATCCCGGCCCCGTGCTCCGGAGGACCTATTACCGGCTCCGGATCGTGGACAGACAAGGCAATTCAGTGTATTCCAGGACCATCAGCGTACGCGCCGGTAACAGCGGTATAACATTGAACAATCTCTATCCCAACCCGGTAAAGGATGAACTGATAGTGGACTGGACAGGTACCACCAGCGTTAAAACGCAGTTGTCCATACGAAATGCAGGAGGTACCATATTACAAACGAACACCGTTACCACTGTTCAGGGATATAACCAGTACCGGCTGAATACCAGTCAACTCAGTCCCGGACAATATTTCCTGGTCCTGGACTATGAGAACGATAATATTGTAGAGGTTTTCCTAAAGCGATAATTCGCTGAAGCTTAACCAGTCGGCACGCCAAATGGCCCCATGTTTGTACTGTAAAAGGCATCTCACATGGGGCCATTGGCCTTTTTTAACGTTTTGATGGTGTGCAAATATTTTTCATACCGCATCCCTTTTCTATTAATACCTTGAATAAAATTTGAATGCATGTTGCTGAAAAAAATCCTGTTACTCATTCCTCTATCCTTTTTATTGGTACTAACTACTACAGCACAAAAAATGAATGCTTACGAAAAACAATGGAAGAAAGTGGATTCCCTGCTCGAAAAGAGCGGCCTTGTTGAATCCGCCCTTAAGGAAGTGAACCAGATCTACGCATTGGCTAAAAAAGAAAAGAATGAGCCTCAGCAGATCAAAGCGCTTACCTGGCAAATAGGCTTGAAGGCGATGAAAACGGATGACGAGACCTCTGCAGCCGGCTTCAGCGTCTATGAGAAAGAGATAGCCGCTTCAACAGGCAATACAAAGGCCATCCTCCAAAGCATACTGGCCAGTCAGTATTGGAACTACTACAATAGCCATCGCTGGGAGATCATGGACCGGACAGCTACGGTCAACTTTACAAAGGAGGATCCTGCTACCTGGTCCATCGATGATTTCCATAAAAAGATCGGAGCGCTTTACCTCGCTTCGCTTTCCAATGAATCGCAACTGCAACAGACCAAACTCGAGCCCTATAATCCGATCATCCATAAAGGCAATATGCGCCAGTTACGGCCAACGCTTTTCGACCTGCTCGCCAATCGCGCCTTGGAATATTTCAAGTCGGACGACAGGAATATTACCAAACCCGCCTACGCATTCCAGATCGATCAGCCGGAGGCGATCGCCGATGTGAATAGCTTCGTCAATGCAAAATTCCAGACAAAGGATGATCAGAGCCTGCAGTTCAGGGCACTCCAGTTGTATCAGCGATTACTGAAATTCCATCTCAACGATGCCAAACCCGATGCACTCGTAGATGCAGATATCAATCGCCTCGAATTTGTGAACACCTATGGAGTGATGCCTAAGAAGAATGAGCTCTACAAACAGTCGCTCGAAAAACTGACTTCCCAATACGGCCAACAACCTTTCGCTACACAGGCATGGTTCCTGCTGGCCAACTATCATTCCACGCTGGCAGGTAAATACAATGCTTCAGCGGATACCACCAATCGCTATGAATATGTAAAGGCAGTTGCCATCCTGGAAGCGGTGTTGAAAGATAAGACACCCTCCGAAGGAAGGGCCAGCAGCTTCAATTTGCTGCAACAGATCAGGCAGCCAGTGCTGGGTATCGAGGCAGAGAAAGTGAACCTTCCTGCACAAAATTTCCGTGCCCTGGTCACATTCAGGAATATCCCCAAACTGGAGGCCCGTATCATCAAGGTCACCGATAAAACCTTGCAGGATCTTGATAACAGGTGGGATGAAAAATACTGGCAGAAGCTGCTCCAGCTTCCTGTGCTCAAAACATTCACCCAAAAGCTGCCAGACACAAGGGACTACCAGGAACATACAACCGAGATCCCAGTGGCCGGACTGGCACCGGGAACTTATATCCTGCTGGCCAGCCCCGATGAGTTCACGCTCAACAAACCCCTGGCCGCCCAGATCTTCCATGTTTCCAACATCGCCTATATTTCTTCCGGCCACAATTACCATGTGCTGAACCGGCAGTCCGGCGAGCCCATTGCCCGCGCCAATGTTCAGGTATGGAACCGCTACTACGACTATAAAGCCAGTAAATACCTGGAGCGCAAGGGCGAACAATTTGTTACGGATCAGTTCGGAACATTTGCCGTGGCTGAATCAAAAACCAGGGAAGACAATCAGTATCGTTTCGAGATCAGCTTCGGTGACGATCGTCTTAATCTCACCGATTACAAATACAATGGCCGTTATACGCCTTACCCAAATGATAAGGATCAATTCACGACCTTCCTGTTCACTGACCGGGGGATCTATCGTCCGGGACAGATCGTGTATGTGAAAGGGATCCTGGTACAAAGGAATGCCGATACGAAGAGATCCTCCATCCTTCCCAATAAGGCTACCACCTTGAATTTGCTGGATGCCAATGGGCAAAAGGTAAGTAGCATGGAAGTAAGCACCAACGAGTTTGGCTCTTATTCTGCCCGATTCAATTTACCTACCGGCGCACTCAATGGCCAGTTCTCCATCCAGGATACCTTAACAAAATCGACCGCTCAGTTCTCAGTGGAAGAATACAAGCGCCCGAAATTTGAAGTGAAGATCGATCAGCCTCAGGGCACCTACAGGATCAACGAGACCATCACCGTGGAAGGAACCGCTAAGGCCTATGCAGGGAACAATATCGATGGAGCAAGTGTGAATTACAGGGTGGTTCGCCGTACGAGGTTCATGCCCATGTATGATGTCTCCTATTTGCTCAAGATCTGGCCTCCCCGCAATATGGCTGATATGGAGATCCTGCATGGCACAGCCACTACCGATGCGAATGGCAAATTCAAGATCAGCTTCCAGGCCATTCCCGATAATGGCATCGATAGATCGCTGATGCCCCAGTTCGATTATACCATCAGCGCAGATGTAACGGATATCAATGGTGAAACCCGCAGCGGCAATACCAATGTAAGCGTTGCCTGGCAGGCCCTGGTATTAAATATGGAAGGAGGAAAAGAGCTTCCTGCCGATAGCCTGGCAACTTTGAAGTTCAAGACCACCAATCTGGCAGGCAGTTATGAGAGAACAACGCTCACCCTGAATGCCTTCCCGCTTCAGGCCCCGCAGCGTGTGCTCCGCAGCCGCTATTGGAAATCTCCCGATCAGTTCGTATTGACACAGGAAGAATACTATAAACTCTTCCCCTACGATATTTATAAAGATGAGGACGCACCGTCCAAATGGCAACGTGGTGCCAGCGTGCTCAGCATTACGGATACCACTTCCTCGGACGGCAGCTTCGGTAAAGGGAAGATGAAATTGCCCGCAGGATGGTACGCCTTTGAAATGACCACAAAAGACAAGTATGGTGAGGATGTAAAAGCCACAGCTTACCTGCTGCTCACCGGTGGTAAAGACCTCCATGTAAATTCCTACGTTAAGCTCGACGGTCCTGCTGCGATCCTGGAGCCAGGACAACTGATCAATTACACCCTGAATTCCAATATGGGCAAACTGTTCATGATCCGCGAAACGCTCCGCAGGGATAATAACCAGAAAAAGGATTATCTCAATTTCGATGGCAGCGCCCAGCGGTTCACCCTTCCTGTTACTGAGGCAGACCGTGGGAATATCGGCCTGTCAGTATTCACGGTAAAGAACAATCGATTCTATTCCGATGGCACCTTGTTCAATGTTCCTTTCAGCAACAAGGAGCTGAAGATCGATTATATTACCTGGAGGGATAAGACCCTGCCGGGCAGCCAGGAAAAATGGAAAGTGAAGATCAGTGGAACAAAGAACGAAAAAGTAGCGGCAGAGATGCTCACCAGCCTATACGATGCATCACTGGACCAATTTGCTCCTTTCAACTGGCAGAGCCCGTATCTCTACCCGGTTCTGCATTCCTGGAAGCTTTGGGATGGAACAGACAATTTCACTTCTGTAAATGCAGACAGGAAAGATATTGCGCCGCCTTATGAGAGTTTCGAGAAGATGTATGATCAGTTGGTAACAGGTCCTGATGATTATATGGCAGTATCAGGCAGGGCAAACAAGTACACTGTCACCAGGTTGGCAGCAGGATCAATATCGTACAATTATTCTCCGGCACCGGCAGCACCTGCTGAAGCGAGATCGAGGAAAATGGAAGATTCTGTAGTGGGTGTGGTCAATCCGGATGGCACAGCAGAGGATGGAAGACTTAGTGGCTGGTCCACTTCAGAGAACAAGCCCGGCAATCCCCCTGCCAACACAGTCCGCACCAATCTCAACGAAACAGCCTTCTTCTTCCCTGATCTCAAAACGGATGCCGATGGCAATGTGGAGTTCAGTTTCACTATGCCCGAAGCCCTTACCACCTGGAAATGGCAAACACTGGCCCATACCAAAGATCTCGCCTTTGGTTATGGATCAAAAAATATGGTCACGCAGAAAGAACTGATGGTGCAACCCAATGCGCCACGCTTCCTCCGCGAAGGCGATCGCATCGATTTCAGCACCAAGATCGTGAACCTCAGCAGCAAAGAGCTTACCGGCCAGGTAAGGCTGGAGCTCATCGATCCATCCACCAATCAATCCGTGGACGGCTGGTTCAATAATGTGATGCCCAACCAGTATTTTACGGTGGCGGCAGGACAAAGCAGCCCGGCCACCTTCTCACTCCTGATCCCTTATCAATACAACCGGCCGCTCACCTACCGCGTAGTGGCTGAAGCCAAAGGTGGTGATCAGAACTGGACCGACGGTGAACAGGCCATCCTACCCGTTGTAAGCAATCGCATGTTGGTGACCGAAAGCCTGCCCCTTCCCATGCGTGGCAATGGCAGCAAGAATTTCAGTTTCACTAAACTGCAGCAAAGCGGAAACAGTCAAACACTGGGACATCAGTCGCTCACCGTTGAGTTCACTACAAATCCTGCCTGGTATGCTGTGCAATCACTGCCCTACCTGATGGAATATCCCTACGAGTGCGCAGAGCAGTTGTTCAATCGTTATTATGCCAATGCACTGGCTACTACCATCGCCAATTCCACACCTAAGCTCAAAGCCATATTCGAGCGTTGGAAAAATGCCGATACCAGCGCCCTGCTCAGCAACCTGATGAAGAACCAGGAATTGAAAGCACTGCTGCTGGAAGAAACACCATGGGTATTGCAGGCACAGGATGAGACCAAACAGAAAAAACAGATCGGCCTGCTCTTCGATCTTACCCGCATGAGCACCGAGCTGCAATCTTCTCTCAATAAACTGAAAGACCTGCAAAGCAGCAATGGCGGATTCGTATGGTTCAAAGGCGGTCCGGATGATCGTTTCATTACCCAATACATCGGAACCGGTATCGGGCGACTGAGGAACCTCAAGGCCCTGCCCAAAGAGGCCACTGGCATGCAAGAGATCATCCAGGCCATCGTTCCTTATCTCGATAAAAAGATAAAAGAGGACTATGATCATCTGGTAAAGCATAAAGTAAAACTGGCGGATAACAATCTCGGGTATACGCAGATCCAGTACCTGTATATGCGCAGCTTCTTCCCTGAATTCAAGATCCCTGCTGCCAGTCAGACCGCTTACAATTATTATCGCAAGCAATCGCAGCAGTTCTGGTTGAAACAAAGCAAGTATATGCAGGGCATGATCGCCATTGCGTTGAACCGCACGGGCGACAAGGCTGTTCCCAAAGCCATCCTCAAATCACTGAAAGAAACCGCCATCGTAAATGAAGAGATGGGCATGTATTGGAAAGAAGCGGGCAGCGCTTATGGTTATTTCTGGCACCAGGCCCCCATCGAAAAACAGGCACTGCTGATAGAAGCGTTCAAGGAAGTGAACAATGATATCCAATCTGTGGAGG
>JAGIAP010000205.1 GCA_017744805.1 Chitinophagaceae bacterium | reverse complement strand
GTTAGAGAACTTCTACCAGGAAAAGCTCAACTGGTTGCCGGATAATCTTCAAAAAGAGATCGGCCACTTCAATGTATTCAGGCTGGAGGATTGTGTAGGCGATGGTAAACAACATATACAATATAGCAGAAAAGATTTCTATAAGATCTCTTTGGTGCGGGGAAAATGGCGATATCACTATGCAGATAAAAGCCTTGAGGTGACCGGCCCTACACTGATCTTTTTCAATCCAACGGTTCCCTATACTTTCGAATTGCTCTCGGAAGAGCCTACAGGATATTTCTGCATCTTCAGGGAAGGTTTCTTTACCCAACATCTTCGTAACGGGATGAAACAGTTCCCCATGTTCCTTCCAGGCAATAAGCCTACTTATGATCTCACAAAACAGCAGGACAAACAATTGTCTGCCATCTTCCAGAAAATGCTCCAGGAGATCAGCTCCGAATACACTTTCAAGTATGATCTCATCAGGAATTATGTAATGGAAACGATCCATTACGCCATGAAGATCCAGCCCACAGAATCCCTTTACCAGCATTCAGATGCCAATGCGAGGATAACCTCCGTTTTTACGGAATTGCTGGAAAGGCAGTTCCCCATCGAATCTCCCACGCAAAGGTTCCAGTTGAAATCAGCAAAGGATTTTGCCGATCAACTCAGGGTGCACGTAAACCACCTGAACCGGGCCATTCGCTCAACAACCGGCAAAACCACTACCACACATATTGCAGAAAGACTGATCACCGAAGCCAAAGCATTGTTGATACAAACAGACTGGAACGTATCTGAAATTGGCTATAGCCTTGGCTTTGAAAGCCCCGCCCACTTCAATCATTTCTTCAGGAAACAAACCAACCTCACTCCGTCCTCTTTCCGGTAATGACATAGGATACAGGCTTTAAATCCCGTTGTTTGAATTAGACAATTATCCGTTTGTTATCGGCAATCTTCATAGCAGGTGCCCACCCTAATTTTGTGTTCAGGTTCATGAAACAGATTTCTTGAATCATAAAAAAATGAACATGAAGAATAAAGTATGGTTTGTGACTGGCGCCTCAAAAGGTCTCGGTCTTTCACTGGTGAAGGAATTATTGAAGAAAGGATACAAGGTGGCCGCAACTTCCAGGAACCTGGCAGATTTGAAAGCCGTCGCAGGCAATGATTCCGATTCCTTTCTTCCCTTGCAAACGGACCTGGTAAATACTTCCAGTGTTGAAAAGGGGATCAGCGAAACGATCCGGAAATTCGGGCAGATCGATGTGGTAGTTAACAATGCAGGCTATGGCCTGGTAGGCGCCCTTGAAGAACTGTCTGATGAAGAAACAAGGCAGAATTTTGATGTGAATGTTTTTGGTACGCTGAATGTGATCCGTTCAGTTATGCCGCATCTCCGCAAACAGGGATCAGGGCATATTTTCAATGTGGCATCGGTAGGTGGTTTTGTAGGCAGCTTCCCTGGCTTCGGGATCTATTGTGCTACCAAATTTGCGATGCATGGTTTCACTGAATCATTACAGGCAGAAGCGAAAGAATTTGGTATCCGCGCAACTGTAGTATCGCCAGGCTATTTGCGAACCAATTTCCTGGGTGCCGGCTCACTGGTAGTCCCTAAAAATGAATTACCGGAATACAATCTCGTAAGAGAAGTGCAAAACCAGCACCAGCAAAGCATTAACGGCGCACAACCCGGAGATCCGGATAAAGCCGCTGATGTGATCATCAAAGTGGCTGATCTTGAACAACCACCATTGCATCTATACCTCGGCGCTGATGCATATGGACTGGTGGGCACAAAGCTGACCAACCTTCAGACAGAAATGGAAACTGTGAGAGAACTGGCCACCTCCATCAATTATTGAGGATCCGGAAAGAATGGTCAATAAAAAGTCGGGCAAATGGGCCCGACTTTTTTATTCAATTCCAATAATCTATTTTACCGGCACTTCCACTTTTGTTTGATCCCATTCCAGCACCAGCTTACCTTTCGGCAAAGTAATGGTCAGTTTTTCAACGGGTGTGCCTACTGAGGATGGCTTCACAGTTACATGTAAAACATCCTTACCTTTTATTTCATTGTATTTGTAAGCGCCCCATTGTTTCAATTCACTGTTCAGGATAAACGTCCATTCTTTTTCTCCGGGAATGGTGAACAGGGAGTAAGTGCCTGCCTTTACAGGTTTGCCACCAAAAGTACCGTCTTTTGCAAAAGTGATCTCAGTGGCTTCATTGGCACCAGTACGCCATACTTCACCGTAGGGTACCAGTTTTCCGAATATCTCACGACCACGTTTGGAAGGTTGGCCATAGCTGATCTTTACATCTTTTCCCTCTGCCGTAACCCTCGGGCTCTTGGGTGCTTCCTGTGCATAAGAGGCTGTTGCGCCAAACGCAATAACTGCGGTCGTTAAAAGTATCTTGTACATATGAGCTAAGATTTAGTTTATATTGAAAAATACCCTTTATTTTCAAACCCTGATACGACAAAATGATCAACGGTATGCGCTGGCTGAAAACCATTTTTTACATCCTTTTCCCTTTATCTGTAGTGATCGGTGTTTCTTATCTTTTCCAGGAACTAAAGGATCCCGATGGAGTGCAGCCCCAATCGGGTTATCAGCTCAGCAGTACCTGGCCACAATTGCCGGACAGTTTCCAACTGGGCAATCCCGTAGGGCTTGGCATTGATACCAATCAAAACATCGTGGTGTTTCACAGGGCAGGTAAAGAATGGTCATTGACAGGCTCTTTTTCTAAGGACCTCATTGCCGCCAATACCATTCTGGTCATTCACAATCAAACTGGAAATCTATTGAACAGTTGGGGTAGCAACCTGTTTGTGATGCCCCATGGATTGGCCGTAGACAAAGAGAATAATATCTGGGTCACCGATATAGGCCTTCACCAGGTATTCAAATTCACATATGATGGCAAGTTGCTCCTGAAACTCGGCATCGCAAACAAACCCGGTAAAGACAGCACCCATTTCAATAAGCCCACCGATATCGCGATCGCTCCCGATGGTTCCTTTTTTGTCAGTGATGGGTACGGCAATAGCAGGATCATCAAATTCTCTCCTGAGGGGAAATACCTCTCCGAATGGGGGAATCCTGGCTCCCAACCCGGCGAATTGGAAATACCGCATGCGCTCTGCATTGCAGGCAACCGCTTATTTGTAGCAGACCGGGAGAACAACCGGGTACAACAATTCGACCTCAACGGTCATTTCATCAAAGAGCTCAATTCCCTCTCATCGGCTGATATCACATCCGCAACCACCGATATTGCAGAGAGCAAAATTTATACCATCGATGATCTCAGCTTCATGAAAATCAAACACCGGGGATCGGATATCATTATTGCCGATACCAATGGCGTAGTATTGAACAGGTTTGGAAGAAGCAGCAACGATCAGCCCGTCCCTGCATGGTTCCATGATATTGTTGTGGACAATGAGCAAAATATTTTTGTAGGGGACATCTTACATAACAGGATATTGAAATTCGAGAAACTGCCCACCAGATAAGAGAACATGTCCAGGGCCTGCTACCATCAGAAATAACTCAACCATTTCTTCTTCCCCTGGTTTGCCTGTTTATATTTACTGAATTTCAAACAAAGCGGATACAGCAACACCAACACCCCCAGCCATACCAGGTATACCACAGGTAAGGAGAATCCATATCCCATCAGTTTCGTATTGGCAGTTACCCAGGTAGTGAAATTCACCATATCCGATGCAGGCCTTCCGCTCAGCTCTGCAGCAATCACCCCCATTCCATGTATCACCGGAATATGTATCAGGTAAAAGAACATGGGTACCTTGCCAAATACCATGATCGTTGAAGTGAACCTGTTCAAGGAGCGCTCAGCGTAGGCAAGAAAAAGCAAGGCCGGTCCGAGGGTCATCAGGACAAATAAAAGCGAGGGCGGATATTTCGTAACATTCACAAAAGAGAAAACGGTAAAAAGAAAATCCTTCTGAACAGACCAGTGCGATGGATCCCCATAGCTATTGATGAAACGAAGAAGGATGAAAAGAAGAATAGTGGCGATCCCCAGGCTGCGAAGTGTTTTCTTTCTGAATTCCGGCTCAACACCGGCAGCATATAAACTACCCAGCCAATATCCAATAGAAATGATCCCAATATATGGTAACACGGGATAACCGATGATCAAATTGAAATCCCCCAGGCGGTACCCGGTAAAGTTAGGCTCATGCAGTAAGGACCAGAACAGGGCCCCTGCTCCGTTACCACTCACATGAACCTGATCCAGGGCATTATGTCCAAACTCCAGCATTAACCCAATCAATAGCAGCAATGGTTTGGGAAGATGGATCAGCAGTGCAAGCATGATCATACTGAACCCAAGGGCCCAGATCACCTGAATGATAAATGCCGGGTAATGCGGATTGAATGTCCAGGCCAGGGTTATATACACAAGCTCCAGGATCACCAGCCAGAGCCCTCTCGTAAACAGGAACATAGACAAAGCATTCTTTCCATTCTTCAATCCGTACAAACAGGCTGAAATGCCCGCCAACATAGTAAAAACAGGTGCACAGTAATGCGTGATCCAACGGGTTAGGAAGATGGGAGCGCTTGTGTGCAATAAGTCTGTAGGGTCGTGAAGATAGGAGTAAGCATGAAAGTAATCGCGTACATGGTCCAGCGCCATGATGATAATGATGAATCCCCGGAGGAGGTCGATGGATTCAATACGGCGGCCTTTCGCAGCTACCGGAGCATTGCCCGTAATCAGGTTGGTCATAGCAGAAGGTTGAGGTATATCCTGTATTACACGCAACAAAAACAATAGGTTCAAAAAAACACAACAACTGATAGGAATTGACGCAAGAACACCCAGGCTTTGATTTTCTGACAGAATATTATTCTGTTTGACCCATCAAATGCTCACACCAAAGCCCTGCTTCACCTTATCCATCACTACATGTGTGTAAAAATGTTTCAGGTTGGGATTGTCCATTAATTGCTTTTTCTGGAATTCTTCAAAATGGCTCATATCCTTGGTATTCACGATCAACACAAAATCATAAGTACCCGTAACATAATAACATTGCGATACTTCCGGGCATTTGATCATTGCCTTCTTGAACTGATCGATCGCTTTGGAGTTTCCTTCATGCAACACCACATCCACCACACAGGTAATGCCGATCCCTGCAGCCTTAGGTGAAATGATGCTTATATCAGCTTCGATCACTTTCTCCTCCCTGAGCTTCACCAATCTGCGTTGAATAGCACTCTGGCTGAGATTCACTTTTTCCGCCAATTGCTCTGTTGTGAGGCGGTTGTTCTGTTGAAGCAAGCGCAGGAGCGATTTATCATATTCATCCAGTATCAGCATAATTTACCCATTTAGGATATAATAATACCACAAAAACAGCGCCTGTAATGCATCAATGCAAAATTTACCCACCAAAACGCTGATAATTTTGATATCCAATTCATAAGTAGCTACACTAAAAAACATTCATCATGATCGATACCATTCCAGCTCCTTTGCAGAGCGAATTCAGTCTCGAAGAAATAACGCAATTCAGAAAAGAAACAACCGGCACCTCACAGGTGATCCATTTCAACAATGCAGGAGCGGGCCTGATGCCCGATATTGTAACGAAGGCACAATTGGATCATATCATCCTGGAATCACAGATCGGAGGTTATGAAGCAGCAGCCTTGCAGCAATCCACCATTCGTTCGTTTTATCATCAATGCGCATTACTACTCAACTGCAAGCCTTCCAATATCGCTTTCACTGCCAGCGCCACCGATTCATACACGAGGGCGCTCTCATCCATCCCATTCACAAAAGGAGATATCATCCTCACCGATTGCGATGATTTTGTCTCCAACCAGATCCAATTCCTGTCGCTTCAGAAAAGATTCGGTATTGAAATAATGCATATCCAAAATGCAGCAATCGGCGGCGTGGACCTGAACGATCTCAAACACAAGCTTTATAAGCACAAACCCAAATTGCTGGCCATCACGCATATTCCCACCAATTCCGGATTGATACAACCCGTGGAAGAGATCGCAATCATTTATGCTGAATACAAGAATGCATATCCCGATATTACCTGGTATATTCTCGATGCCTGCCAGAGTGCAGGGCAAACGAAGCTGGACACACAACAACTGCAATGCGATTTCCTGAGCATCACCTGCCGGAAATTCCTCAGGGGCCCAAGAGGAACAGGAGCATTGTATATTTCAGATCGGACGTTGCTTGCAGGACTGGAGCCGCTTTTCATCGATATGCGGGGCGCCGAATGGATAGAGAAGGATCTCTATCGCCAGCAACCAGATGGAAGAAGATTCGAGGATTGGGAATTCGCTTACTCCACTGTAACTGGCACCAGCGCCGCCATTCAGTACTGCCTGAATATTGGGGTAGAGAGAATAGAAAAGCAGGTAAGGCTATTATCGGATTGGATGCGAAAAAAATTATCGGAGATAGATGCCATCCGCATCCTGGACCGCGGTCCTGAACAAGGAGGGCTGGTTACATTTCATATCCACCATGGAGACCCTGTTCAAATGGTGGAAGGGTTGCATAAGCGAAAGATCAATGTGGTTCCCAGCTACAGGGCATTCGGAGTTTTAGATTTTGACGAAAAATCCGTAAAATGGGCCATCCGGGCTTCTCCGCATTATTACAACACGGTAGAAGAAATTGAGCTTTTTGCAGATGCGGTCCGGGATATGACAAAAAGATAAAAATGGAAAAGATCGAAAAGACCCCGGCACGGGTTGCTGAACAAATGGAAAACTGGTTCCTGAAATATTATTCCGGGGAGAGCCTGGAATATGATGGCACAGGCCCTTTCATACTTTTCAAACATTTGAAACCAGGGTTTCAACATGAGCTGACAGGATGCCTCGATATTGTAGATAACGAAATTCCAGTTCTTATTCTTTTTATTCAGCACAATCAATACATTATCTGCACCACAGAAAGATTCATCCATACAGGTCCTGAGGCAGAATCCATCTATTATGCTGATTTCAACCGACATCAGGGTTTCATATCCTGGCTGCCTGAAGACAGAAAACCCGGAATGCCAAATATGAAGGCTGCAGGCGCATTTGCGGAGTTTGGATTGAAGAAAAAGGATGGAATGGTTACTATCTGGGTGATCCCTACCGGCAAACCAGGTTTCGCATTTTGGAATGTCACCAATAGATTTGAATTCGTAGGAAGAAAATACAAGATCATCAAATAATAAAAGCCGGTCCCTCGGGACCGGCTCCAAACTAAAACGTATACTCTATCTCCAACCGCCTCCCAGATCACGATACACGTTCACGGCGGCATTCAATTGTTTCTTCTTTGTCTCTATCAATTCCAGCTTGGCTTCCAGCACATCACGCTGCGTCATCAATACCTCCAGGTAATCCGCTCTCGCATTACGGAACAGGTCATTGGCGATATCGATAGACCTGGTAAGTGCATCCACCTGTTGTGATTTCAGGTCATAACTCTTTGTAAGATTACTGATATTGGAAAGTTGATTGGATACTTCCAGGTATGCATTCAATATCGTTCTCTCATAATTGTACACTGCCTGCAATTGTTTGGCATTGGCAGTATTGTACTCAGCCTTGATAGCATTCCGATTGATCAACGGCGCAGCCAGATCACCGGCAATGGAATACAAAATGGACTCCGGCATCTTTACCAGGTAGGAAGGCTTGAAAGCCTGTAAACCCAAGCCTGCAGAGATATCCAGACTGGGGTAGAACTCTTTCCTGGCTACTTTTACATCCAGCTTGGCTGCTTCAAGTTCCAGCTCAGCTTGTTTTATATCCGGACGATTGGCCAGCAATTGAGAAGGGATACCCGTGCTCACCGTAGCTGGTAATAAGTCCTCATACCTGCTCTGATCCCTGGGGATCTCCTGGGGATAGCGGCCCAACAAGAAATTGATCCTGTTTTCCGCTTCTTTCACCTGTTGACGGATCTCGAATTCCATACTCTGGGACTTCAACACTTCAGCTTCGAATTTCTTTACCGCCAGTTCAGTAGCCCTTGCTGCTTCTTTCTGCACCTTCACTACGCCAAGCGCATTCTGTTGCAGCGCAATATTCTGCTTTACGATATTCAACTGATTATCCAGTGCTACCAGTTCATAGTAGGAATTCGCTATTTCTGCGATCAGGTTCGTCAATACGAAGTTCTTTCCTTCCACAGTTGACAGGAACCTGTCAATAGCTGCTTGTTTTGAATTGCGTAGCTTTTTCCAGATATCCACTTCCCAGTTGGCGAACACGCCGATATTGAAATCGCCGAGCGGATCGGGCATCTCTTTTCCGGGCTCAATATCCGTGCTGGCATCGCCTGCACCCTGGCTGGTATATCTTCCTACTTTTTCCAATCCAATACCCGCCTTCGCCCCCACCATAGGCAACAAAGCCCCCTGGCGTACACGGATATCATTACGCGCAATTTCGATCTCCTGCAGTGTGATCATCAATTCCTGGTTATTCTTCAACGCAGTGTCTATCAGATTCACCAGAGCAGGGTCTTTGAAAAAGCTGCGCCAGGGAAGGGCGGCTGTATTTGTAGTATCGCTGTTGCTCTCGTAAGAAACAGGCACAGCCTTGTTCTCTTCGCGCACAACAACCGCTGGCGCCTTACATCCTGCAATCGCCAGGAAAAGGCTCATAGCAGTGAAACAATGATGTATCCTGATTCTAAACATTATGATCAATTTCTTCAGTTAAGGGATTTTCTTCTTCATCTCTTACCAATCTGCGCCTGGCAGCGATCTTACCGAATATGTAGTACAATCCGGGGATCACCAGCACACCGAAAATGGTACCGAAAAGCATACCACCGGCAGCAGCCGTACCGATAGTTCGGTTACCGATCTTACCGGGGCCATGTGCAAATACTAATGGTATCAAACCGGCAATGAATGCGAAAGAGGTCATCAGGATCGGGCGGAACCTGGCTTTAGAGCCTTCCAATGCAGCCTGGAAAATAGAAGCACCTGCCCGGTGGCGCTGCGCCGCAAACTCAACGATCAATACAGCATTCTTTCCTAACAGACCTATCAGCATCACCATCGCCACCTGTGCGTAGATATTGTTCTCGAGGCCTGTCACTTTCAACAGGAAGAAGGCCCCGAAGATACCGGCAGGCAAGCTTAAGATCACCGATAAGGGAAGGATGAAACTTTCATATTGTGCCGCCAGGATCAGGTATACGAAACCAAGACAGATCAGGAAGATGTAAACAGCCTGGTTGCCCTGCGCCACCTCATCTTTCGAGATACCCGCCCAATCTATACCGAAACCTCTCGGCAAAGTTTTGGCAGCCACTTCATTGATCACCTTGATGGCTGTACCACTACTATAACCGGGCGCTGACGATCCACTGATCTCCGATGCCGTATACATATTATGCCTGGTGATCTCAGACAAGCCATACACTTTTTCCATTTTCATGAATGCAGAAAAGGGCACCATCTGATCTTTATCATTCTTCACATATAATTTCAGGATATCCTCCGGCAGAGCCCTGTATTGCGGGGCTGCCTGAACGATCACTTTATACTGACGACCATATTCGATAAAACTGATCTCGTAGTTACTACCTACGAGGGTAGACAAGGTATTCATCGCATTGTCGATGGTGATCCCTTTTTGCTGGGCAATATCATTATCTACACTCAGCATGTATTGCGGGAAGCTGGCGCTATAGAAACTGAACACTGAAGAAAGCTCGGGCCGCTTGCGAAGCGCCTCAACAAACTCATCGCTCACTTTTTCCATCAGTTTGTAATCACCGCTTCCGGCTTTGTCGAGCAAACGAAGTTCAAAGCCACCTGCAGCACCATAACCAGGCACAGCCGGAGGTTGGAAGTATTCGATATTTGCCCCTGAGATATCCTTGGATTTTTCTTCCAGCTCCTGTATGATCTCCTGCACGGAGTGCTTTCGCTCTTCCCAGCTCTTCAAGTTGATCAGACAGGTTCCGGAGTTGGAACCTGTACCCTCAGTGAGGATCTCATATCCCGCCAGTGCCGATACGGATTGTACCCTGTC
>JAGIAP010000204.1:3508-10083 GCA_017744805.1 Chitinophagaceae bacterium | reverse complement strand
GCACAGGCCGGTCTTGATCCGGATCAGCTCGGCATCTTGAAAGAAGAAAAAGGATCTCCTTACGTAAATGTGATCGCTGCAAGGGTAGATAACAAAGACCAGGAGAAAGTGAAGGATTTCGTGAAAGCCTATCAGTCTGAAGCCGTGGTGCAGGCCGCTGCAAAAATATTCAAAGGCGGAGCGTTGAAGGGCTGGTAGATCATACTCCCATCACATCAATTTTATTTTCTACCGGATGAACCGCCGGTGCTCAGCGTTGTTATAAGCTGTTCAACCAACTCACTCCCCATGTATCAGGCTATATCTATCCGGCAAATGACCGTCAATGATGCCGTGCTCCTGAACAGCGTATGCATCCAAACCTATAGCCTTAATTTTTCCCATCACTGGGAAGAAGGCGGACTGGAAGGATATGTAGAAGACGTTTTTGGGCATGATATGCTGCTGGAGGAGTTGCAGGATAGCGATATCCTTTATTATGTGGCCTTCATCAATGAAGAGCCTGTAGCCTTCATGAAACTGGTGAGATCTCCCGAGATAGCTGCCGTAAAAATGACGGAGGATATCGAGTTGGATAAACTCTATGTGTTGCCTGATCGCAAGGGCATGCAGATCGGTCGTAAGCTGATGGACTTTGCCTTTGAGCTGGCAGCCAGGGAAAATCGCCAAAGATGCTGGCTGGTGGTGCTGGAATCCAATACGCCAGCCATCTCCTTTTATGAGCGGCTGGGTTTCCGGTTTTACAGCCGGCTCAGCATTCATTACCCGCTGTTCAAAGAGGAGCGGCGGCCGGCGCTTCGAATGTGCCTCGAATTGCCTCCGCAAAGGGATATGCCGCAAAGGGATATGAACGCTGTCTGCTGAAACGAACCAGCGCAGTGATGGTATTTTTGGGCTATGGGTTGGTTGGATAGGGCCTGTGAATATGATTGCGCTTCTTCGCTTACGTTTCAGAGGCCAGCTTTTCATATCCCTTTGCTCGATGTTCCGGGAGGTGCAGCAACTAAGGGCCTGCCTCCAACAATATTCTCTCCACAGCTCATTACATTTCCGGCCTCTATACGCATCTGCCTGGGTAATTGCCCGGAACTGATCTGCAGGCAGGGGGGCAGGTACATACCCAGCACTATAGCAGTACTAGTATGGTACTAGTTTCGCGGCTCTTCCGCGGGTGGGCACGCTTAGATGTCACTATAACAGCACTGTTTCCGCGGGTAATGCAGGTATCTTCTCACCTGGAAGTGGCTGTAATGGGCTATCCTTCAGGTAATAGTGGCAGAATGTCTGAAAATAAAGCAATTCAATCTATCATCCTGGCTATTCACTTATTCCAAAATCAAGCAATTACTTGTTCAACAATGCACTAAACTGCTGCACATTTCAGGTGCCCATGCGGCGAGGGGTATTAAAATCCGGCCTTGGAAACGTAAGCGAAGACGTTGAATAGCATTCCCGTCCCCTCATCTTTCCCCACCAAAGCCCAATAAATATCCATATGCGCCGGTTCGTTTCCCAGCTGGCATTTTCATACCCCGAGCCGCAAATTGCTATGTGAAAAATGTTCCATTTTCTGCATATTTGCAAATCAACCCATCGCAATTGCCGCGTAGCACCCCATACCTTGAGAAGATCGATTTGCCCTTGATTGCCGATGGCGACGAGAAAGCTTTTTACGAATTCTATACTCATTATAGCAACCGGCTACGCCCGTTCCTACTGAAATATACCCGTTCTGAATCCCATGTAGAAGATATCCTGCAGGAGACATTTATCAGGGTTTGGGTGAACCGCGACCGCCTCCCTGAGATCGAAAATATTGCCGGCTGGATCTTCCGGATCGCTTCCAGGGTGTACCTGGACCATGTAGACCGGGAGCTCAAGCACCGCGAACGGAAAGATTCCTTCGGGGAGGCCCTCCATGGCAGTGGCCTGGTGGTATCTGCGGAACGCACCCGCCTCCAGGAGATCAATAACTGCATCCGCAAAGTGCTGAACGAGTTACCCGAGCAAAAAAGAAAAGTATTCCGCCTCAACCGGGAGCTGGGCATGAAGCCATCCCAGATCGCCGATCAACTGAGTATCCCCGTGGGCACCGTCAAGAACCAGCTCAGTATGGCCCTCCGGGAGATCAGGGAAGAGCTGATCGCCAACGGTTACGGCCCTGTGTCCATTTTTCTTCTTTTCACTTTACTCTCTCTCAAAGATTTTTAGAAAAAATCCGGTTTTTGCCGTGACGTTCCTTTTTAAGCCCGGTCTTCTTATGGAGAAAGGCTGAAAAAATGTGTCTTGGCTAACTACTATTAACCCCAGGCAATGGACCAAAACCGGATCAACTACTTATTGAAGCGATTCGCTGAAGGATCGATCACCGGCGATGAAAAAGTGGAACTGGAAATGTTATTGTCCAGGCCCGACCGCGATGAACTGGTGGATTATGTCACCGGTATGATAGAGCGGGAGGGTGTATCCGGCTACCAGGAAATTCAAAACTCCCATACCGATACATTCGGTAAGATCATATCTTCAGATAAATCAGGCATCCCCGTCATCAGGTCTGCCTCCCCCAGGATCAACCGCTACCAGATCGGTGCCGCAGCATCGGTGGTGCTCCTGATCACAGCAGGTATCTTTTTCTTCTTTTCCGGAAACAAAAAAGAAGAAACTCCCAAAGTTGCCGTCACCAGGAAAGCGATACCGGAAAAAGATCCGGGAAGGAATACCGCCGTTCTCACACTCGGCGATAATTCAATGGTGGAACTGGACAGTGCCGGTAACGGTCTCATATCCACGCAGGGCGGCTCGCAGGTACAGCTCGCCCATGGGCAATTGGCCTACCAGGCCCAGAATGACGATCCCAATACTATCATTTACAATAAGATCTCTACTCCCAGGGGAGGTGAATTTACAGTCACCCTCTCCGATGGTACCAAAGTATGGCTCAATGCCTCTTCTTCTCTCAGGTTCCCTACCGTATTCACTGGCAACAAACGTGAGGTTGAGCTCACCGGAGAAGCCTATATGGAAGTGGCGGAGAACAGCAAACAACCCTTTGAAGTAAAGATCAAAGGCGTGAATGTGGCGGTGCTCGGCACGGAATTCAATATCAACGGGTATGAAGATGAGGAAGAAGTGGTCACTACCCTCGTTAGCGGCAGGGTGCGTGTATCCGCCACCAATAACAGCGATCAGTTGCTTCAACCGGGAGAACATGCCGTACTCAGCAACCAGGGCGGCAATCTCTTTGTGGAAAAAGCGGATGTGGCTGAAGAAACTGCCTGGAAAAATGGAAGGACCTATTTCAATGGCGCCAATATCAAACAGATCATGCGCCAGATCTCCAGGTGGTACAATGTGGATGTGGTATACAAAGGCAATGCTGTGAATATGGATTTCACCTGCACGGTATCCCGAAAAGACAAACTCTCCAAATTACTCGGCCTTTTAGAACTCACCGGGGCCGTTGAATTCACCATGGAAAACAATACGATCATTGTTCACTGATACACATGAGAAAGTCAATTGATTTATAAATGAGAAAAACCAAAGACAGGTAAAAACGATCCATTAAAAAGCCGGTAATGTTGGCGCATTACCGGCAAACTGTTGGATCAATCATTCGCTGGTATCACTCAGTAAACGTTAACCAAACATTCCAAAAGTATGACAATTACTGCTTATGGGAGTGTCCCATCTATGCGTGGACGACTTCCGGCCAAAACTTTATTGATCATGAGGCTGATTTTATTGTTGACAATTGTGGCCACGCTCCAGTCTTCCGCTGCCGGCTGGGCCCAGAATGTGACGATCAACTTAAAGAACTCCCCCCTGGAAAAAGTATTCCTGGAGATGAGGAAACAGACTGGCTACCAGTTTGTTTACAATGTTCAGATGCTCGAAAAAGCCCCCAGGGTAACCCTCTCTCTCTCCAATGTGCCCCTGGAGCAGGCGCTCAAAGTAACACTGGCCCGCTACCCGCTCACCTACACCATTGTAGACAGCAGCGTGGTGATCAAACCCGTAAAGGCCAGTCCACCCCCGGTTGTTCAGGCCATACAGATCGCCGCCTCCGATAATATCAATGTGAGCGGCGTGGTCAAAAGCTCTGAAGGCGGGCCCATCCAGGGAGTGTCCATCGTTATCAAAGGCACCAATACCGGAACTACTACCGATAAGGATGGCAGGTTCGAAATGAGGGGTGTGGACCCGAACGCCACACTTGTTTTCAGTGCCGTGGGGTATACAACAAGAGAAGTGAAGCTCAGCGCTACTACCAATTCGCTTACTATCGAACTGAAGCCTGCCGAAACCAAAATGGCTGAAGTGGTAGTTACGGGTTATCAGAATGTGGACCGCAAACTGTTCACCGGCGCCACTTCCAAGGTGAATGCAAAAGAAGCTGAACGGAGTGGTGTTCCCGATGTGTCCCGTATGCTGGAAGGCCAGGTGGCCGGTGTAAGCGTACAAAACGTTTCCGGAACTTTCGGTGCTGCGCCCAAGATCCGCGTTCGCGGCGCTACCTCCCTCTCCGGTGAGAACAAACCACTCTGGGTAGTGGATGGCATCATCCTGGAAGATGTAGTGAATATCTCCAACGAAGCCCTTTCTACCGGCGACGCCAATACGCTGATCGGGTCTTCCGTGGCAGGTATCAACCCCGATGATATAGAATCCTTCACCATCCTCAAAGATGCCGCTGCCACCGCCATGTACGGCGCCCGCGCCATGAACGGGGTGATAGTGGTGAATACCAAGAAAGGTCGCAATACCAACGGTAAACCGCAGATCAACTACTCCGGTACTTTCACCACCTATCTCAAGCCCTCCTACAACCAGTTCGATATCATGAACTCTGCCGACCAGCTCTCCGTACTCATGGAACTGGAAAGCAAGGGATACTATAACCATAGCTCCATTTCCCGCGGAAAGGATGGTGGTATCTTCTACAAGATGTACAACCAGATGTATGAGCTGGATGAAACCACCGGGGAATTCAAACAAAGGAACGATTTCCCTTCCAAATTGAAATTCCTGGAAAGATATGCCAAAGCGAATACCGACTGGTTCGATATCCTCTTCCAAAACTCTTTGCTGCAGGAGCATTCACTCAGCATCAACTCCGGTTCTACCAACTCTCAGACCTATTTCTCCACCTCACTGATGAAGGACAATGGGATGACCCTGGGAGATAAGGTGAGCCGCTATACCGCCAAATTCCGCAATAACTTCAGGCTGAACGAAAAGCTCAGGGGAGAGGTACTGGTGAACGGTTCCATCAGGGACCAGCGTACACCGGGAACCCTTACACGAACTTCCGATCCTGTATTCGGTCTGTATTCAAGGGACTTCGATATCAACCCATATTCCTACGCCCTCAACACAAGCCGTTTGATGACTGCTTATGATCAGAACGGCGATCCCGAATATTTCGTAAGGAACTATGCGCCCTTCAATATCATCAACGAACTGAACACGAATTACCTGACCCTCAAAGGCCTCGACCTGCAAGTGCAGATGGGCCTGAAATACAAGTTGCTCCCTAAGCTGGAATACTCCATCGACGGAGCCTTCCGTTATGCCTCCAATACCCGCCACCACTACGTGCTGGAGGGATCGAATATGGCAGAGAGCTTCCGCGCCAACTACGATGCCACTATCGCGGATAACAATATCAATCTGTACACGGACCCGGACATTCCCAATAGTTTGCCCATGGTGGTACTGCCCGAGGGTGGTTTCTTCAATACCACCATCGATAACCTGAAGAATTTCTATTTCAGGCAGAACCTGGAATACGATAATACCTGGAAGGATATCCATCGCTTCAATTTCTTCGGTTCTATGGAAGTACGCAGTACCGATCGTCAGAACTCCAGCTATGAAGGTATCGGGTACCAATATGCGAATGGAGGCCTGGTGAATCCCAACTACCGTTATTTCAAGAAGATGATCGAAGGTGGCGACCCTTATTTCAGCATGTACAATACCAGGGACCGTTTTGCTGCATTCATGGGCCGCGCCGCTTATTCATATGACGACAGGTACAGTGTGAACGGTACTTTCCGTTATGATGGCTCCAACAAAATGGGTAAATCCAGGGTGGCCAGATGGCTGCCTACCTGGAACCTTTCCGGTGCCTGGCATATCGATAATGAGCGGTTCTACGGAAGGAACTCACAGATCAGCAAGATCCTTACCGGCGCTACGCTCCGTGGTACTTACGGTATGACGGCCAGCATCGGTAATGCCAGCAACTCCGCAGCCGTATTCTACAACCAGGTGACCTACCGCCCATATGAGACCGAAAAAGAATCAGGCATCTTCCTGAGCGGCCTCGAGAACTCACAACTCACCTGGGAAAAAATGTACGAGCTCAATATCGGTACAGACCTTTCTCTCTTCAATAAGATCGACCTCACCATCGATTGGTACAAACGCAATTCTTTCGATCTTATCGGTAACCTCAATACTTCCGGTATCGGTGGTCAGTTCGTAAAAGTGGCCAACTATGCCGATATGAAGGCGCAGGGCCTGGAATTCACCATCGCAGGTAACCCCGTCAATATCAAGGATGGCTT
>JAGIAP010000204.1:256-3498 GCA_017744805.1 Chitinophagaceae bacterium | reverse complement strand
CTGGAGGACCCAGTTCAATTTTGCAGTGAACAGGAACGAGATCACCAACTTGGAGATCAATCCGAATATCTGGACCAATGTTCGTGCAGAAGGTGGTATGAGAAAAGGCAACGCCCAGCGCGGCCTGTATTCCATTCCTTTTGCCGGGCTGGATCACGAGTATGGATATCCTATTTACTATACGGCTGATGGAAAATCTACTACTCCTTATGTTCGTCTGCAGGATGAGGACAAGAACTATACCGTATACCATGGGCCTACAGACCCTACACTCACGGGTGGTTTCTACAACCATTTTTCCTACAAAGGATTTTCCGTTTCTACACTGATCACTTTTGCAGCGGGGAACTACGTTAGGCTGCAGCCTTCATTTGCTGCCCAGTACTCTGATATGTACACGATGAGCAACAGGATGTATGACCGCTTCCTGAATGCAGGTGATGAGAAAAAGACGAATATCCCATCCCTCATCGGTGTGTATCATGTGAGCAACGGGATCAGCAATAACGGTTCCAATGTAGCCGGAGCCTATCCCTACAATGCTTACAACTATTCAGATCAGGCAGTGGCCAAGGGCGACTTCGTTCGTCTGAAAAGGATCTCCGTTGATTATGAGGTTCCAGCCAGGATGCTGACACGTGCTGGTCTCAGAAGCCTCCAGGTGTCATTGGTGGGCAACAATATCGCGCTCTTGTATTCAGACAAGAACCTGTATGGCGCCGATCCTGAATTCTTCGGCAATGGCGGTGTGGCACTGCCTATTCCAAAGCAATATACCCTGGCCATCAAACTGGGTATCTAAGATCAACCGGAAACCGGATTTCCGGAACACATTAAAACCGAACAATCGATGAAACGGAATATAATTTTAGGAAGCCTGTTCTCAATCGGAACCCTGGTATTCTCATCCTGTAACAAATACCTCGATGAGAACCCCGACAACAGGGCTGAAATAAATACAGTGGATAAGGTGGCTGGCCTGTTGGTGTCTGCCTATCCCGACAGACATTATCTTTTCAATGAATCAGCCTCCGATAACGCGGAAGACAGAACTGCTGCGCTCTCCTCGCATCAGAGTCAACCCTACGTAGACCTGTATTTCTGGCGTGATCCGGAAGGATCCGGCAACAGTACTCCGGCAGAATACTGGAATGCCTGCTATACCGCCATCGCTGCTGCCAATCATGCCCTGAAAGCGATCGAGGATCACAAACTGCAGCAAAAAGCGGCTGTGTATAAGGGTGAGGCCCTCATCTGCCGCGCCTATGCACATCATATGCTGGTGACCCATTTTGCCGCCGCATATGAGATCGGTGGCACCAACGATGGGATGGGTGTGCCATATGTGACGGACCCGGAAACCATTGTATTCAAGAACTACGACAGAGGTACTGTAAAGGCCGTGTATGCGCAGATAGAGAAGGATCTTACAGAAGGCCTGGCCCTCCTGAAAGGCGGCGCCTGGGATGTGCCTAAATATCACTTCAATCCACAGGCGGCACATGCTTTTGCAGCCAGGTTCTATCTCTTCAAGGGAGAATGGGATAAGGTGATAGAACAGGTGAATGCCATCTATCCGGACAATAATTTCTATGACAACCTCAGGCAGCTTGGCGGTAATATGGCCGCGCTCAACGGGGATGAGATCAAGCTGGAATTCACCAAGGCGGCAAGGCCTTTCAACCTGTTGCTGGCAAATACCTATTCAGTGTATCATCGTAGCACCGGCGCTGGCGCTGCCAGGTATGGCTTTGGCGAACAGGTGAAGAACAACTGGGCTGGTAGCACCGTGTATGGCCCTGCTTTCAGGTACTCCCTGTATAGCTGGGGCGCTCCCAAATATGAGCCCGGCAAATACAAGGAATATTTCCATTATACCAATGTGGCGCAGGGTATCGGTTTCCCTTATATCATGATGCCGCTCTTCACGGTGGACGAAGCGCTCATGAACCGCGCTGAGGCTTATATCCAGAAAAAGGACTATGCCCATGCCATCGCGGATATGAACATATTCGGTAAATCACGGATCGTTGGTTTCAACGTTTCTGCCCATGGCGTTACCATCGAAAAGGCCAAGACCTTCACCGGTGAGGAAGATGATAACAAGGCCATGATGAATGCTTTGCTGGATATCAAGAGAAAGGCATTCCTGCTGGAAGGTATCCGCTGGATGGATATCCTCCGTCATAAACTCACGGTAAGGCACAATCATATCGATGCAAACGGTACGGAAACATTTACGGAGTTGCCTCATGGCGATAACAGAAGGATGTTCCAGTTGCCCCAGACAGTATCATTATCAGGCGTACCCTTAAACCCGAGATAAAATGAAATTCAAAAATATTATCAATGCCGGCCTTATCGGACTGGCCCTTATCAATACTGTTTCCTGCAGAAAATCGGATACGCTGGACGTGGATATGTCCAGGTACGAACTGACTGTAAAAGAGAAAACGGAACTGGACGACTGGATCAGTGCCAATCTTACCGATCCGTACAATATCGAACTGGTGTATCGTTTCGACAGGAACCTGACCGATGTGGGAAAAGATATTTCGCCCATCAAATTCGAGAAGATCAAGCCTACTGCAGAAGCGATCATCAATATCTTCCTCAAAACATATGAAAAGGTGGGAGGCTCTGATTTCATCCGTAAGTATACCCCCAAGCAATTCGTACTGTATGGATCTCCTTCATACAACTCCAACGGCTCCATCACCCTCGGTACTGCCGATGGCGGACGCCGTGTGGTTTTGTATGAACTGAATGACCTCAACTTCACAGATCCCGCACAGGTGAGCCGTAAGATGCGCACCATCCACCATGAGTTCACGCATATCCTCAACCAGATGATCGCCATCCCACCGGAATTCAGGACTGTGACCAATGCCGATTACAATGAGGACTGGACCAATGCCGCCAATACGGCTGAGCTGGCCCAAAGCCTGGGTTTCATTTCTCGATATGCCAGAAGCCAGTATACGGAAGACTTTGCCGAAGTGGTAGCCCATCTCCTGGTTGAAGGACAGATGTGGTATGATACCTATGCAAAAGCGGCCGGGGCCACTGCACAGGCAAAACTGAAAAAGAAAGAAGCCCTGGTGGTGGATTATTTCAAACAATATTTCGATATCGATTTCCGGGTACTGCAGTATGAAGTGGCCAAAGTGCTGAGAGAAGTGTATAACGAGAAAACGAAATACTTCCAGTATGGTATCAGGAACGGAATAATCGTATATCCG
>JAGIAP010000204.1:0-246 GCA_017744805.1 Chitinophagaceae bacterium | reverse complement strand
ATGCAGAATACGGTCAATCCGCAAAATTCGCTACGCTTTGGGAAGATGTAAAGACCAAGATGATCCCCAGTGGTTACAGGGCTGCTTCTTTTTTCCTGGTGTTCAAATCTGCGACAGTCATGCAATTACAAGGCGTGATCACCAATGCAGCCGGCACAGCCAGTTATCAGTGTTGGTATGATTTCAATATCGTGGCCAATGCGGATAATGATTTCAAGTTCACCTTCTTTGATGGAGGTGCAACGG
>JAGIAP010000203.1:3884-10140 GCA_017744805.1 Chitinophagaceae bacterium | reverse complement strand
GCATTGTATGGTGAAGTTCAAAAACCAGGTCTTGGACCTTTGCACACAGAGTTTGATGGAAAAGGAAATGCTTACACCTCTTTCTTCGTCAGCTCAGAGATCGTGAAATGGAATATCAAGGATCTGAAAGTGCTGGACCGCGCCCCTACTTACTACTCTATCGGTCACCTCTGCGTTCCAGGTGGCGATACCAAAAAACCGAATGCCAAATATGTGATCGCTTACAACAAGATCACCAAGGACCGATATCTGCCTACCGGCCCAGAACTGGCACAGAGTGCACAATTGTTCGATATCAGTGGAGATAAGATGCAATTGATACTGGACTTCCCCACAATCGGTGAGCCGCACTATGCACAGGCAGTATCGGCCGATCTGATCGCAAAGAGCTCAGTCAAATTCTTCAAGATAGATGAGAATACCAACCCTTATGCAACAAAAGGCGAGTCCAGTGCCAAAGTGGTGCGTGAAGGCAACAAAGTGCACGTGTATGCAACCTGCATCCGCTCTCACTTTGCTCCGGACAATATCGAAGGCATAAGGCTGGGCGATGAAGTGTATTTCCATATCACCAACCTGGAGCAGGACTGGGATATTCCACATGGCTTTGCCGTGAAAGGCGCCAACAATGCGGAACTATTGATCATGCCTGGCGAAACCCAGACTTTGAAATGGGTGCCCGAAAAAACAGGCGTATTCCCCTTCTACTGCACAGATTTCTGTAGCGCATTGCACCAGGAGATGTCTGGTTATATCCGGGTATCCCCTGCCAGTTCTAATATCCCGCTTACATTCAGCCTTGGAAAAACCAATGCACCGGACTCCACAAAAAAGTAAACTGACCGGTGATCTGAGCAAGAAAGAAAAACTTTTGAAATGAAGAACAGGATGTCAATTACAGCAAAGTACATCACAGCTCTCGCCGCCCTATTACTGATAGCGGTGCTCTTTTTCCCGATGTGGAAAATAGAGCTGTCGGCTCCGCAATACCCTGAAGGATTGGAACTACGTATCTACCCGCATAAGCTGGGTGGTGATGTGGAGGTGGTCAATGGCCTCAATCACTATATCGGCATGCGCACACTACACACCAGGGATTTTGTGGAATTCATCGTACTTCCATGGATATTCGGCATCCTTTCTTTTTTCGGCCTGCTTTCAATAGTGATCAACCGCAGATGGTTCATGCTGCTGTGGGCAGGCTTTTTCTTTCTGTTCGCTATTGTAGCGATGGTGGACTTTTACAGATGGGAATACAATTATGGACATAATCTCGATCCTGCCGCCCCCATCCAGGTGCCCGGAATGAGCTACCAGCCTCCGCTGATCGGCTTCAAGCAATTGCTCAATTTCGGAGCCTACTCTATCCCGGATACCGGCGGCTGGATCTTCATCGCAGCAGGGCTGCTGATCGCCTACGCTGCCTTCAACGAAATACGGAATATCAGAAAGCCATCCCCCAAAATGGCCCTGGCCATCAGTTGCGCACTGCTGTTCTGCCTCGCCTCCTGTAACAACGGCCCCCAACCAATCAAGTTCAATACCGATGTTTGTGATCATTGCAAGATGACCATCACTGACCCCAAATTCGGCGGAGAGCTCATCACCAAAAAAGGAAAAATATACAGGTTCGACGATGTCCAATGCCTCTCCGGTTTCATCCAGGCAGGCGATGCAAAAAAAGACGAGATCGGAAAGATCTACCTGCTCGACTACAATAACAAAGGCATCCTGCTGGACGCCTCTACCTGTACCCTGCTCAAAAGCAATGAGCTGAGAAGCCCAATGGGCGGGGACCTCGCAGCATTCGGGTCCACTGAATCCGCAGCGGCCCAACAAAAAATATTCAACGGAATCCTAACAAGCTGGAATGAGATCCAAAAATAAACAGTTGGTTTTGACAATGATACTGCTGCCGGTGCTGGCCTCCCTGCCAGCTCTGGCGGGTATCATACGCGTAAGCCCATCCGGCCCAATCCGCAGCATCAAACAGGCCATTGAAAAAGCCAAGCCCTTTGATACGATAATAGTAGAAAAAGGGATCTATAAGGAAGGAACGATAATAGTGAACAAACCAGTATACCTCAAAGGCATCAACTACCCCGTGATCGATGGTGAAAATAAATACGAGATCATCACTATCAATAGCGACCAGGTGACCCTCGATGGCTTTGCGGTGCAACACTCAGGCTCTTCCAGCTACAATGATATTGCAGCCATCCGCATCAACAATGCCAGGAAGGTGACCATCCGCAACAACCAACTCGACGATACATTCTTCGGCATTTACAGCCAGCACGCCGGCTCCTGCCTCATCACCGGCAACACAATCCGCTCCTACCCCAAAACAGAGCTCGGCTCCGCCAATGGCATCCATTGCTGGAAAAGCGATAGCATGCAGATCACCAATAACAAGATCAGTGGGCACCGGGACGGGATCTACTTTGAATTCGTCACCGCCTCTTCCATCCGGAATAATTACAGTCACGATAATCTCCGCTATGGATTGCATTTCATGTTCTCCAACAAAGACATTTACGATAACAATACCTTTGAGCGGAATGGAGCTGGCGTGGCCGTGATGTTCTCCAAAGAAGTGACCATGCTCAATAACAAATTCCTCTCCAACTGGGGCGCTTCTTCCTACGGCATCCTGTTGAAGGAGATCTCCGACAGCCATATCGAACACAATGATTTCTCCCGAAATACAACCGGCATCTATCTCGAAGGCACTACCAGGATCATGGTAACAAAGAATCATTTCAACGGAAATGGATATGCGCTCCGTATTCAAGCGAGTTGCAACGACAATACCATCCTCCAAAACAATTTCACTGGCAACACTTTCGATGTGGCTACAAATGGCAGCCTGGTGCTGAACAAATTCTCCCGTAATTACTGGGATAAATATGAAGGATACGATCTCAACCGGGATGGTGTGGGCGATATTCCATTCAGGCCCGTGAGCATGTATAGCATGGTAGTGGAAAGAAACCCGACCGCCATGATGCTGTTCAGAAGTTTCCTCGTGAACCTTTTCGATAAAACGGAAAAAATGTTACCAGGGCTTACCCCTGAAGGGCTCAGGGACGATCAACCCATGATGAGATCACTGAAGTTTTAATCTGCCGTTATGATCATCGCAACAAATGTTACCAAGAAATTCGGAAAGCTCGCTGCGCTTGACAATGTGAGCGTCAACTGCAACAAAGGGCAATGCATTTCCCTGACAGGCCCTAACGGATCCGGGAAAACTACTCTGATCAAATGCTTGTTGGGAATGGTAGTACCGGATAGCGGATTCATCACATTCAACCAACAGAATATCCTCCATCACTGGAAGTACAGGTCACAGATCGGGTATATGCCACAGACCGGCAAGTACCCGGATAATATGACCATTGCGCAGGTCCTGGACATGATGAAAGATATCCGCAGGAACGATAAAACAGAACTGGATGAAGAGCTCATCGATACCTTCGATCTGCAAAATATCCAAAGCAAAAAGATGCGGACGCTTTCCGGGGGTACCCGCCAGAAAGTGAGTGCTGCCCTCGCCTTTCTCTTCAACCCGGAAGTGCTGATCCTGGATGAGCCCACCGCCGGCCTGGACCCGCTTTCCACTGAATTGCTGAAAGACAAGATCCGGAAAGAGAAACAAAAGGGCAAGTTGATCCTCATCACTTCGCATATCCTCAGTGATCTCGATGACCTGGTCACCGAAGTGATCTATATGCAGGAAGGTCGCCTCCGTTTCCATAAATCCATCGGTGAATTGAAAGAAGATACCGGACAAACACAACTTTCACGCGCCATCGCGCAAGTGATGAAGTCAAACTGATGTATATGAAGAAAGTGATCAAATATGTTATTCTCGATATCCTGAAAAACAGGATCATGATCGCCTATACCGTTTTCCTGCTGGCCATATCACTGAGTGTTTTCAACCTGGAAGACAATAATGCCAAAGGTTTACTCAGCCTGCTGAACCTTGTGCTGATACTGGTACCATTGGTCAGCATCGTGTTTGCCACCATTTATGTTTACAATGCCACGGAGTTCATTGAATTACTGGTTTCCCAGCCTTTGAAAAGAGTGAATATCTGGCTGAGCATTTTTACAGGTCTGGCTGTGAGTTGCAGCCTGGCATTCCTGGTAGGATGCGGCCTGCCTGTATTGTTGTACGCCCCGGAAGGTTCGGGGCTGATGCTGATACTGATGGGTCTGCTGATCACTATTATCTTCATCGCCATTGCAATGCTGGCCTCCTTACTCACAAGGGATAAGGCCAAAGGGACCGGACTGGCATTATTACTTTGGTTCTACTTCACCCTGATCTTCGACGGACTGATCCTTTTTCTTCTTTTCCAGTTCATGGATTACCCGATGGAAACGCCAATGATCATCTTCAGCAGTTTGAACCCCATCGATCTGGCGCGAATACTGATCTTATTGAAAATGGATATCTCGGCATTGATGGGCGCTACCAGCGCGGTATTCAAGGATTTCTTCGGAACAGGATGGGGAATGTCCATTTCCTTACTGATACTCCTTTCCTGGATCTTCGTACCGCTCTGGTGGTCTGTAGTCAAATTCAGGAAAAAGGACCTGTAGCGCATTTTGAAATACGGATGAAAAGGACAATCTTGGGGACCTAATTCAAATTTCCCCTACCATATGTTTCTCATCAAAGGTAAGCGCGTACTCAATAAAACGGAATCTCTTCAAAGCATTCCCTGCTGGTCTTGCAAATCTTTCGACCTGTATATCGTCCATCATTATCCGTATTATCATGTATTCTTTATTCCTATCATGCCTTACGGGTACAAGGATATTACCATAAGATGCTGTGACTGTGGCGCAGAGACCGGCCTGGAGGACATCAAAAAAGAATTCAGGAAAAAATCCAGGGCGCCGTTCTACCTCTATTCGGGTGTTCTCGTAGTGGCCGCCTTCTTCCTGGTGATCATTTCAATGGCTGTGAAAGGAAGAATGGAAAGGTCCTCCTTTGCAGAAGAACCAAAGGCAGGGGATGTATATCTGTTGAAAGACACTTCCCTGGCATTGGGCCCGGTCTATTATTTTCTCAAAGCCCATAAAGTGGAAAAAGATTCGGTTCGCGTTTACCGGAATGAGCGGGTTTATCTTTCTGAGCCCCATGATGGATTTTCCCTTGATGACCGTTTCTCTACAAGCATGGATGAAGTTATCAGCAAGTCAAGGATAAAAGAGATGGTGGACAATGGCGATATCCGCACTATCGAGCGCAATTATGGATCGGGCCGTGGTTACGACAGGTAACTGGCTGTCGCTTCTTCCATTTTCCCCTGCAGAGGATCTTGTTGCAATAATTCGGCTATTGTACTGAAAAGCCCGGGATAATATTCTTTCAGTTTTGCGGGTTTCTCGAAAAAGAGCTCCACACTTTCCGCCCAGCATTCGTGGTTATTGGAAAGCCCTTGCGGGGAGTACAATTCAGCAAGATGCCAGGGCTGATCGATCACATGATCCCTGATGGCGATGGACACTGCATAGAACCGGCTCTTCAGGATATGATCGAAAGCATAGTCTCCAAATACCAGTTCATACTCGAAAGCATGCGCCATTTCGTGCAGGCCTACATTATACCCATCCGTTTCTAAAACATATCCTTTCAACACATGATCCCAGGCAACATGGATGCCCTGATGATTAACGTGCCCTGCCCATGGCGTGGTACTGGCCCCGTAAGTATAGGCTCCTTTGATGATATAGATATCCTCGAAGAAACCATAATTGTATTCCGGCAGCCCAAATGTGAGCTGAACGGCTGCTGCGCTCACCAGCACTTCGATGTCGGCGCTTTTTTCCATTTCGAGAAAATGGAATGATTTTGATTTCCGGAAATGCAGTATCCTTTCGATGAACACTTTCCTGCCCTCAGGTTGCAGTCTTTTGTAATAGGGGAAATAGCTATCGAGTGTTTTGGCATAAGACTGGATAAGCAGTTCACGCTTTTTACGAAAGGGTGCGAAAAGACTGTCGAGGAACGGCATACCGGGTAAAATTGGGTCGATTGGGGCTGATTGTTGGTTTACTATTAAGGATCAACGCTAATTAACTGATTTTATTTCAGAAATCACTAAAACTGGACCACCGGTGTTTTCATATCATGATAGAACAACACTTTCCAGTGCGCTGCAATGGCTGCCTGCTCCCATTGTTGCCGTAATTCTTTGGCTCGTTTTCCATCGTAATCCGTTTTATAGGCGATGGG
>JAGIAP010000203.1:240-3874 GCA_017744805.1 Chitinophagaceae bacterium | reverse complement strand
CTCAAAGGCAGATTGTCTGCTCCATAAAATGCGACCTCTCCCCCAGATTGAATTAGAAAGGATTGATGATAAGGCGAATGGCCACCTGTGACCTCGAAGGATATTTCATCTGTGATCTGTCCTTTATCATCGTTCATCCATACGATATTCGGAAGCAGGTGAAGCTTTTCCAGCAGGGAATGATTATACGAAGGATTGCTATGTTGTTGTAAAGCGAAATCCAGTTCCCTTTGCTGGATATAAATGCTTGCATCAGGAAAATTGCAATGAAAGGAATGTTCCGATGAATGTCCCAATCCTTCCAGGTGATCTTTGTGAAGATGAGATAACAAAACCCTGGTGATCTGTTCCGGCTTGATATTCTCTTTTTCCAGGCATTGATAAATGAGTGGGATATGATGATGGGTGAAGCGGAGCCCGGTATCCAGCAGGATATGATCTTTTCCGGTGATGACCAGGAAAGGAGTTACTGCCATTTTTGTGTAACCCGCATCGGCTCCTTCTTCCAGCAATGCAAATTCTTTGATCTTGCTTACTGCGTAATTCCCTTCTTTTAGTGGTATGATCCTCATTCGGAGATTTTTTGCCGGATAGCGCGTCATAGGCTGCTATTGCGGCAAAATTACCGTTATTCCCGGGATTTAACCCGCCAACTTTCCCGTGGTTTGCTGGTGATCATTGAGGCCTATGACCAATGCCTGTTGCAACTGTATCACCTCTGCGTTCTCTTCTTTTTCATCCATCAGGAATTTCCCTTCTTTGATGGAGACAATATTCTTACCGAAGAGAAGACGCTCCAGTTCACCGTTCATTACCGTGATACGATACAGTCCATTGGTGCTTTTCTTCCAGATATTGGCGATAGCCTGGTAGAATTTCTGTTTGTAGTGGAATCCGAAGATCAACATATCTGTCATGCTACAATGAATTTTAGAGCATACGTAATGGCAGATAGTTTGGAGAATGATATTGGCATAAGCCAATTGAAACGTAAAAGTATCCCTTTTATTGGAATTGAGTTACGAGATCGGGAAAAAGTAAATATTCGTTAACAATGATTAGAAAATGGTTACATAAAAAAGCCCGCGGCAATTGACCGCGGGCTTTTTATGTAAGAAGTTTATTGTAATCCGAGCACTTTTACCCCTTGCTCAAACAAGATATCTACGGGTATACCTTTCTGTTGCAGTTTATTCAGGTCTGCCTGCAGATCAGGTTTCACCACGGCTTTTTCTTTCATCAGGTTTTCCACCGCAGGTTTATCTCCATTGCCCTGGTGGGTAAGGATCAGGCTGCTGAGGGCATTCATGGCATCGCGGAATTTCGCGAAATCCACTTTATAATGCCCATCCTGGGTTTTTACGAATGCTCCTTTCTCTTCAAAGAAATTAAAGGCAAGCATATTGGCCTTTCCATGTGCTTCGCCTGCTCCAAAACGAACGGAACGGAGAATGCCGGCCATGAAAGTGGTATAATAATTTTCGATTGGCCCTGGCAGCTCTCCCATTTCAACCAGTTTGGTCACCATGTACAAGCCCAGGATATCGGCCTTGGCTTCTTCCAGCCATGAGCCTTGCTCCTGCAGTGCCGCACGAACAGTTCCTTTTCCATTGACAGTATTCTTGATCCCCAGCCCATGCGCCACTTCATGGAACATTACGTTTGAGAAGAAGGCATCAAATTGTACCTGGCTCAGTTGTGAAGGATCGATCAGTTCTTTTGCGATAGGCATCAGGATCTTGTCGAATTTAGCTTGCATCGCATTCTTGAGCTGTGATCTCCTGGTACCTTTTGTTTTCTGCACTTCTTCATTATTGGGCAGGTTCACGGCGATCGTCTTTCCACCGGAATTGCAATGACCCGCATAATAGATCACATCGTAGGCATTGAGTTGTGAAGAGGTCCCGGGTGTTTCGTTCTTATATTTTTCGTCTACGGGAAGACCTTTCTGCAAAACAGGGAGCATGGCAACATATTTTTCCAGTTTCTTGCTCCATACCTTGTCTTTCACCAGGATATAGGCCTCATAAGCATTGCGGGAATTGTACAACTGGTCCTCATAATTCTCGATGGGGCCGATGATCACATCCAGTCCATTATTCTTCATATCCATCCAGGCAATATCGCTGGGCATGAAATTGTCTGTGATCAGTGCTTGTGAACGCAGCTCCAGGTATTTCTTCAATCCTGCATCTTCTGCCAGAGCAGCAGCCTGCATCAGCAGGTCGGAAGCGCGTTTCAATGGCGTCTGATAGAATTGATGATAAGGGATGGCGATCAGTTTGCCGGTACTGTCGCGACGGATCACGGAGTATTCACCATGTTTATCCTTCAGATCCGATTTCTCGAGCTCATCCTTTGTCATATCATGAGGATAGAATTCAGCGCCATGAGGCTTTTGTCCGAAACCGGCGATGAAAGGGGTATCATTGTTCAGCTTATCCCACGGACCGTAATTGATACGCGCAAACTCGCGGCTGGCGGAATCTTTGATGGAATTCAGGAGACTATCCTTATTACCATAGGATTGTTGCCAGTACAGTTCATCCATGAGATTGGCAGCTTCGATCAACAGAGGGATCATCTGCTTTTCTTTTTCAGAGAGGCCGCTGAGATCGGCGGTCAGCTTCACCGGAGCATAACCAGTTAATCGCTGTGCTGCATATTGTTCCAATGGATCGGCCATGGGCTTCTTTTCTTGTTCACTATTGTTGTTACAGGCTGCTACAGGAAGCAGTGAACCGAACAGGATCGCTTTCAAAATGGATTGCATATCGTTTTTTGATTTCGGTAATAAAGGACAAATGTAAAGAATTCACGGTTCAGTGGGAACGCTAAAAAACAACTTGTCAATCCCTTCATTTTGAAGAAAATAATAACCAAGGAATACATCGGATATACCTGGGCTGAACTTATAGGTAAATACAGGAAACCCGTCCCTGATCAGAGTTTCGATACAAGAAAACTGCTGCTTTCCCTCCAGTGAATGATCGGAGCTGATCAATCCTGTATGATGGGAAGATAAGATACAATAAGAATCAGGATGCTGAATGATGCCATTGGCAAGAACAGCGGCACATTTTGCAGCATCGGTCAGATTGGTGCCCTTGAACAGTTCGTCAAAGATCATAAAGCACTTCTTTCCCTCCCGCATGTTTTCAGCAACGGATCTTACTTTTTTCAACTCTGCATAAAAATGGCTATACCCTTCTGTGAGACTGTCCTGAATTGAAATGCAGACCTCGATGGAATCGAAGAATGGTAATACTGCCGAGCTGCATGGCACCGCCATTCCCGCATGCGACAGGCACAGGATCATTCCGATGGTTCTGAGAAAGGTCGATTTTCCCGACATATTCGGACCTGTCAATACGATCAGGTTCTTTCCTTCCCCGAAATAGAAAGAATTCTTTGTACAGTTCTTTATTAAAGGATTCCAGCAATCGTTTATGACGAATTCCTTCTTTTCTGAAAATTCAGGGAATACCAGGTTATGCACCCGAATGGCTTTCGCCAAAGAGTAAAGGGCCTCGATCCTGTACAGCACCTCAAGAATATCATAAAACTCCGACTTGAACTTGAAACGGAGAAAATAATCAAACTCAAGTAACTTATTCCCGGAAAGAATATTGAT
>JAGIAP010000203.1:0-230 GCA_017744805.1 Chitinophagaceae bacterium | reverse complement strand
ATTTACCCACGATTTCCTTCAATGCGGCCGGGCAATACGGCCAGGCCTTTTCAAGCTTTTGGATTATGGCAGCAAGAAAAAAGCCTATCTGCTTTACTCCTGCTAAGATCTGCTGAGTAAGTGGGGGCTTTTTTATCAGGAGCTTAACCTTTGAAGCAAACTTGTTTCCATGCAACAATATCTGGTTCTGCTTGAAATATTGGTCGATATAATAGATATCAGCATTATTG
>JAGIAP010000202.1 GCA_017744805.1 Chitinophagaceae bacterium | reverse complement strand
GTATAGGCCATTGATGAATGTGTCGCAGCAGTTTTGATCGGCTCTTTTGCGTTGATCGAAGCAGAGATCACCGCGGTCCACATCATCCGCAGGTTCCAGCCAGGCATTTCGCACCAGGGGCAGATCGGCCAATAGTTTGCGGAAATCGGGGATGGTAAGCGGATTACAGCCCAACAGTTGGGCGGGGGTAAGGAAATTATTGTCCGGGCCTGTTTCTTCAGGGTTGCGCGCAAAAATATCCACCGAAGGCAGATTGCTGCGATATCCGAGATCCATCAGGGAATAGATCAGCGCTTCCAGGATGGTGATACCGGGATCATGCACATTATGGTCTGTCCAGATCTTGCCGGAGAGATTGCCGAGGTGTTGAATGGCCTCGCTACGCAGGGTATCGAAATCCAGGTATTCCGGAAATCCTTCATTGTTCCTGCTGATGGTTTTATTATCGTTGATAAGGTCAGCCATAATTAATGAATGATTGGGGCTTTGGTGTTGCCGGGTTTGCAATAATCGGTCAGCGGGTAAGGCGGTTGTTCACAGCATTTTCGTTGCTCTCCTTCGGGTGCATTACCGCAGGGGTCCCATTTTTCACAATCATCCTGCTGTATGCAGATATCCATTTTTCCTGCAATGAGAATGGACCTTGGTGTTTTCGGGCATACCTCCTGTGCATCTTTGAGCCCTTTGCTCTCATCTTCTTCATGCACCATTCTCAGATCTGTGATATAATCCACATAGTCCCTTGTTTCCAGGAAGCGGATAAAGTCTGAGCGGTTAAGGCATTGCGCAAAGCGCAGGCTCTCGGGGTTGCCCAGGCTCCAGGGCGCCACAAACTCCCTCAGATCCTGTTGCAGTTTCTCTTTATAGTAGTTCTCATCCTTGCCCAGGTAGAATTTCACTTTCATACAGATATTCACTTCTTCGTACCTGGGATTCATCACTTTCAATCGAACAAAGGGCGAGGTCCTTTTTTTCAGGAATTCGGTGATCTGTTCCAGCAGGCTCACCGGAACCCTTGGCTCAAAACTGCCGCCTGATTGTAATTTGTTGATATCGGGTATCACGCCCAGTAGCACATACCCGGGAGCGATTGTGAAATCTCTCGTGAACTGGTTGGCATCCAGGCCATAGGTATGGTTGATGCATTTCACGCAATACAGTTGGGGAAAGGCTTCCAGTACCAGTCGCTCGTAATCCCATTTCTGAATGGCGCGGTCCTTGTGCCTGAGCAATTCGCTCACGCGCTGATAGTACTGGCCTTGTTCTTCAGGTACCTGGCCTCCGAATGCATCATAGGGCTGCCATACTTTTTTTACGGAAGCGTCGGCATCTTTCAGTTTGGCGATGGACCCTTCTTTCAATGGTTCTTGCAGTCGCTGCTTATCGTTGGCGTCATCATTGGTGAAGGTGACACTCACCGCCTGGGTGTGAATACCGATCACCTCACTCACAGACGCACTCTTGATGAGGATGGCGGCTTTTATCCAGTGGAGATTGCCGGGCATGATGGTATTGCCGGTATCGATACTTTCAGGGATCACAAATTTGATCACGCCCGAAGTGGTAAGTCCGTCCGTTCCATCGTTCAATATGTCAAATCCTTTGCGGAGCAGCTTCCATTGGTTATTGCTGAGGTAGTACCATCTTACATTCTCTCTTTCGGATTCAGAGTCGGCAGTGGCTTCTGCCAGTTGGAAGAGCATGGTGAGATTGCTACCGGGTACCAGGTCTTTCAACCCGATGTACAGGGAGCCTTCATCGCAGAAGCTGGGGAATAGGGTAGGTTGTTTCAGGATGGATTCCGGTTTGTAAGTGCCATCGAAAGGGTGCAGGTGGGTAAGCGCGATATCGTTGCTATTGGCCAGTGCCTTGTAGTTGATCGAAAGTCCCCTGAGTGTGGGAGTATATGGCTCTTTGGGAAGATCCCCTTTGAGCTCGTCATTTACTTTGAGCAGTTTTTCTATCTCCGTGAAATGGGCCAGGATCACATGGATCAGTTCCCTGACCCCACCCACATTCTTGTCTGCCGTATCCCAGTTATTGTCAGGGTCATTGAAACCGAGGAAATCGATATCGGTGATCAGGGGCTTTGCATCCAGTGAATCCTGTACCAGGAATCCCGTTGCGCCTGCATTCCCTGTACGATTGCTGATGGCGTTGGCCAGGTTGAGGGCCGCATTTACTTCGGTAATGGCATTGGGGATATCGGCGGCGCCGAGAAAACCACTGGCATTGCCTAATCTGGTAGTCAGGGAGTTCAGCAATAAACGAATGCCATCAAGGGCGAGGTTGGGCGTAGGACCGGGCGCATCGAAGGAGGTGTTCCTGATCATATTGTCGATGATCGTTTTCAGGCCATTCACTTTGGGTATCATGGCATTGATGCGCTGTTCCAGGGCAACGGCCAGTTCTTTTGCATCCTTCACATGGCCGATGGCGCCGTTGATGGAGATCGGGTCTACCATCTGGGCCAGGGAGATCATATGACGGGCAAGCACAAACGCATACCGGTCGTGCTGGAAACTGACACCGCGCAGAGTCATCCGCAGGAAATTATCGCTGGTATTGATATTCAGAGGTTGAAGCGGGGCAGGGTCCATTGGCCTTGGAATGTACACGGCGGGCAGTCCAAAGTCCGAAGGCGTATATTGATACTCATTCAGCATATTGGAGGAAGGCGCTTTGAACAGCAGCTTTTGCAGATCTCCTTTCCACTGGCGATGATCCAGCAAGCTGGCATTCACTTTGAAGCTATTGTCGGAGATCGTCAGTTGACCATCTTCAAACTTCTCGTATTTGTAATGCTTGTAGTATTCGGAGAAATTGACCGTCGGTTTATCCTTCCACTCCACATTCACACTGAATTCCTGCCAATTCTTACCAAATACTTCCTTGCTACCGATAAAGAAACTGGAGCCTACTTTGGGCCGTACACCAAACAGGGGAAGGGGTGCATTCACATTCAGGATGTTCTCGTCATTTTGCACGATCACATTCTTCACTCCGGTCACTTCCACGTGTATCGTGGTTTTCCGCGTTCCATCTTCCACCAGTTTCACATTACGGAAAAAATGGTAGAGGGAAATGAAATGGATATCGCCCTCAGATCTTTTATCCAGGCAACAGTCATCAGCTCCTTTGGTGGGATCGCTTTCCCATGTATCCATCAGGGCGGCATCATTCATTTTCAATTTGATCTTATCATTGAGCTCTATTCGAACTGTGGGTAGGATGATATCATAATCCTCTTTGAGTGCTTGCTCATTGAAAAATGTAATGGCAGGTTTGTCCGGCTGCATCGTTACACTGATGTTCAGCATGAATGGATTGGGAGTACCGGCATCATCACATACGATGTTATCGTTATCCATCGTAATGCTTTCGATACTACTGGGCTCGATCCACTCTTTTTCACCAGTGAAACGGATTGTGAAAATTCCCTGGGGCGCAAACCAGGGGAGCAACGATTTTCTTTCTTCCTCACCAAAAGCGGCTTCGAAATCTGCGGATGGCACCAGTTTCTCCTGGTCCTGTTCCTGCACGGGACAATAACAAAGCCGGGTGGGCTTATCTTTATTCAGGAGTTTGCGCAACGCGATAACAGTATCCTTACCTATTCCTTTTTTGATTGCCTGCTGGATCAGGGCTTCGGTGATATAATAGAATTTCTTATTCAACAGGTCTTTCACTTTCCCGAAGAGCTTACAGGCCTTGACGGGGTCCAGGTTCGCATCCCGGCATCCATTGCCGGCACTACTCTTTACAAATGTTGGCTTATCAGTTTTTGGATCATCGCAGCAGCGGTTGGTGATAGTTCCCACTTCATCTTTCAACCACCCGCAATAGTCTGCATCCACGGTACAGGCGAGTTTGATATCGATGATCCTCTTTCCTTCCTGCAATAAAAGAACAGGGGAAGAGAGCATGAAACCCATGCGCGCATTGGGATAGGGCCGAATGTATTTTGTATCCGGATCCCGGTACTTGCTGAATTTATTACCGAGGGTATACCAGTTCTTTGGTTCATTGTCTTTGAAATCTATATCGATCCCATCCGCTTTGCTGGCGGCAGGAGCCATGTAAAATCCTTCCGTGTAGTAGTGTTGGGCAAAGATTTCCTGGTTCAGGTGCAAGGTACGCAGGTCTGCTACCTGCGCTTTGTTCACTACTATCTCATCATCCAGGGCAAAAAGAATTTCCTGCTTGTTGGCATCTTTTCCATCTTTCAGAAGAAGGCCCTTTTTCAAAAGGTATTTGTCCAGGTGTTTTTGGATATCGAAAACGATATGGGCTTTGTCCGGGTTTGCTTTTCGCGGAGCAAGCTTCAATACATCGCGATAGAAAAAATCAAGGTGTTTCCGGGTGAACCCGTTCAGGTCCTGCTGCAGGTAGGTGAACAATTTCAGGAAAGCGAAGAGCAGACCGAGATGTGGCGGATGGTGCTGCTTCAGTTCTTCCTTCAATGGCTCGATACTTTCATTCATGCTTTGGGAAGAAGAGAGGGCTATGGCATCGGCCAGGTCCTGGAAGAGCGTGTACACGGTAACGATGGCATCCTTGAATGCTGTCAGTCTTTTGCGGTTGGTGAGTGGGCCAGGTGGATAGGCAGGTTCCTTGCTATTGTAGATCTCGTCTGCCTTCAGGCTCCAGTGGGGATTGGAAAGAAAAGAACTGAAATCGATCTTCCTCAATCCATATTTGAAGGTGATGGCATTATTATAGAGGATGAAATCGGTCAAATGTTTTTGCAGCTTGTCGCGGATGAGGCTCACCAGGGTTTGTTCGATCGGCAGGCCTGAGCCCTTTACCTGCTGATACCATTGATCGATACGCTGGAAGGTATTGTCGAACACGAACATCCTGATCAGTTGTAATCTTTGCCTGGTGGGCTTCTTATTGAAAATGGACTGATAGTTGTCGAATTTCTTTCGCTCTTTGTTCTTGTTGAAATTGACCATTCCTGCGATGGTGAATGGCAGGCTTTTTTTGAAGAAGGGTTGCCAGTCGCTCTTCTGCAGGTTCTCATCGTAATAATTCACATGCTTGCTCAGTTCCGCAAAGAAAGTGAGCAGGTCTGCCATGGTACGGCCATCGATGCTGGCGCTGCCCGAGAGCAGGTCATCGATCTTCCTTTGCGCCTGATTCACACCAGGGTCTGTTTGAAATGGATGTACCAGGTTTTGACAATCGCTCATACATTCGTTTTATTTCGTACTGCGTGGGCAGTGGCTATTTGCTAGATGGGTTTCAGCGCTTCGTTCTGGTAATAGTTGTACACATAGTTGAAGCGGCTATTGGTGCCGGGGATACTGTATTCCACTTCGATGGTGAATTTGCCTTCGATCAGATCGAAGGACCCATCAGCCGTGACATCTATCTTTTCGGCGATGATCCTGGGCTCGTAGAGCAGAATGCTGTTCTTGACGCGGTCTTTGATATAGCCGATCACGGAACTGCTGAGGCTCTCGAACATATAATCGTTGAGATCGCAGCCATATTTCGGTTGCATCACGCGCTCGCCCAGGCTGGTACTGAGGAGGATATTGAGGCTTTCCCGGATATCGTCTTCATTGGCCACCAGCGCTACAGTGCCGGAGTCTTTTTCAAACTTCGGTGGGAAGCTCCAGCCGGTTCCAAGAAATGAATTGAATGAGTTGTTCATGGTTGATTGCGTTTTATTATCCACCGATCATTACGGTTGGGCATCCGAGCATGATCACTCCGCCATGGGTGGTCATATCACCTACCCGGGCTGCCGGTCTTCCCCCGATCATGACCGTGGCTGAGCCGGTAATGATGGAATCTGGCGGGCCCGCGCAGATCAGGGTATCGCCGATCACTGCGGCGGGTAGTCCTCCGATCAATACAGTTGGGATGCCTGGTCCGGATATCGGCCCTCCGATATGCGGAACACCTCCGGGATTCACCATCGGGCAGGTATGATTGTCTGATAATCTGGCTGCAAGTGGCATAGTGTTGTGTTTTAGTTTATCTGCACCAGTGCGCCACGGATTGTGGTGGTGCCCGATCCGGCAATATTGGTACTCGCTCCCTGGATACTGGCGCTGCCATCTGCACTAACGGACACGTTCACTCCGCCGATAGTAAGGGTAGCTCCCGCGGTAAGCGTGAGATTGGCTCCGGCCTTGATCTCGATATTGGTAGGGCTCTCGATAGTGGTTCCGCTGGTACCCATGGTGATCTTATTGTTGTTCTGATCTTTGATCTCGATTTGCATACCACTTTCGTCCAGTATGATGCTGTTCCCTGCGGGCGTATCTATCTTGATGGTCTTTGTATCATCATTGAAATAGAGGTGCATTTTGCTACGGGTGGTAAAGCCTTTCTCATGATTGACATCCTGGGCCGTGATGGGAGCGGGCTTGGCACTGCTATTGAGCATACCGAGCACCACTGCATGACGGGGATCATCGTTGATAAAGCCCACGATCACTTCATCATCTATCTCGGGTCTGAAGAACGCCCCACGGTCTGCACCGGCATCCAGGCTGGCCACACGCATCCAGATACCTTGTGCCTGCGGATCTATCACAGGTACACGAACCAGTATCCTGTCCTGTCCATCAGGATCATTTTGTAACTGCACTACTTTTCCGATCTGCAATCCGCGGATGGCGCCCATGAGGCCGGCCGACGGCGCATCTTCGATATCCTCATGTGTTTGCGCATACAAGGTCCGGTCAAGTCCGAACTGGATATGGGTGTCCCACATCCCGTTCCCCATTTCCTGGCGGACTGCCGTTACATATACTTTTCCTTTGAACCTTTCGCCCACACCTTCCAGTTTTACCATATCCCCGGGTTTCACCCCGGCGAAGCCGGCGCATTTTGCGCGGCCCCTCAGTTTGCTCATCCGGCTGCGAAGCATGATGCCATCTGTCCAGTCCTGCAGCTCCTGCTCCAGCAGGTGACCGCTATGATGCACCTGGAATTTGTCCAGGTTCACCGTTTCTGCCAGGTCCTCACCACTGAGGTTGCCGTTCTCTGAAAAGGGCGTAGTACTTGTATCTGCCTTGAAGAGTTGCTGATTGCTGTAATCCCAACTGCTGGCTTCCACATTTTTCCATTGATAACGGGCATCAATACTTGCTTCAAACTCCAGAACGGAAGAACCATAGGTTACCTGGAGCACAGGCTCCGGGCTGGTATCAGGCTTTGAAATGGTTATCGTTCCATCGTTTACATTCACCAGCATGCCATTGGCTTCTGCACGAAGCAGCATAAAGTCCCAGTCGGAAATATGGTGTTGCACCAGTTCCTTGTGTTGAAGGGTGGTGGCCTGCGGATCACTGATAAGGCCAGTGTAGCGGCCAATCAGGTCATCGAAAAGCTGGCTGTCCTTCATATTCTCGAAGTAGCGGCTACGACGGCCGATGGTCATCCGCATGGCGGCATCGCGGCATTCGATATGAAGTTCCCCGTTGCCATTCTCTCCCACCTTGATGGAATGACGGGTGATCACGCCTTTGAACACCTGGCTATTGGTGCCATCATGTCCCATCCGGATGGCGATGGATTTGCCGGGTATCAGGTCATCCTCATCACTGATGGCGAATGTGCGGTCAGGCGCTTCCCCGTCGCGCAGAATGATCTTCGCATAAGGGATACGGTTGATCTCCTTCGTTACATTCACGCTGATCACCTGGTAGGCGGGATTGATGGCATTGCCTTCGATCTGGATATCGAAGCTGGCCACATCGTGCATCGAATCGTTCGGTATGAGAATCTCTTCCATCAGGTTTTGTTTTTATCGAAAGGAGGGAAATAGAGCTCGGTACCGGGTTTCACTTTCCGGATGGTGCTGAGCTGGTTGGCCTTTGCCACCTGCATCAGGTATTTGGGATCATTGTAAATACTGAAGGTGAGCAGGTCAAGCCGGTCGCCCTGTTTCACTTTCCTGTAGTGTGTGAGATCGGGTGAGCTTCTTCTTTCTTCTGCCAACCGTTCTTCCCTTGCCTTGTAGTTGAGGAATGTGGCTGTGATCTTGACGCGGAGGGGCGTGCCATTGGGGTTGAAAAGGGTGTAATTGATATCGAGATTACTGAGCACGCAGCGGAAATTGATCTCTGATCCCCAGAACACGATCAGGAACCTGGGCCTGTGGATATCACCATCGAAGTCATAGGCGCAGTCGAGGAATTTCTGCAACTGGTCGTGCACCGTCATCTTTTTGTATTGGTCCACATAGCCCTCCATGGTGCCGGTGCCATCGAGAACAAATTCCAGTTTCATTTCCTCCGGAACGGTGGATTTGAAACGGACATCGGTACCATTGTTACCATGGCCACGGCGTGAGTCCAGCTCTACCTTGAAATTCTTGGTGAAGGTATCCGGGTTGATCGGTGTGGTGAACAGCCGGTCCGTATCTTCACCGGTGAAATCCTTATTGGCAAAAGAGCGGATCACCAGTTTTTGCAGGTGTCTGTTATTATCGCTCATTTTTCTCTTTTAGATTTTCCAGGATCTTTTCAAGTGTCTGTTTGATCTGCTCTTCACCGGTTGAAGTGTTATTGCTTCCGCCGGAAGGCCCTGAATTGGTGGCGGCGCCGCCTCCATCCTGCGATACAGTGGCTTTGATGATGAGCTCCCTTACTTCCAGTGGCATACGCTATTAGTTTTTTCCTTTGAAAAGGAGTCTGTTGTAATTCAGTTCCAGTGTTTCGATGAGCACTTCCCCTCTTTCGGCATTGAGCTCCCCGATCTTCCAGCTACGTGGCCATACATTGTTCACGGTCCACATCATCAGGATATCATGTTCCTCATTGAGCAAAGAGATATTCAGCGTTTCGATGGGTTGTACGATCTCATTGTCGAATGCATCCTTCAACCATTCCGTGAGCTTCGATTCTTCGGGGCTCAGCAGTCCGCGCTTGAGGGTGAGTGGCCCGTACTTGCGACGGACCGGCACCACATGCTCGAACCGGTTCTCCCCGCCTTCCTTGAAGGTTTCCGTTTCCAGGGTGGAATCCAGGCCGCTGACAGATTGAAAGCGGATATCGAATTCCTTTGTGCCCAGGTTGAACTCTACACTGAAGTGGAAATTGACGGTCTGGTAGAAATTATCGGGATTCCTTTTCTCCACTGCCATAACAAAGGGGTTTAGTCTACATTCATGATCTCGAGACCTTCATGCACCAGTTCCATGGTTTCGATGGCCACTTCATTGGCATCTGCTTTCAGGTCGGTACTCTGTATTTTGGAAGGCCATGCATTGAGCAGCTTCCAGGTGATGATGGGCTCATGCTGCTCGTTGAGCAGCTTGATAGTGACCGTTCTCCTGTACTGCGACCCGGTTTTGTTGCCTTCCTGGAAGAGCACGGTCTTGCGCCATTCCTTGTAGTAGTCATAGTCGCCTTCAAAAGTTCCGCGCTTGAGCGTGATATTGCTGAACTTCTGCATGCCGGGCTGTTTGCTCTTCACATATTTTTTGTTGGAACCTTCCCGGTACTCGATCACTTCTGTTTCGAAGTCGAGGCCGCTTACTTCCGTGAATCCGATCCTGAAATCGTTGCCCCATTCCACACGGAAATGGAATTTTGGTATTGGGTATTCGCCTTTGGCTGCCATATTTGATTTTTTTAGCTGTTAATGAAGGTTGGTTTTAGCTGCATCTTGTTGTGGGATCCACTTCGGTGATGGCTTTCTGCAGGCTCGACTTGCAAGCCAGCAGTGCTTCTTTTTCCTTGTTCTTATCGCGGAGCTCGGCTTCCAGTTTTTTTACGCAGCTATCATCATCATCATACCACTGGTCAACCTGGCACTTGTAGTTATCATTGCAGATGGGGAAAGAGAACTGTGGCTCCAGGTCGCATTTCTCACATTTGCAGGGATCATCGGAGTTGGACTGATCTGGTTTCTTCTTATCTCCATTTCCTTTTTGTTGCGTTTGCTGGCGATATTGCTGTTGCTCCTGCGGCTGTTCCGCGTCGCCTTCGCCACAGGGTTGGCATTCATCGTTGCAGCCAAAAGCGCAGTACCATTCACAGATGATGGTGCGGAACCCGTAACTGGGCTTCTCTTCATCATCGCATCCTTTGCATTCGCAGGGTTTGCCTGGGTTGCAGGGATCGAAATCATCGCCGCAGGGGCAGGCTTGTGTGGAAATACCATTGCGGATCAGCTCAGACA
>JAGIAP010000201.1 GCA_017744805.1 Chitinophagaceae bacterium | reverse complement strand
GTTCCGATGAAAGCCGTGAACTGGAAGAATGGGCTGCCGCATCTTCTGCCAACAGGGCTTTGCTGCAAAGGATCTCCGATCCGGATCAGTTGGGGGCAGACCTGAGTTTACTGGAAGAGTCGCGCAGCAATATCTTTGCCCGATTACAGGCTGGCATACCTGAACTGGAAGAAGAGCAGATGAAACAGGCACCAGTTGTGCATCGGATACATTTCCTGCGCAGGGGCTTTATGAAATATGCAGCCGCCATACTGCTGCTGATTGCCGTTGGTTCCGTGATCTGGATCACCACCAATAAAAAAGAAGAAAAAACTGATCAGAGAACAGCTACTTCCAACACAGATATCCTCCCCGGCGGGAACAGGGCCAGTCTCACATTGGCCGATGGTTCCGTGATACTGCTCGACAGTACCACTAACGGCACCATCGCGCAACAGGGCAATACATCCATTGAAAAGCTTGGCAACGGACAGATACGCTACAATAGCGTTCATGGTGCCAATACCACCATGAACAATACCATGCGCACACCCAGGGGCGGACAGTTCCAGCTCACACTTCCCGATGGCACCAGGGTATGGTTGAACGCCGCTTCTTCCCTTACCTACCCCGTTGCATTCACGGGAGTGGAAAGAAAAGTAACTGTTACCGGTGAAGCCTACTTCGAGATCGCCCGGGATGCCAGAAGACCTTTCCTGGTTGATATCGATGGCAAAAGCCTTGTTCATGTGCTCGGCACCAGCTTCAACGTGAATGCGTATGACAACGAGCAATCCATCAACACTACCCTGCTGGATGGCAGCATACAAGTGAAAGCATCCACCCAAACTGTATTGTTGAAGCCCGGCCAGCAATCCATGCAGACCGGCGGGAATATTACCATTGATCAGCATGCCGACACAGACAGGGCGATAGCCTGGAAAAATGGAAAATTCGATTTCAATGGACTGAGCCTGCCAGCCATCATGCGACAGTTGGAAAGATGGTACGATATCGATGTACAGTTCAACGGCCCCCCGTCCAAAGAGGTCTTCAAAGGCAGGCTCACACGGGATCTTACCCTCTCCCAGGTATTGGACATCCTCGGCAATATGGAGGTGAGATACCGGCTGGAAGGAAGAACACTTATCCTCCTGTAAAAAGGAACATTCCTGTTATATAAACCTAAACCAAAATGGAACCTACTGCTTATGTTGCAGGGCAGGCCTGGTACGCCCGCCCGCACATTACTAAATTGCTATTGCTTATGAAGTTCACAATCTTCTACCTGCTCATCACCATCTCACAGGTGGCAGCCAAAGGATGGGCGCAGACCATCAATTATTCAGGCAAGGATGTTTCAATTGAGAATATCCTCGAGGCCGTCAGGAAACAAACCGGCTACGAATTCTTCTACCGCGCTTCCGATCTTAAGGACGCTAAACCCGTTACCATCCAAAGCCGGAACATGCCATTGGTTGCATTCCTCGACGAGGTTTTCAAAGGACAGCCCGTAAGCTACGAGATCAGGAACAAGAATATCGTGGTCACCAGGAAGCCCGTCAAAACCCCTGACCACCCACTCACCACTACCGAGCTGTTAGGCATAACAGTGAGTGGCAGCATTACAGACAGTTCCGGTAATCCCTTGCCCGGCGCCACCGTCGCCATCAAAGGAAAGAACAGCAGAACAACCACCGATCAGCAGGGCGCTTTCAATATCGAAGCCCTTCCCGGCGAAACACTGATCATCTCCTATGTAGGATTTGAAACAGTGACCCTGCTGGTGAAGAATGATATGAGCAATATTACCGTTGCCATGAAACCCGCCAGGAAACTGGAAGAGGAGGTGGTGGTATCTACCGGTTACCAGCGACTCCCGCGCGAAAGATCAGCAGGCTCTTTTGGCGTGATGAACCAGGCGGCCATCGAAAAGAGAAGCAATCTCAATATCCTGAGCTACCTCGAAGGGCAGGTGCCCGGCCTCCTCACAGCTGCCGATGGCAGCATCACCATCCGTGGACAGAGCACCATGGTCAGCAGCAATAAAGACCCATTGATAGTGGTGGATGGTTTCCCCATCGAAAGGTCTGTTCAAACCATCAACTCGAATGATGTTGAAAGTATCACCATTCTCAAAGATGCATCTGCCGCTTCCATCTGGGGCGTTCGGGCAGCCAATGGTGTGATCGTGATCCAGACCAAAAGAGGACAATCCAGCAGGAAGCCACTCGATATCAATTTCACGTCCACCTTATCCGTTACCCCCGTATCCGATTTTTCAAAACTGCCCTATGCCACTGCCCCTTCCTTCATGGATTTTGAAAAATTCAGGGTAGACAATAATCTTACTTTCTTTTCAGGAAAGCCCAGACCAGCCATCTCCCCGGTTGTGGACGCTTACCTGAACAATCCTGCCAGTGCAGATCAATTGGTGGCATCATTGAAGAATAATGATTCCTATGATGAATTCAGGCACCTCTTTATGCACCCTGCTACCAGGCAGCAATATGCGCTGGCCATTTCCGGAGTGGGCAAACAGGCTTCGCACCGCGCCTCCTTCAGTTACGACAAAACGGGTACTGAATTCAAGCAGAATACTTCAGATCGCTTCGTGGCCGATCTGTTCGAATCCGTTGAACTGCTGCCATCGCTCAAAGCCGAACTGGGATTGAATTACGTGCGGAACAATGTGCTCAGCAACGGAATGAGCTATGATGACCTGAAGAGCCTGCTCCCCTATCAACGTATCCTCGGCAATGATGGCTCCTATATACCCCAACCCATGACCTTTTACCAGGCCGATAAAGAAGCACTGGTGGCAAAAGGGTATCCCTACAACTGGAACTATAACCTGATGCAGGAATTCAGGAACAGATCGAACCGTTCACTTACCAACAATATCACAGGGATCGTTGGATTGAATTACCGGATCACCGATGGGTTGATGGCCATTGCAGGTTACCAATACGAATCCGGTAATACCAATACCACCAATTTGTACAATGAGGAAACCTATTTCACCCGCAATACGGTAAATTTTTCCACCACCATCAAAAATAACCTGCCCGTATCGGGCATTCCGAAAGGAAGTATCTACCGCGAGAATATCAATAATTTCTATTCGCATACCTTTCGCGGTCAGTTGAAATACGATCACAGGATCGGCAACTCACCGGATCATTATTTGTCGGCTATCGGCGGCATGGAGATCCGGGAACTGGGAGGAAAAGTTTCCAGCCAGACTAAGTATGGATACGATCCGCAAAGCCTTCAATTTGCCAGGGTAAGCTATACTGCCAACTACACGGATATTCTCGGATCCACCAGACTGATCCCCGATGAAACTGTTTTCCAGGACAACCGCAACCGGTTCGTTTCTTTCTTCAGCAATGCAGGCTATACTTACAGTGACAAGTATACGCTGAATGCCAGCGCAAGACTCGACAAGACCAACCTGTTCGGTTCCAGCGACCAGTACCGCAATGTATGGTTATGGAGCGCAGGTGCGGCCTGGCAGTTGTACAAAGAGAGATTCTTTGATCTGCCCTTTATCAATTCACTGGTGTTGCGCGCCACCTATGGCATCAATGGGAATGTGGACAGGAGCACCAGTCCGTTCCTCATCGCCAATGTGGCTACCGATCAACAGACCAATCAGCCCTACGCCTATGTAGCCAACCCGGCCAATCCACTGCTTCGCTGGGAAAAGACCACGGTTACCAATTTCGGTATCGACTTCAGCATGCTGAAAAGCCGCCTGCGCGGATCCATAGAATACTACAACAGGAGCAGCGACGACCTGCTCGGCAATGCCACCGTCAATGGCACTTATGGCTTCAACAGCGCCTATATCAACTATGCAAGCCTTACCAACAAAGGAGTGGATATCCGCTTGTCTGGCACTATCCTGAACCGTAACCTGAAATGGACCAGCACCCTGAATTACAGCTATAACAGGAATAAGGTAACAAGGGTGGATTTCCCACAGAAGACGGTTGGCTCCTACCTGGGTGTAGCGCCACAGGAAGGCAAGCCCCTCGATTATCTTTACAGTTACAAATGGGCAGGTCTTTCCACTGCCGGTATTCCCAGGATCTACAATGAAAAAGGGGATATCATCGATTACAAAACAGACCTGGCCGATCCCGCAGCACTATTGTATGAAGGATCATCAGTACCTCCTCACTATGGAGCATGGATCAATGAATTCAGTTATAAACGCTTTTCATTGATGACCAATTTCACTTTCAAATTCGGGCATTTCTTCAGGGTACCGGTGCTTCAATACCAGGCCTTATTCGCAGGGTCAGTGCCTGTCAGGAAAGAATGGGCGGAACGATGGGTGAAGCAGGGAGATGAGGCCACCACCAATGTGCCTGCTGCTCCCACCAGTATCACCGGCCTGAATGTGTACGACAAGTATTACCAGTATGCAGACATCAATGTGGAAACCGCTTCCATCATCAGGCTCAGGGAACTGATACTCAATTATACGCTTCCTGCAAGAATCTCGCAGCGTTATTCCGGCGCCAATATCGTGATCGGTTTGCAGGTCAGGAATCTCGCTTCCGTTTCTTTCAACAAATTAGGGATCGATCCTGAATTCCAGCAATACATTCCCTTCCTCAACACCATTTCATTACCACCCCGGCCTGAATTCTCATTGATCATCAGAGCAAACTTTTAATTGTATGCAACGCATTCAACATATCATTCTATTATTGGCTGCAATAGCCCTGGGATCTTCGTCCTGCAAGAAATATCTCGACATCGTTCCAAAAGGCAAGATCATCCCTGAGAAGACGGCCGATTACCGGCTGCTGCTCGACCAGGTAAATCCCGCAGGGAAATCGGCTGGCTTCGTCAAAGCCTTCAGCAACGACCTGCTGATGAGCGACGATATGCAGGTTACTCCTTTCTCCGCCAATTTTTACGGACCTTCAGAACAGAATGTGTACAGTTTTGCAGAACATATCTACCAGGATTTTGAATCCGATCCCGATTGGGAATCATTATACAACCAGGTATATGTAACCAATCTCGTGATCTTACAGGTAATGGATTCGAAGAACGGATCGCAACAGGAAAAAGAACAACTGATGGCAGAAGCAAAGGTGCATCGCGCCTTCGCCTACCTTACCCTCGTTAACCTGTATGCGAAACATTATAATGTCTCTTCCGCATCCACCGATCCGGGAGTTCCACTTCGAAAAGGCCTCGATTTTGAAGAGAAGCTCAACAGGGCCAGTGTACAGGAAGTATACGATTTCATCATCGACAACCTCAAACAAGCCCTGGGCCATTTACCTGCTGCGCCTGCGCTCAACCAGAACTACAGGCCGGTTGAAGCGGCTGCCAATGCATTACTGGCAAGAGCTTATCTCTACATGAACAATATGAGCGAAGCATTCAATTACGCCGACGCCTCCCTGAAGCTCTACCATGAGCTGATCGATTACAATACATTACCGGCCTCCGCCAATTTTCCCGGTACCCTGGCCATTCCCGGCGGATTGCTGAACAAAGAGGTACTGCTGTACAAATCCGTTACCAGCGCTTCTTCCCTGTTCTATGCAGACAGTAACCTGATCAAATTGTACGATGCCACCAACGATGTGAGGATGAAGGCCATGTATGCCAGCGATGCCATATTCGGCCTGAGCTTCGGGTTCATCGTTTCGGAATGGGCAGGCAGAACACCGGCCAAGGGCCCCTCTACCGCTGAAATGTATCTCACCCGCGCAGAGACCTATGCCCGGGCCGGGAAAACCAATGAAGCCCTCAATGACCTCAACACCCTGAGAAGCTTTAGATACAAGACCGGCAGCAATTTCCAGCTCAGCGCTTCCAATTCAGCCGACGCCCTGAAACTGGTGCTGGAAGAAAGAAGAAGGGAACTGGCTTTCCGGGGCGCCAGGTGGTTCGATATCAAAAGATACAATACCTACGACAACAGCAATATAACGGTGACGCACAAGGTAAATACAAACACCTATACCCTGACTCCCAACAGTCCGCGAACGGTATTACCTATCGGCCGGAAATACATGGAACTGAATCCCGAGATAAAACAAAACCCCAGATAATTTCAACTGTATATCATGAAAAAGAAGAGCGTTCAAATCAGTACATTATTGTTGGCGATCATCTCCATGATGGCCGGCACAGCCTTCTCTCAGAAAAGATTCGAGATCAAAGGAACGGCCACAGCTATGAATGGGTACCGGGTTCAACTGGTGCGCGATTACTATGGCAATCCCAATGTGATGGCCTCGGATTCCGTAGTGAACGGAAAATTCAAGCTCTCTGCCCCGGTAGACGAGATCCTTCCGGCCTATGTTGTTTTCAGGGCAGGCAGGGATGGCAGTAGTTTCAGTGTGATCGTAGAACCGGCAACCGCTCTGTTCACGCTCGAGCCCAATGGCCGGAAAGCCGTATCAGGCGGGAAATACAACAAGCTGCTATTTGGCTACGAAACTCAGCCGGCATTTATCAAAGCAGACAATACCATGCGCGAGAATGCCAAAAAAGGGCTTGACAATATCAAAGACCAGGAAGAACAATATGAAGCCATGCAGGTTTTCCTCCGCAGGAATGAGCTCAGGGAAAAATACCTGGTGAATGTGATGAACACCTCCAGGGAAGAACGCGTGAAAGTGATGGCGGCCATCCTGCTTGAATTGCAGCCCGACAGGATCAAAGCCAATGAAATAGTGGACAAGGCAGCTTCTACACTGGGCGAGAAAAGCGTGTTGATCCAGATCGCAAGAAGAATGAATAAGGACCAGGAATTCCAGATCAGCTCCCGCAGAGGGAAAATGGATGGTAAGCCGTATATCGACTTCACTGCCGCTTCCCTCGCAGGCGACAGCGTTCAATTGTCTACATTGCTGAACGGAAATAAATATACACTTGTACAGTTCTGGGCCTCCTGGTGCGTCCCCTGCCGCCATGAGATCCCGCTGCTGAAGCAACTGTATACTGCCAATCGAGGCAAAGGCTTCAATATCGTGGCATTCTCACTGGATGAGAACAAGTTCGCCTGGACAAAAGCTTCAGAAAAAGAGGATTTCGCCTGGACGAATATCTCGGACCTGAAAGGCTTCAATAGCCAGATCGTAAAGCAGTACCAACTTTCAGGGATACCCGCTAATGTGATCATCGATCAGCAAGGCAAGATAATAGCCAGTAATTTGGTAGGTGAGGATCTGGAAAAGAAGATCAGTGAACTGATGAAGTGATCCTATTTATTTCGGAGTGCCCGTTGCTCGCGGGGACGCGAGCAACGGGCACTCACTATGTAAGCTCATCGCCCTGGGAATAAAAAACCTTAATTTTACAGCTATGCATGCCGGAATATTCCTACACAGCACTTCCCTACTGGATGACACCTTCTTTGAAAAGGCGCAGATCTTCATTACCGAACACAATGAAAAAGGGGCTATGGGGTTTGTAGTGAACCATCCATTTCCCAGGCGGTTCAATGAGCTGGAAGAGTTCAGGCATAGTATGGCCTTCCCCATGTACGAGGGCGGCCCGGTGGACAGGGAGCATCTTTTTTTTATACATCAGCGCCCGGATCTCATCGATGGTGGCACGCTGGTTGCCGGTAATATCTATGTTGGCGGCAATTTCAATACGGCCGTTCGGTTGATCAACAACAAAACGCTCACGGAGAAGGATATCAAATTGTTCATTGGCTATTGCGGATGGGATGATAAAGAATTGGAGGCAGAGATCGAAGAGGGCAGTTGGGAGCCCATGGAAGAAGGTGATCTTTTTTAGCATTCTGCCCTGCAACTATTTGATGTTCTTGTAAGTTACAAGCATCCTCCTTCACCAAAGCACTATCGTGCAGCTATCAACGTAATTGAAGAGAATGTAAATAGGATTGAATCCTGCGTCAACAGTAAGTTTCACACTCTCCTTTAGTTTTGGTATATTTATGAAAAGCACCTGTCTTCTTGAGGCCAGGCATCAACGATACCGAAACTGAACTTTTATCCTCACTCAAAGCTGGCGATGAGCAGGCTTTCACCCGGATATACAAACTGTATTGGGAGAAGCTGTTCTTCATCGCGCATAAACGTTTGCGGTCAGCCGAAGACTGCAAAGAGATCGTTCAGAATGTTTTCTTCATACTCTGGCAAAAGCGCTCCCAGCTTGAGATACAGAACCTCTCCGTTTATCTTTCTGCCATGACGAGATATGCAGTATACCGTCACCTGGACAATGAAAGAAGAAAGGCCGGACTGATGCAAAGGTTCCGCAGGCAAAAAGAAGGAACGGAATTTCCGGACATCGACAACAAGCAATTGCTGGATCTCCTGATCCATTTTTCGGAACAGCTACCGGAGAACTATCGCCTCATATTCCTCCATCATAAATTAAAGGACCAACCGCTCGAGTCCGTTGCAGCGCAACTGAGCGTATCTCCCCGCACGGCAGAAAGGTATGTAAGTAAAGTATTGAATATCATTCGCCATCGTCTTCAGAAAATAGGGGCTACTATTTTTTCTTTCTTTTTTTGATTTTTCCTGCGGGTGATTGTTCCGCTGATGTCTCCATGAATAATATGGGCAGTAAAAACCTTACCAGGCGGCAGCTCAGCCGGCTTGCGCAAAAGTATATCGCAGGCACCGCAACAGCGGAGGAAGCCGCCCTTCTGCACGAATGGTACGATACCATCGATCCGGGCCATACGGAAACGGTGCTTGTCAGCACTCCGGTTTCTTCAGCAGAAATGAGTGAAGAGATCTTTGCGAGTCTGCAACAAAAAATAGAAAAAGAAAAAAATAAAGTACTGATCCTGCCCCATCGTCACTTTCACCGGGTCTATGCAGCGGCAGCAGCCATCCTGGTATTGATTGCAGGTGCTGCTCTCTGGTATTTACTTTCCGCACCTGTCAAAAAAGAAAGCCCTCAGTTTGTGAAAGAGGCTTCCAAAGAAGTACCCGCACCACAGGCTGCACGTGCCGTGATCACTTTGGCGAGCGGCGAAAGATTATACCTGGATAGCCTGTCCGATGGCCCCATCGCTGTTGAAGGCAGTACCAGGGTCTTGAAGAAGAATAATGGGATCGTGTATGAAGCCACGCCCAACACCGATGAGGTCCAGTACAATGTGATCAACGTTCCCCGCGCCAGTCGCGTAGTGAACCTGACACTCTCGGATGGCACCCGGGTATGGCTCAATGCAGAAAGCTCTTTGCGCTACCCCGTGGCGTTCACCGGCAATACGAGGAATGTAGAGATCACTGGCGAAGCCTATTTTGAAGTGAGCAAAGATCCGAAGCGTCAGTTCAATGTCAGCTCCCGTGGATTGACCACCGCTGTACTGGGCACTAGTTTCAACGTGAACACTTATGCCGATGAGCCTTCCATGAAAGTGACATTGCTGGAAGGTAGCGTGTTGGTCAATTACAGGAACGGTGAAAAACTGATGCTCAAGCCAGGAGAACAGGCCAGACTGAATAGTTCATCCTCTTTAAACCTGGAGAAGGATGTGGACACGGAAGCGGTGATCGCCTGGAAGAACGAGCACTTCATGATGAAGGGAATGGATATGGGCGCACTGGCCAGGCAGATGGCCCGTTGGTACAATGTAGAAATTGTTTTTGGATCCAAAATACCCGACCGCGAATTCGGAGGATCGATCAGCAGGAATGTTAGTCTCTCCACCATGCTGAAAGCCCTTCAGGAAAGCGGGATAGATTGTTATATCGAAAACAGGAAAGTGATCATTCAGTGATCCCGGATGTGCTGAAAAAAATGCCAGAAATGGTGCAACATTTCTGGCGGCGTTTAGGCATCCTTATAAATACGTGACTGCATTTATTAATTAACCAAAACTTTGCTAAGTTATGCAATTTATGGCTTCACTGGCCCTTTCCAGGAAAGGGCTGGCCTTAACCCGGCGCAGTGCAGATCCCATCCACAGGAAACCGCCTCTCCCAATTTTCAGACAAATATTACTGGCAATGAAACTGACAGCAATCCTTCTGTTTTGCTTCGTCATGCAGGTCAGCTCCAAAGGCTTCTCCCAGAAAGTGAACCTGAACGTCAGGAACGCCCCTCTGGCCGCAGTATTTGAAGAGATCAGGAAGCAAACCGGATTTTCATTCATGTGGGATGAAAAAACTATTCGCATAAGCAAACCCGTTACTATCAGGATCAGGTCCAATTC
>JAGIAP010000200.1 GCA_017744805.1 Chitinophagaceae bacterium | reverse complement strand
TGAAAGTGGAGGGAAGGATTGCCCGTTCAAAGGTCAAAGGGCTTACCGGAAAGGGAATGAAGATAGGAGTGGCGATGACCAAGAGCGATTGGAGCGCTACCATCGGTACTTCTCCCGATGATGGTTCTCCTTCTTTTTTCCTGGATATGTCTGAATAACAAAACCCTGATACCTTGAACGGAAGATTGTTAAGCCTGGATGTGCTTCGCGGCATCATCATGATATTACTGGCGGCAGAAAGTGCCGCTGTATATACCAGCCTGCATGCTATCACCGAGCACCATGCTGCGGACGTTATTACCCGACAGTTCTTCCATCATCCCTGGCATGGGCTGCGTTTCTGGGATCTTGTGCAACCCGCTTTCATGTTCATGGCCGGGGCCGCCATGTATATAGCCTATTCGAGAAAAGAAGAAAAGGGGCAGAGCTGGCCCCGCCAATGGCCGCATATCCTTAAAAGATGCGCCTGGCTGCTGATCTGGGCCCTGGTGATCTATTCCGTAGCGGCCGGTAAACCGGTTTGGGAATTATGGAATGTATTGGCGCAATTGTCGGTCACTACCATCATCGCTTTCCTCATAATCCGGAAACCGGCATTATTTCAAATATCCGTTTCCGTTATATTGCTGCTGGTCACAGAACTTGCATACCGGTTCAGTCATATACCCGGCTACGACCAGCCATTTACGGAGCATCAAAACTTCGGCACCTGGATGGACCTGGTGCTGATGGGAAAAACAAATTCGGATGGATGGGTGGCCATCAATTTCATTCCTTCGGCTGCACATACCATCTGGGGTTGCTGCACCGGTAAGCTCCTGATCAGTAAGAGACCGGATAAGGAAAAAATAAAATGGCTGTTGATTGCAGGAGCAATAGCAATCCTGGCTGGATTTGCATTGGATTGGACCGGCATTTCTCCCATCATCAAAAGGATCTGCACCAGCTCCTTTGTGCTGGCTTCGGGTGGACTGGTGATATTGATGACGGCTGTTTGTTACCGGGTAGTGGATATGGCCAAATGGGATCGTTTTGCCTGGATCGCAGTGGTAGTGGGTATGAACTCCCTGTTCCTCTATATCCTTTTCGAGATCATGGGCTATTCCTGGATCAACAATGCGGTGGCTGTTTTCACTATTCCATTTTTCTCCCTGGTGCTTCCGGAGGCATGGGCGCAATTCCTGGGTTCATTGATCACCCTGGCCGGTTACTGGTCCCTTTGCTGGTGGCTGTACAGGAAGAAGATATTTTTCAAGATCTGATAGAGAGTTGCCGCCGCTCGCGACCCCGCTCGCGGCGGCAACTTTCCAATCTGCTGGCATGGTTTTTTTGAATTTACCGGAAAAGCCAATATCATGTTCAGGAGGATCAATTTCTGGAATAGCCTGAGATCGGCGTTCATTGCAGCTTTCCTCTTTTCGATACCTGTTTTTTTCTACCTGAAGGATACTACGTACGAATCCAACTGGCTGATCTATCTGGGCAGTTTCTTCTTTTTTTTGGTAATAGTATTGCACACCATTTTTTTCAATAAAGTGCGGGGTGAAAATGCCAATACGATCACGATGGTATTTGCTTCACATTTTGTGACCCTCCTTGGCGTAGTATTGAGTTGCGTTTTTGTTTTTATCCTTTTATCCATCATGGTGCCGGGCTACCTGGGAACCGGGCTTGTAGGAAAGTCCACACCTGATCTGCCAGCCAATGAGATCAGGGATAAAACGAATGGCCTAAGCTTCCGGATCTTCATGGGGGCCAGCCTCATCAATTTTATTTTCGGGTCCTTTGTGGGGATCCTGTATCCTTTTAGTGTAAGGAAGAATCAAACCAAAGATTCAGGCGAGCCCTTTCCTCTCAAAGATGAAGAGCCTGAATAACTATTTTTTCGTCATCCTGCTGATCAAAAAAATGATCAGTGCAACTACTAATACCACCGCAATAATACCCGTCCAAACACCGGCTTTGAAAATACCTCCGATCACTTCGCAGGAAGTAAGGCCCATGCTCATCAACAAAATTCCGATGATGTAAACGTATTTATTCATGGCTTTTTGAGTATGCTGATGCAATTCCATTGCCAGCGGGCCCTGATGGATTTCTTCCTATATTTGTGGAATGAGAATGTCTCCCATGTTATGATCTGCTATGAGCCAACCCTGGCTAAACATCCTCCCGGATGACTGGTATTTTATTTTCTCAATCCAATAGTTTTTTATGCAGGAATGCTTGTCGCCTGAACAGATACATGAATTTATTGAAAAGGGTTTTGTGTGTATACCCAATGCTTTCCCAGCGGAACTGGCAACCGAAGTACGGAAAATCCTCTGGAATGAAACTGGTCTGGCCCCGGATGACCCTTCGGGTTGGAAGGAACCGGTGATCAGATTGGGATATTACACGGAACAGCCGTTTGTTGCTGCGGCCAATACGCCATTGTTAATGAGAGCCTATGATCAATTAGTTGGGAAAGATAAATGGGCTCCCTGTAAAAGCATGGGATCGATGGTGCTGAGATTCCCTTCCGATGAAATGCCCGTAGATACTGGTTGGCATGTAGATGCCGGTTTTGCCGGCGATGATCCCCTTGATTTCATGAGCGCCCGTATCAATGTGTATTCAAAGGGAAGAGGGTTGCTGATGCTCTTCCTGTTTTCCGATGTGAGTAACAGCGATGCACCAACGCGGATAAGAATTGGATCACATTTGGATATTGCGAAAGCTTTACTTCCCTTTGGTGAACATGGCCTGAATTTTATGGAACTGGCAGAGCTCCTTGCAGGATTGCCGGAAAGAGAAGAGGCACTGGCAACCGGAAAAGCGGGTACAGTGTATCTATGCCATCCATTCCTGGTGCATGCTGCGCAGTGCCATCATGGAAAAGAGCCCAGGTTCCTGGCACAGCCGCCATTGCTGTCGGCAAAGGACATGGTGATCGAAGATAGTAACGGGTACAGTTATTCGCCGGTTGAGATTGCGATCAGGAAAGGTATTTACACCACCTGACCCATGAACGGATCCGTTTTGGAGGGTTTACCTGTTTCAATATGCCCGGCAAATCTATATTCAAAAGCTGCGTCACCTTTGATGGTGATACTGCTATCATACCAGCCGAAATTTTTATAGGTATCGATGAACAATATCTTTTTACCCGGCGCCAGTTTTATCTTTTGGATGGGGGCTTTGTATGCATTGTCTGTGATGAGCAGCTCCAGGCTTTTTCCTGTTTTGTTATTCAATTGCAACTGAAGACTGCCATTGAAAAGATTGGGCAGGTTGCTGTTTTTGGCATAGAGGCAATCGGCCTGCAATGCCGGTGAGCTTTGATGGGCGCGGTACTCGCGGAAAAAACCATTGGGTCCGTAAACACGAAGGAGGTATTCCTTGTTGATGAATTCATCCAGGTCCCAGTCGTCGGTAATGGTATCGCCTGCTTTCAGCGCATAGGAGCGGCATTGGACCTGGTGGTGATGCAGGTTGTAAGCATAGATGGTGAAAGGAGCTCCCTGCGATGATTGGCTCAGGGATTTACCTGCACTCAATTCCACCTGAATGCTGTTATCGTTCTTCTTTCTCAGGTGTGCGTAGAGCTCATAGGGAAGGCTGCAGGCAGAACGGATGCCGGCTTCCTGCTTTGCCATATATGCTGCTGTATGCGGATGATGATTGATGGCTTTGATCTCTTCTGCAGTGAGCGCCTTGAAATTATCGGGCAGCTTTTTGAATTGTGCTTTATGGATGCCTTCGATAAAAGGATCGCGCTCCAGGAATTCAGGTAATTCTATTTTTTCATTGTTCCATGGCCTGAACACGGAGGTGAGATTACCGCAGACAGTTCTGCGCCAGTTGGAGATATTGGGCTCGGTGATCTGTTTTTTCGTTTTACTGGAAAGGAAATGTTCCAGGAATTGCAGGGAAGAGGTATGATCGAACACTTCCGAGTTCACCCATCCGCCGCGGCTCCAGGGAGATGCGATCACCATGGGTACCCTGTAACCCAGTCCTATCGCGCTTTCGCGGACATCTTCAGGATCGGAGGATTGCTGCTCCTTATTGGCCACATATTCCAGGGCCGTATTGATCCCTTCGGATACTTTGCCGGTATTGGGTTTGGAAGGATGCGGGGCTACGAAGGGAGGAAGGTGATCATAATATCCATCGTTCTCATCGTAGGTGAGCACAAAGATGGTCTTTTTCCATACCTCGGGGTTCTTTGTAAGGATATCCATCACTTCACTGATATACCAAACCCCGAACCAGGCGGCGCTGGGGTGATCAGAGAAATTTTCAGGAGCTACGATCCAGGATACGGTGGGCAATTTACCGGTTGACACATCCTGCCTGAATTGGTGCAACACATCGCCCTTGGGCGCTTTCATGGTGCGGTGTTTGTCGCCATCCTGATATTGTAGATCAGTGAGCGTATGGTAATCTGCATCGCCTGCATTGGTGCTGAAAGCTTTCAGGTGGATATTCTTTTCGATATCCGAAAGCTTTTCGAAGTTGGCGTTAGTATATTTCTCGCGGTCTGCCTGGTATTCTTTGAGTTTGTGCTGTTGCCAGTCCAGTGATTTTTTGGCCTTGGCCATAGCATCGCTGTCTTCGGTCATGCCTGCGATCTTCTGTTCCAGTTGTTGGATGCTGTTGTTGAGCTGTTGAATGGCATTGGGCAGATGGTTGATATAAGCTTTGTGGAATTTTACGCGGTACTGCGAAAAATATTCCAGCGGGTTATCGCCGAAATTGGCGAGCCAGCTTTCTGCTTCTCCTTCCAGGCCTGCATTTACGGAGAGCTCGTTCTGGTAGATCTTCCAACTGATCTCATTTTCTTCCAGGCGCTCGGGGAATGTTTTCCAGCTCACTTCGGTATTGTAATCGGCATCGCCGTTCCATACCCGCGCGATCTTGTTGGGGTCAGCAGCTTCGCGGATAGTGCCGCTCCAGAAATACAGGCGGTTGGGCGTGGTGCCGGTGAGTGAGGAACAGAAATTATGATCGCATACGGTGAAGGCGTCTGCCAGTGCATAATAGAAGGGAATATCTTCCCGGGTATGATAACCGAGCGTAAGTGGCATGCCTTTATAATCCTTATTGCCACTGGGTTTGGCGGAAAGCCATTTGTCGTATAGTCCTTCATTCCTGGCATCCACCTGGTCAGACCATGAGTGGGGAAGGGAGCTCATCCAGGTGGCTTTGGTATCTCTTATATTGAGACGGAAAGGGCAGTAGGTCTTTCCATTATTATCGGTTTGTAACCATGCCAGGTTCTTGTTGGGGAGTTGGATGGCGCGTGGATCATTGAACCCTCTTACGCCCTGAAGGCTACCAAAAGCATGATCGAAAGACCTGTTCTCCTGCATGAGGAATACGATATGCTCTGCATCCAGGTAGGTGCTGCCTGGCGCGGGATCGATGGCCAGTGCACGTGCAATGGAAGCGGGCATCAAATGTAATAAACTAGCGCCACCTGCTGCCAGTCCGGCATTTTTCAGGAATTCCCTCCTTGTATCCATAGTCGTGAAAGTTGATCGAAGGCTAAAGATAAAGGCCTTATTCAACAAAACATATCAGGATCTGAATTTAACAGGCAGATAATATCCTCCAGTGTTTCAGCAGGCTTCCTGTAAAAAAACTTACATTCGCATAGAGCGTATTGAAGCCTTATCCGGATTTATCACCCTGATCAATTCCTCCCATGCAGACTGTATTGCAAGCCATATTGCGTCAAGGCAGAACAGCCGCAGCGTTCATCCTCGGTCTTGTCTGCATACATTCCGGCCTCCGCGCTCAGTTGCCTTCCCCGGATCAGTATTTCCTTCAAAACCTCGATAACAGGAACGGTTTATCAAATAGTGCTATCAATTACCTGTTCAACGATAGTGATAACCTGCTCTGGATCGCTACATGGGATGGATTGAATATGTACGATGGGGCCGTATTCCATGTGTTCAATTATAGTAAGGACAATGATTCCCGAAGTATCGGCAATAACGTGATCAAACTGATAGCGGAGGATAAAAAGAAGAATATCTGGATCAGCACCATTGAAGGGGTATCGAAATACGAGAAATATTCGGGCCGGTTCAGCAATTATTTCTACCAGCAGGATCATCGCGGCCGCATCAGTGAGCAGGAGTTCGAGCTGGCCATCGATACGGCAGGGCAGGTGTATTGTCTCACGCAGAAGCAGGGCCTCACCAGGTATGATGCTACCAGAGATACATTCCTGGTATGCGCCATTCCCCGCCATCCATCACGGGTACAGAAGATCGCCTTCGACAGGCAGAACCGGCTTTGTATCCTCAACAATACCGGGGCTGTGGAAATATATGTGAAGAAAGATGATCAGTTCATACACCAGCAGACCTTCCAGGACGAACAACCCATCAGCAGTTTCTTCATTGTCAACCAGCATTTCTTTATCGTGAATGCCGGCAACCAACTGAAGGAGATCACAGCATCCAACCAGATCATGCCGGTGGCCAGCCTGCCTGCAGGCCTTGCTGCCATTAGCTTTTACCAGGATCATTACCTGCTTGCCTGGTCGGGCAAGGGCGTAGGAGTGTATGATCAGCAATTCCATCCTTCCGCTTTTCTTCAAACCGAGGTGGCCAGGATGCAGCAGCAGCGCATCACTACCTGGTGCAGGGGCACGGAAGAGATCCTCTGGACGGGCACCGATGGGAATGGGATGATGAAGATCTTTCCCAAAACAAAGCCTTTCGGAACCATTACCACCTCCGAAGAGGGGATCGCATACAACAGACCAGTGAGGGCTTTCGGAGAAGTGAACGGCGCTCTCTGGGTGGGCACCAAGGGAAGCGGCATCATCGCTTACCAGGATTTCTGGGAGTCAGAGCATAAGAAACAAAGGGACTGGTTCACTTACCCGGCACAGTTGGATAACAATGCCGTATATGCGCTGAAGCGCGGAGCGGATCAACTGGTGTATATCGGCACGGACGGTAAGGGATTGGGTGTGTATGATATCAATGCTGCCCGCTTTATCCGCTGGGCAGAGATCGAGGGGCATGACCGTTACCCGGAGTTCGGTTCTGTATATGCGATATTGCAGGATAAAGACAGTTCGCTCTGGTTGGGCACCAGCAGTTATGGCTTGATCCATTGCCGTATCCGCCGCCATGGAAATGGGAAATTGCAACTGGCCTGGCTGGAGAGATTCCTCTTTACCAATAGTGATGCAGGCCCGGCCAATGATATCATTTACTCGCTGGCTGCCGGTGATGAGCCGTATCTCTGGATCGCTTGCAGATACGGAGGCCTCAGCGTACTGGACAAACGAACGAAAAAATTCAAAACCTTCAAGGCCTTTGTCTATGAAGGCAGTATCAGTAACAATGATGTGATAGCGGTATATCACGATACTAAGAACCGCATCTGGGTGGGCACCAGTTATGGGCTCAACTGGATGGATGGGAAAGAGGTGACCCGCGATAATCCTGTATTCCAACGGCTCACCACGGAGAACGGTCTGCCCAACAATACCATTCATGCCATCAGCGAAGATGCCCTGGGGCATATCTGGGTGAGCACCAATAAAGGATTGGCCCGGGTGGATCCGGCATCTTCCTCCATTTCTTATTACCAGCAGATGGATGGCTTGCAGAGCAATGAGTTCAGTGATGGCGCTGTCTGGAAAGATCCATCCGGTTACCTGTATATGGGCGGTATCTATGGTTTCAGCTATTTTCTGCCGGCACAGATCCGCAATACCGGCTGGATGCCTGATCTGCTGGTGTCTTCCCGTGTAATGGGAGGCAATAATGCCGATGCCGGCGCTTTCAATATCCTGCATGCCGGCACTACTAACCCACTGGAATATACGCTGGAAAGAAAGGATGGCTTCTTTGAGCTGAATGTAAAGGCCCTCAGTTACCTCAATGCCGAGAAATGCGAGTACGCCTGGTTCCTGGAAGGGTACGATAAGGCCTGGCATAGTTCCGGGAATAATGGAAAGATCGTCTACAGCAATATTTCCCCGGGAGATTATGTACTGAAAATAAAATGGTCGAATGGGGAAGGGGTTTGGACCAGCGAGTCCGTTCTGCTGAACCTGACCGTGAACCAGTACCTCTGGCTGCGCTGGCCAGCTTTGCTGATGTATACCCTGCTGGTCTCCTTCATCGTATTTATGATCTATCGTTACCGAAGGAATCGCCAGGAGATCAGGAACCAACTGGCGGTAGAGCATCTCATGCGTGTGAAAGAGGAGGAATTGCATCAGCAACAACTGGGCTTCTTCACCAATATCGCCCATGAATTGCAGACCCCGCTCACCCTGATCATGGGATCTGCCGAGCGGATACAACAGGAGAATGACCCGCATTACACGCCGGTGATCCACCAACAGGCATCCAGGCTCACCTACCTGGTACAGCAGTTACTGGATTTCCGGAAAGCCGAAGCTGGCTTTACCAATAACCAGTTCAGTTTCCTGGATCTGAAGGAACTGCTCATGTACCTCACCGATCCTTTTGTTCCACTCAGTGAACAGGAAGGGAAAAAATATATCCGGGAGATCAGTGATGATATGACCGCCTGGGTGGATAAGGATAAACTGGAAAAGATCATTTTCAATCTGCTTTCCAACGCCTTCAAACATTCTGTCCGCGGTACCACCATTCTTGTGAAAGCCTCACAACAGACCGGTACCCATATGCTGGATATCGAAGTGTCCAATACGGGATCGGATATCGCGCCTGAGCAACTGGATAAGATCTTCAATCAATTTTATGTAGCCCCCGGAACACCGCGGGTGGAGAAATTCGGGACAGGGATCGGCTTGGCCTTCACCAAGCAATTGGTGACCATGCTGGGTGGTGGCATCGATGCCAGGCTGGATGGTGATCGTATCGTTTTCCATGTGCAGTTGCCCCTGCTGATGACAGAGCCGGGGGATGAACAGGAGCGGAGCACTTCCGAAAAACCTTCCTATCTCTATCGATCGGTCACCAAATGGAATGAGGACAATCAACCAGCCAGCACCGAAGAGATCAACAAACGCGCCATCATTGAAGAGATCAACCATCAAAAACAATACTCCATATTGATAGTGGAAGACGAGCCCGGCATCCGCTATCTTCTCAATGATATCCTCAAAGATCAATATGTGATCTATGAGGCGGGCAATGGACGGGAGGCCCTGGAACTGATGCAGCAGATCACCCCGGACTGTATCATCAGTGATGTGATGATGCCGGATATGGATGGGCTGGAACTTTGCAATCGCGTGAAGAATGCACCTGCTACCTGCCAGATACCTTTCGTGATGCTTTCCGCCCGGGGCAGCATCGATCATAGTATCGAAGGATATGAATCAGGGGCCGATGAATATATTGCAAAACCTTTTCATGTCAAATACCTGCAGGTGCGGATCCGGAAACTGTTGGAGTATCGTCAGCAGCTCAATGAGATCTTCAGCAGCAATAGCCAGCTCGATCTCAGTAAATCCGATCTGCCGGATGCCGACAAGGAGTTCATCAGTTCCCTGGTGAGCAATATCGAAAAACACCTGGATGATGTGGAGCTCAATGCCTCCGTGTTGGAAAAGGAACTGGCCATGAGTAAGATGCAGCTCTACCGGAAACTGAAGACCATGACCAATATGACACCAGCGGAATTCATCAGGCATATCCGGTTGAAACATGCCGCCCACCTGCTGGCAACCACCCAATTGACCGTGTCCGAGATCTTTTACCGGACGGGTTTCAACAATCAATCCTATTTCTACAGGGAGTTCAGGAAGCGTTACCAATGCGCTCCCAACGAGTACCGGCTTCAACAGTCTGCACAACCATAATTCAGGCTGGTAGTGCATTTGAGGCATCTTTTTGTTACTATAGTACAGCAATTTGAGACTATAGTACATAGCTTCCACGGTAGGCTGAACTACTTTTAGCATCGCAAATGCTAACGATTTGTTTTTGCAAACAGTAACCCACTGCTATATGAAAAAAAATCAAATGCGAGCTGGCAGTTCCCGGTCCTTTACTATTAATTGCACCGCGGGAACCAAATCGCTGCTCTCTTTTCTCCTGCTTATCGCCTGTACTTTCACAGGCTTTGCTCAAAATCCCATCCGTGTTTCAGGAAAAGTTCAATCGGCTGCAGGCCTTCCGTTGGGAGGGGCTACGGTGGCTGTGAAGAACAGCCAGGTATCCACTACTACCGATTCCCTCGGCAGCTTTACCCTCACCGCTCC
>JAGIAP010000001.1:60000-65360 GCA_017744805.1 Chitinophagaceae bacterium | reverse complement strand
CAACTGATTGTTTGCATCAAAGTCTGATTGCTGGTAGAGGCGAAGCGCTTTCAATCCGAACTGAGAGTAGAGAGCACGCCCTGTCCGGCTTCTGTTGGGGTCGTTCAGGGTAACGGCATTCTCATAAGTTTGGATAAGCTTGTTTTTGGCATAGGTGAAATTGGCGGTGATGCCTGCCCGGAGGTCTTTGGAGAAACTGCGGTTAATCCCGATCGATAGATCGATGCCCTGATTGCTCATAATGCCTGCATTCACTTGCGAGAGACCGATACCATATTCAACGGGAACGGCTGAATTGGGATTCACCAGCATATTGTTCCTCTTCTCGTGGAAATAATCCAGTTCCAGCGTGATCATATTATCCAGGAAAGAGCCCTCGATGCCGATATTGGTTTTCTTTGCACGCTCCCAGGTGATATTGGGATTGGCTTCCAGCCTCTCTCCCACACCTTGCACAACGGCGTTGCCCCAGTTATAGGCATTACCGGAAAGGCCCATGGCGCTGCTGTACTGGAAGGGGCCACCGGCAAGGTTTCCGGACTCACCATAAGATGCCCTTAGTTTCAGGTTGGAGACCCAGGTGAAATTATCGCGGATGAAACTCTCTTCGGATAAGCGCCAGCCGAGTGAAAATGCGGGGAAGAAACCGTATCGTTTCCCTGGTGCGAAATAATAGTGGCCGTCATATCTTCCCGATGCTTCTGCAAAATATTTTCCATCATACGCGTAAGTGAGGCGATACACATAACCTACCTGGGCGGTCTGGCTGGAGGTGCCGCCCGTACCCCAATCTTCTTTATCAGAGCTGCCGAGATCGATCTCGGGGATATTGAACTCGAAGTTGCCACGGGAGGCTGCCACATAATCGTAATTCGTCCGGCGCGCCTCTATCACGGCCAGCGCCGTGATATCGCTCTTCCCAAAGCTATTGTTGTAATTCAGGATTCCCTGGTAAGTATATTCTTTCCAGCGTTGGTTCTGGGCCAGCAGGGACGGCTTGCCGGACACCAGCACTTCTGTATACGAATAGGGATTGGTGTTAGTGTTTATGGACCAGGAAGAAGGCGCAGGCTCATTCCAGTTCTTGTCGTAATACGTAGTAGGGTCATAACTGAATACACCTTTCACATTCAGCCCTTTCACCCAGGGGATCTCCTGTTGAATGGAGAGCTGGCTCATGATCTTGGTTTGATCGCTCATCCGGTTACCGACTTCGATAAAAGGCAATATCCTTTTTCCGTTGTTGTAGGCTTCCAGCCCGTTGGAGTAACGAAGGGGATTGATAGGCCACCATGCCTGTGCCGCAGAGAACGTAGCATTGGGGTCACTGGCGGGCCTTTTGATGATCTCATTGAAGGCATTCAATGAAAGCGACACCGTGGTGGTTCTGGTGGCTTTGATATCGATATTGGAAACGAGATTGTATCTTTTTCTATCTGTACTTGACCAGAGGCCTTCCTGGTAGAGATAGCCGAGGCCCACATAATATTTTACATTATCAGATCCTCCGGAGAGAGAAACATTATGCCCGGTGAGCAAGGTGTTCTTGTTACGGATGGCATCCATTACGTTGGTGTTGGGATATTTGTCGTAGTCCGCATCAGGCGCGCCTTCAACAGACTTCCTGTATCCCTCTATCTGCTCATCTGTATACGAAGGCGCCTGCCCTGCATTGATATCAGCCAGGTTGCGCAACTTTACATAATCATAGGCATTCACCATCTTCACGAGTGTGGTAGGGTTTTGAATACCTGCGTATCCACTGTATGAGAAGACCGGTTTTCCTGATTTCCCTTTTTTGGTGGTGACCAGGATCACGCCGTTGGCGCCGGCCATACCATAAGGCGCTACGGCTGCAGCATCTTTGAGAACGGTAAAACTTTCAATGCTGTTAGGATCGATGCTGGTAAAGCTTCTGGGCACGCCATCCACGATCACGAGCGGACCGTTGCTGCCGGTAGTGGCCACGCCACGGATATGGATCTCGGCGCCGTCCTTACCCGGCTCTCCGCTATTCTGCGCAGCGATGAGGCCTGGCACGCGCCCATTGAGGGTATTGCTGATATTGGCGGTAGGCGCATTCTTGATATCCGCCACTTTCAAGGTAGAAACGGATGAGGTAGTGGAAGTTTTCTTTTGCGTTCCATAAGCCACCACTACCACATCGCCCAATGCAGCGGCGGCCGGCGTCAGTACGATCTGTACATTATTCCTGCCGGCAAGTTTGAGCTCGGTTTTCTGATAGCCTACATAGGAAACTTCCAGCGTAACATTCAGGGAGCTTACCTGTAATTTGAAGAGACCATTCTCACCGGAAGAAGTGCCGGTACTGGTGCCTTTCACTACAATACTGGCCCCGGCAATAGGCTCGGCCTTATCGTTCACCACTTTGCCGGTTACCGTGATATTGGCGGAAGGGTTTTGCCTGGCCAGCGCAGTGATACCGATGAAAAGCCATGCGGATAATAGCAACCCTATACGATATTGGAGTAAAGCAGGGAGGATTCTACAGCGTACAATGGGATATAACTTCCTTGAAGGATTCATACGGTTGCAATGTTAGTGTTGATAAAATAGCAGGAAAGGCTTAGGCTATGCCGGTTCTTACACCGGACCTGAAAGGATAAAGCAGTATCAATGTTCAATTCAAAACTAACTCCATTGATCAAGTTTAAAAAACACAGGCTTTACCAAAACTTATACAATATTTACCCCTGCCGGGAGGCAGACCTCAAATATAGCATTAATGGATTATGCAGGAACGCAGATCTGTTTCTGATGGCCCAGACCCTGAATACTCAGTTCTATGGTGTCACCGGCATTCAGGAAACGGGCGGGTCTCATGCCCATGCCTACACCTGGCGGTGTACCTGTATTGATCAGGTCGCCTGCTTCGAGGGTCATGAATTGGGACAGATAATATATCAGGTATGCACAGTCGAAGATCATGGTACTGGTGGTGCCGTTCTGCATCTTTACACCATTTACACTAAGCTCCATAAGCAGATCCTGTACATTTTGTATCTCATCCTTGGTAACCAGCCAGGGACCGAGTGGATTGAAATTGTCGCATGATTTTCCTTTTGTCCACTGACCTCCCCTTTCCAATTGAAAAGCTCTTTCAGAAACATCATGGGAAATGCAGTAACCGGCGATATATGCTGCTGCATCCGCAGGTGAAGACAGATAACGTGCATCTTTCCCGATAACGATCCCCAGCTCTACTTCCCAATCGGTTTTTGTGCTTCCCCTGGGGATCAGGATATCGTCGTAAGGCCCTACTACGGTGTTGGCCCCTTTTTGAAAAAGAATGGGCTCTTGGGGAATGTCCATACCACTCTCTTTTGCATGGTCCGAGTAATTGAGGCCGATGCAAAGGACTTTACCGGGCCGGGCAATACAGGACCCCCAGCGGATATCTGCGGGCAGTTCCGGCAAGTTGGGGCTACTGTTCAGCAAAGCTTCCAGCCTTTCAAGCCCGGCTTCGCGAAAGAAGTGGCGGTCCCAATCCCCGAAATGTGCAGAGAGGTCGAAACGCTTTCCATCGATGAGCACACCCGGTTTTTCAGCACCGGGCTTTCCGAATCGCAATAGTTTCATATTTCTTGTTTTATATTTTTTGAAGATCGAAGGCATGGGCTGGCAGGCCCTGGTAGCCACAGTCGGGCACTACAAAGAGTGAACCGGCCAATGGTTGCTGGCTAAGCCGGGTCTCATCCAGGTCAACAGATGCTGAAGTAATATAGAGGTGCTGCAATTGAGGCCCGCCGAAGATGCAACTGGTGATGCGGGCAACAGGGAGTTGAATGGCATGCAGCTTCTTGCCGGTAAACGGATCCCATCTGGCCACCTGCCATCCATCCCAATGAGCGATCCAGAGCATTCCTTCCGTATCTATCGTCATTCCATCGGGATAGCCTTCCTCCCGAGGAATGCGAAAGGCCAGCCTCGGATGAGCAATCTGTCCCGTACCGGAATCGTAATCATATGCCATCACCTGGAAGGCAGGCGTATCGATAAAATAGAAAGTGGAATGATCCTCACTCCAGGCCATACCATTGGAAATGGATACACCGGGGATCTGTAATGAATAATGTCCATTCTTCTCTATCCTGTATAAACTACCTGCTGCGGGCTCTTCGTAGAGTGACATAGACCCGATCCAGAAACGTCCGGAAGGATCGCATTTCCCATCATTGTACCGGTTGCCGGCCAGTCCTTCTTCAGGGTGGCAAAGCGTGGTGACATTCCCGGTAGCCGGATCGATAAGACTGATGCCGCTTTTCAGGGCTGCAATGAACTGGCCGGTGCTTGTAAGTGCAATGGCGCTGAGCATTTCATCGAATTTCAGTCGCCTGTATCGTTGCCGCTCCGTATCATATGCATGGATGGTACCGGCAAGGATATCCACCCAGAAAATGGTTTTCGTTTGTGCGTCCCAGACAGGCCCTTCCCCGAGAAGAGAAAGCGGTGCCGGGACTGTATAGTATTTACAACCCTGCATTAGTGCGAATCTTTGGTTACTGCGCTACCGGAACAGCCGCGCAGGAAATCCAGGTCAGCGCCAAGATGCGCCTGTTGTACATGCTGCTGGTATAACTGAACATATCCCCTGGAAACGGTATCGGCCTTTACGGGATTTGCCGCCTTCCTTTGGGCGATCTCCTCATCTGAAATATTCACTTTCAATAGGCGCTGCGGCACATCCAGGGTGATCTCATCCCCATCCCGTATGATGCTCAATGTGCCTCCGGCCGCAGCTTCCGGCGATACATGCAATACCACCGTTCCAAAACCGGTGCCGCTCATGCGCCCATCGGAGATACGCACCATATCTGTAACGCCATTTGCCAACAGCTTTGCAGGCAAGCCCATATTGCCTACTTCCGGCATTCCGGGATAACCTTTAGGCCCTACATTTTTCAATACCAGTATGCATGAAGCATCCACTTCCAGCTCAGGGTCATCGATCCTTCGCTTATAATCATCGATATCCTCAAATACCACGGCCTTGCCGGTATGCTGCATCAGTGCCGGGCTGGCTGCAGAAGGTTTGATCACGGCGCCATCCTCACAGATATTGCCTTTGAGGATCACAAAGCCGGACATGGGGTTGAAAGGCTTTTCCAGTGTGCCGATCACCGCATCATCATAACAATCCACATTGTTGAAATTATCACCGATAGTGGCTCCATTCACCGTGATACAATCTTTATGCAACACCGGCAATAATCGGTTGATCACTACCGGTAGCCCTCCGGCATAATAGAGATCTTCCATGAAATAGGCACCAGAAGGCTGGAGGTTGGCCAGTAAAGGAATGCGGGCAGACAGTGTATCGAAATCCTCTATGGTAAGGT
>JAGIAP010000001.1:0-59990 GCA_017744805.1 Chitinophagaceae bacterium | reverse complement strand
TGGTAGACCCACCGATAGCCGCATTCACCATGATGGCATTCTCGAAAGCATTGCGGGTAAGGATCTGAGATAGTTTCAGGTTCTGCCTCACCATCTTCACGATCTCCGAGCCCGAACAGTGGGCCAGTATCTTTCGGGCCGAATCAGGCGCAGGGATAGCGGCATTACCGGGCAACGAGAGCCCCAGCGATTCCACCATACAGGCCATGGTGCTGGCCGTGCCCATCACGGCACAATGTCCATCGCTGCGGCACATGCCGCTTTCGGCCAGTCGCATTTCCTGGTCGTCCATTTGTCCTGAACGATTGGCTTCGGAGAAACGCCAGATATCGGAAGTGCTGATGCTTTTGCCCCGATGCCTGCCAGTGAGCATGGGGCCTCCGGAAACCACGATAGTTGGCAGGTCAACACTGCAAGCGCCCATCACCAGACTGGGGGTTGTTTTATCGCACCCGCACAGGAGTACCACCCCATCCAGCGGATTGGCGCGGATGGCTTCTTCCACATCCATACTGGCCAGGTTGCGGAACAGCATGGCAGTGGGTTTCATGAGGGTCTCGCCCAATGATAGCACAGGAAATTCTACCGGGAATCCACCAGCTTCCAGCACGCCTCTTTTTACATTTTCGGCCAGTTCCCGGAAATGAGAATTGCAGGGTGTGAGCTCAGACCAGGTATTGCAAATACCGATAATGGGCCTGCCATCGAATTCATGGTCCGGAATGCCCTGCTTTTTCATCCATGCCCTGTATATGAATCCATCTTTCCCTTTTCTGGCAAACCAACCGGAGCTGCGCAATGATCCCTGCTGCATGTGAATTAATTGATCGACTAAGAAAAATATGTTAGCGGGATAAAGGTCAGCATACGATACAGGTGTAAGAAGTACTCCATTTGCTAATTCTGACACAGTATTTGCAAGAACGCATGAAGAGTATCCAAAGTAAAAGGGCCAACCTGTTAGGTCAGCCCTGGATTTATGAAGAAGATATTCAATGATCGCTCAAATGCAGCCTCATCTCCTTCTGCTCTGCGGAAGAGCAGTTCCATTTCGTTGTATGGGCCCTGGTTTGGCAATCTGTTTTTCTGAGTCGCTTGACCCATGCAAACTAAATAAAACTATCATGACCGGGAACGCATCAGCAAAAAATACAGGAACACCAAAAATGAAACCGCTGCAGTGATCAAAAACGCGATCTGCGATCCAAACTCAAACCAGATCAAACCCGTGAGGGCGCTTGCCAGCATAGTACAAATGCTTTGAAAGGCAGTGAAGGTACCGATGGCAGTGGCTGTATCCTTAGGGTCTGCAATATTACTGATCCACGCTTTGGATATACCTTCGGTTGCAGCCGCATACAAACCATACAGGAAAAACAGGAGGCCATACCATAACCAGGGGCCTTTGATGGCCATACCGGCATACACCAACACAAAAAGGAAGAGCCCTGTTACGAATATCCGCTTCAGTCCGATCTTATCAGCCAGTATTCCCATCGGAAAAGCGGCAAGGGCAAAAATGAGATTATAGAAAATATATACCCCGATGGTAGCAGTATCGTTCAGCCCCGCCTCCTTCGCTTTCAGCAACAGGAATACATCGGAGCTGTTCACCAGGGTGAACACCAGCAAACCAGCCACCAGCTTCCTGTATAGGGCAGGGCTATTTTTCCAGTACCGGAGAAATGTAAAAAAGGACAACCTGGTTTTCTTCTTTTCCGATACCGGTTTTCTGTCTTTCAGGAAAAAGGTAAGCGCAATGGCTGCCAGGCCCGGAATGAATGCGATAAGGAATAAATGCTTGTAGGCGCCCGGATAAAGGCCAAGGTAGAGCAATGCCAGCGCCGGACCTGTAACAGCGCCTAAAGTGTCCATGGAGCGATGGAAACCAAACACACGGCCCTTGGTTGCGGGTGTGGCCTCATCGGAAAGCAGTGCATCCCGGGCACCGGTACGTATGCCCTTACCCAAACGGTCCATGGTCCTGGCAAAGAATATCCAGATGGGAAAAGTGAATACTGCCATCATAGGTTTGGAGATGGCGCTCAGCAGGTAACCCAGGCGAACGAACGGCGTACGCCTGCCTATATGATCAGACAGGTTGCCGAAATATCCTTTGCTGAGCCCCGCGGTGGCTTCGGCTACACCTTCCAGTATGCCTATGAGTAAAACTGAAAATCCAATGCTCCGGAGATAGATGGGCATGATGGGGTACAACATTTCACTGGCCACATCGGTCAGTAAGCTGATCAATGAAAGTACCCATATAGTTCTGGTCAAATATTTCATTGCACATAAAACTATTGATCAATACTAAAGGAATCCTGAAAGGGAAAGCAGTTATTGGTCCGGTAAAATATACGACATCTCCATTTTCACTTCGGTCATTACGAAACTGCTTTGCAGGGTCTTGATATTGGGAAGAGGGGCCAGTTTGTCACGAATGAAATGATGATAGGCATTCATATCCTTCAATACGATCTTCAGCAGGTAATCGTATGAGCCTGTCAGGTGATGGCATTCCTGAACTTCCCTGAGCTCCATCATTTTCTTCTCAAAGATAGCCATGGCTTCGGTTGAATGTACACTGAGCTGCACATTGGTGAAGGCCACCAGGGAAAGATCCACCTTGTTCCTGTCCACCACTGCAATATACTGCTTGATATATCCCAGCTCTTCCAGTTTTCTTTTTCTCAAAAGAACGGGCGTAGCGGTTATACCTAATTTATCTGCCAGTTCTTTATTGCTGAGCTTACAATCATATTGCAGCAGGGATAATAACCGGAGATCTGTACTATCAAGCTCTCTCATAGCGCACTAATTTCACCATATTTTCCTTCAAATTAGTGAAAACCTCTAAATATGGGCTGATTTTAATGGCCAATAGCGTTATTATCCATGCAAAGCCTCTCCTATTGTTTCAGGGAATGGATTTGTTCAGATTTGTTTCAAATTATGCATATGAAAATCAGACCCGAAACAGCGATGATGAGCTATGGATATAAAGCCACTCTGAGCGAAGGCGCTGTGAAATGCCCACTTTTCCTGACTTCCACTTTCGTATTCAATAGTGCGGAAGAAGGGAAGGATTTCTTCACCATGGCCTATGGCAAAGAGCCTTCCCAACAAAGAGAGATGGGCCTTATCTATAGCAGGATCAACAACCCCGATATTGAAATACTGGAGGAGCGCTTGAAATTATGGGATAAGGGAGAAGAGGCGGCTGCGTTTTCCAGCGGTATGAGCGCTATCTCTACTACACTGATGAGCTTCCTGAAGCCGGGCGATTGCATCTTATATAGCAATCCATTATACGGCGGCACACATAGTTATATCCATTTCTTTCTGGCGGAATGGGGTATCCGGGCCATCGGTTTTCAGGCTACCGATAGTGAAGAAAGCATCCGTCAAAAGATCGGTGATGCCGGCCACAAACTGAAAATGATCTTCATTGAAACACCAGCCAATCCCACCAACGACCTGGTGGATATCAGGCTCTGCGCGGATATCGCGGCCTCTTATTCCACCGATGAAAAGAAAGTGCTGCTGGCAGTCGACAATACGTATATGGGACCATTATGGTCGCACCCATTGGAGCATGGCGCAGATATCGTTCTGTATTCCGCTACCAAATATATCGGAGGGCATAGTGATGTGATCGCCGGTGCAGCCGTGGGCGGCAAAACAGTGATGGCACAAATAAAGAAGGCCCGGACTTTTTTTGGCACCATCATCGATCCGCATACTGCCTGGTTACTGATGCGAAGCCTGGAAACCCTGAAGCTCAGGATGGAAGGAGCTGCCAGCAATGCCAGCCTGGTGGTGGATTGGTTACAGCAACATCCACTGGTGGAAAAAGTATATTATCTCGGATTGAACAAAACAGAACTGATGGGCCGCCAGTATTCCAGCAACGGGGCGATGGTAAGCTTCGATATCCGCGGCGGAGAGCGGGAAGCCTTTCAATTCCTGAACGCGCTTACCCATATCCGTTTGGCGGTGAGCCTGGGGGGAACCGAGAGCCTGGCCGAACATCCATACACCATGACGCATGCAGGCGTTCCATTGGAAGAGAAACAACGCCTTGGCATAACCGATAAAATGATCCGGCTGAGCATCGGCATCGAACATGCCGAAGATATCATCGCGGACCTGGGATCTGCCTTCAGGGCAGTATCGGGTCAATAGACCCCGAAGATCGCGGAAAGTATTTCGATAAAACAAGACAGGCATCGGGCATGGAAAGGCTTAGTTAACCTCCATGAGCGGGGCCTGTCTTGTTTTTATAGAAGATCACTTACAAGTCATCTTCCTCTTCTTCTTCTTCCCAATCATCCTCTTCCGGCCCTTCTTCTTCCTCCTCCTCTCCCCCATTGGCAAATTCAGCAAACCAACCGCCATCTTGGATCAGGTCGGCAGGTTTGCCTTCCTCGATGATCTGTCCTTCTTCCAGCACTATCACATGATCCGCATCTTTCACCATGGAAAACCGGTGTGCAATTACGATCACGGTATTCGTTTTCCTGATCTCTTCCACAGTTTTTTTCACTTCGGCCTCGGTGGCAAAATCCAGGTTGGCGGTGGCCTCATCCAGGATCAGGATCTTGGGCTTATCCACTATCACCCGTGCTATCTGCACGCGTTGACGCTCCCCTACAGAGAGGCCGAAACCACTTTCGCCTACGGCCGTTCTCAACCCTTCCGGTAATCGTTGCAGGGTGGATTGCATTCCGGCTGCTATGGCGGCGGCTTCCACTTCTTCGTCTGTAGCGTCCGGCCTTTTGTACCGGATATTGTCGGCAAGGGAACCTCTGAAAATTGCGCCATCTGCATTCACCATCCCGATACTTCTTCTCACACTGGCATCATCCATTTCCGATAACTGCTGCCCATCTATCAGTATCTCGCCTTTCCAGGGGCGGAATAATTTCAGCAAAAGGTCCACAGTAGTGGTCTTACCCGCTCCCGATGCGCCTACGATGGCCGTGACCTTTCCCGGCTCAGCCGTGAAGGAGATATTTTGCAGGATCACCCTCTCAGGCGCATAACCGAATTCCACTTTCCTGAATTCCACTTTTCCATTTTCAACCACCAGTTCTTTCCCATGACGCTCTTCGGTGGCAACGTCCAGCAATTTGAAGGCCCTTGAAATGGAAGTCACATTCTCCTGGATGCCCGCCCATATCTCAGAAAGATTATCGATGGGATCATAGAGCATATCCAGGTAGGCAACAAACATCACCACATCTCCGGGGGTCAACTGGTGGTTCAAAGCCAGGTAACCGCCGTATGAGAGTACGAATGCCGAAGCGATATGCGTCAGCAATACCTGCCAGAAAGCGTATCGGTTGGCCAGTTTGGTACGCTTGATATAATCTTTGTAAGCCTGATCTGTTTCATCATCCAGCTTCAGCATCTCCCGGGTCTCTGCTCCGGAAAGCTTTACCGTTTTCACTCCAACAAGTGCATCCTGCATGGTGGCCGATACTTTTTCCCATTTCTCATAATAACTGGCCAAACCGGCATTCAATCTTTTGGTGGACTTCACAGTGAGGAAGAGGTATAATGGAATAATGGATAATGCCAGTAATGTGAGCACATAATTCTGCCAGAACATGATCAGCAGTATGCCCACCAGGCTGATGACTTCAGGCAATATCTCTTTGATAAAATAACTAACGGTATCGGATATCTCTTCGCTCTGATCAATTCTTTGTTGCAGGGCCGCCGTAGAGTGTTTGGAGAAAAAAGACAATGGCAACCGCAATACATGTCCGAATGTTCGCGCAATGAAATTCCGCTCGATGATGCAAGCCAGTTTGGTATGCAGGTTCTCTCCGATCCACCAGAATATCAGCCCAACGATATTGATGATGAACAAAGCCACTACCGCCCATAACAGGGTATCGAAGGCCTGGGAAGGCGTACGAGGCGCCACATGGGTTCTGGTATGCGGCTCCTTTACGATCCTGGAAGCAGGGATCTTTTCCTTATGCTTCAGCGTTACTGTTCGCTTATGATGGAAATTGCCGTGGGCACCGGCTTTCAGGGTTTTGACGATGATGGTATCCTTCAGGTAATGGATGGTATCGTAGGTATAATTGGTAGTGTCTGTTATCATGACAGGTTTCTTCTCTCCCATCAACCGGTCAAAAAATGGAAAAGAAGAAAGTTCGTCCTGGTCGGCATCGCTGCCTGCCGCATCGTCCTGGGCCTGTTGCAGAAAAAGACCCGCCACATCATTCACTGCCTCCCGGTAAATCAGTGGCTCTATGAGGGTCACCGCAGTGGCCATCAGGCTCAGGAGAAAAATGGTGAACAGTTTTCTCCTGTAAGGCAATACCAGCCGGTAGATATTCTTCCAAACATCCTTTTTTACAGATTTGTCTTCAGACATATGGATTCATGATTGGCTAAAGGGAACGATATCCGGAACGCACATTAAGATATGTTTTTTTCTAATGCGTTAATATCTTTATCCGCAAAAAGAATAACCAGCGCTTAACCAGTAGCAACACCCAAAGCTTAGTATATTAGTTTTGACTAATACGTCCCCGATCAACTGAAACGAACTGGTGCAATAAACTCATGTTATGATCAATCAGCCATTCAGTAAGTTCTGGCAATCATTTTCCCGGCCTCAGGTATTCATTTTCATCCTCATCGGCTCAGGAGTGATCTTTCTCACCTTCCTCACCCGAAACAATGCGATCGAGATCACCATCTCAGGGTTTGCATCGGTCTTCATCGGTATCGGCGTCAACAATTTCACCAGTTATCAAACCCATCACAGGGATGAGCTGGCCATGAAAAGGAAAATAGCGCATGCGCTTCAGATCCTTGACCTGGTAGAAGACAAGATCGATATCATCCATGATGAGGCGGATAACGGCAAAAAGGAAGAGGCCAGAAAGGATTTCAAAGACCTTACCAGGTACATTTTTCTATTGAAACAGGTATTGAAAGAGGATGAACCGTTACCGTAGGCCCCAAAATTAAAAAAGCAGATTTTTTCTTCCTATATTGGTTACAATTCTGCCATAAAAGGCATTATTCATAAGAAGCTCAACCTAACTAACATTGCCACCGCCATTCAATGCTCAGCAGTTGTACAGATAATGAATTGGTATCGCTGATCAAAAACGATAACTACACCGCTTTCAATACCATTTATGAGCGTTATGGAAAGATGTTATACCTGTTCATCCATAGCAAGCTGGACAATAAGGAGATCAGTAAGGACGTAGTGCAGGAGCTATTCATTTCCATCTGGGAAAAAAGGCAGTCGCTCGTTATCCAGGAATCCCTCAAAGCCTGGCTCTTCCAGGCTGCCCGTTACAAGATCATCGATATTTACCGGAAAAATGCCACGTACCGCAAGTACCTGCATCAACTGATCGAACATTTCGATACAACGCCGCATTCCCTGATGGATGCCGTGGAGAACAGGTCCAGGGCGCAGGACCTTTTCGAGGCCATCAACCACTTGCCGGACCGGATGAAGCAGATCTTCATGCTCAGCAGGTTTGAGCATCTTACCATCGAGCAGATCTCCACTAACCTGGGATTGTCGCAGCAAACCGTCAAGAACCAGATCAGTGAAGCCCTCAAGATCCTGCGGACCGTGGATCTGAAGCTGAAAATGATATTGCTGGTACTGGGTTATAGCATTTTCAACTTGTAAATCAGGAATTCAGGAAATGGAGTAGTACCTTTTCCTTTGTATCACGACTTAAACTATTCAAAATACCATTAGTGGACCTGGAACAGATAAAAATATTGCTGGAACGATACAATCAGGGGACCTGTACCCCTGAGGAAGCTGTAATTGTGGAAAAATGGTTCGACAATATCGGGCAGCAACCAGGCATCCAGGCAGATGAGGACCAACTGGAGCTGGATCTCGGGGATATCAAATCCAGGATCGATAGTCAGATCGCTCCGCCGGTAAGGCGTATCCCCCGCTGGTATGCCGTAGCTGTTGCCGCGGTGCTCCTGATCATCGCTGGTATCTTCTGGTACGATCAGCGCAAACCGGACCATGCAATGGCCTCACTACCGCAGCCCACCACACCCGCCATCGCCATCCGCACCATCCGGAACGGAACGGTGGAAGTGATCACACCACGTATGGTGAAGGATACCATCTTATTGCCGGATGGTAGTACTATCGTGCTCAATGCCGGCAGCAGGCTTCGATACCCGGAACATTTCAGTAATGCGGAACGCAGTTTCTGGCTGGAAGAAGGGGAAGCCTATTTCGATGCAGCGCATGATCCGGCCCGTCCCTTTGTTGTGCATTCTGGCCCCCTCACCACCACCGCCCTCAGCACCACCTTCAATATCAGGACCTATGCTACAGAAAATAAAGTGACAGTAGCCTTGTTCACCGGCAAAGTAAAAGTGGATCATCCCGGCAAACAAGGCCAGGGACCTGCTTCACTGGTACTGCTGCCCAGTGAGCAGATCAGCTTCAATCTCCGGCAGTTCATTGTAAAAAGAACATCGTTTGCCAAACCGGAGGATGTATCCGGCTGGAAAACAGGCTCACTGGTTTTCAACGATGCTAGTTTTGACGAGATTGCTACCGGGGTTGAAAATCACTTTGGCGTAACCGTTATCAACCAAAGCAGTAAGACTATCTGGAATTATACCGGCACTTTCCATGATGAAAGCCTGAAAGAGGTAATGGAAACAATTTGCCTGGCAACCTCCCTTTCTTACACTATCAGAAAAGACACCGTAATTCTTGTAAACAAATACTAAACCATTCATATGAGGGTAAGACCATGCATATCGAAATGGTTTGTATCCCTGGGTCTGTTGCTGAACCTTATCCTGGCTGGAAGCCTGCCTGCAAGATCATACGGAATGAGCCCCCAACAGGAAACGACGCGGCCCATCGGGATCACGATCCAGGTAAAGAACAAAAGCCTGGAATATGTGATGGCGCTCATTTCCCGCAAAACAAGCCTCAGTTTCCATTATGATAGAACAGAGCTCAACCTGAAGCAAAAGGTAACGCTGAATTGTATCGACACTTCTATCGAAGAAGTACTATCCATCCTCTCCCATCAAACCGGACTGAAATTCATCCGCACCAATAACAAGATCATCGTGGGCTCCGCAGACAAAGCCAGTGCCTCGTCCCCCTTCGATATCAGCGATCATGCATTACCGGAAAAAGAGATCACTGGAATAGTGCGCGACAATAAGGGCAATCCCCTGCAGGGCGTATCCGTTCTGATCGGCAATACCAATACCGGTACACAAACCGATGCATCTGCCAGGTTCCGCATCAAAGCACCTCCAGGAGGCGTACTGGAATTCAGTTCCATCGGTTTCATCCCACGCGAAGTACCGGTCGGAAGCAGCACCGAAATGGAAATTGTGTTGTACGAGCATATCAGATCATTGAACGAGCTGGTGGTTACGGCACTGGGCCTTCAAAAGAAAACAAGGGAACTACCCTACGCTACCCAGCAACTGGGTGGCGATGAGATCAACCTGGTGAAGGATGCCAATTTCATCAATTCCCTGAATGGAAGAACAGCCGGCATGACCATCACCCGCAACGCTTCCGGCATTGCAGGCTCGGTGCGTGTGATCCTGCGCGGTAATAAATCTACGCGCGAGAACCAGCCACTCTATATCGTGGATGGCGTGCCCTATGCCAATTACACGCCTGCCCAGCCTGCTGACGTATGGGGCCAGGCCAACAATATCAGCTTTACAGGCGGCCGCGATGGAGGCGATGGCATCTCCAATCTCAATGCAGACGATATTGAAAGCATCAGCATCCTGAAAGGCGCATCGGCAGCAGCTTTGTACGGCAGCCAGGCAGCCAATGGCGTTATCCTCATCACCACCAAAAAAGGAAAACCAGGCAGAAGTAAAGTGGATATCTCATCGGACCTCACCATCGAAACACCGATGCTTTTGCCCAAACTCCAATACCGGTATGGGCAAACGATGCAGCCTTCTACCGATAGCCTGGGCAGGTCGCTCCCCGGCTCCCTCGGCAGTTGGGGCAATCCTGTACATGCAGCGGACCATGTAAAGGATTTCTACAATACCGGCAGCACTTTGTCCAATACGGTCTCCTTCAGCGGCGGAACGGAAAAAGCGCAAACTTATTTCTCCTACGCCAATACCAATAACAACAGTATCCTGCCCAACTCCCGGTTCAACCGACATACCATCAACCTTCGCGAAACACTGAAGCTGCTGAAGAATAAATTATTGATAGACGTTTCCGCTTCCTTCCTGGCACAAAAGGTCAATAATCGTTTTTCATCAGGCCTCTATTACAATCCCATCTCCGGGCTCTACCTGTTTCCGAGAGGGCAGGACTTCGACTATTACAAATCAAATTTTGAATATTACGATGCATCGCGCGGGCTCTACATGCAGAACTGGTGGAATATCCGGAACGACAAGAACTGGATCGGACAGGACGATCAGCAGAACCCCGAATGGGCCTTACGTCGAAATCTCCGGATAGGCTCACGTTACAGGAGTATGGCGATCTTGTCGGCCACCTGGCAACTCAATAACTGGCTATCGCTCAAGAGCCGTATCAGTTACGACAGATCGCAGGACCAGTACGAGTTACAGGCCTATGCCGGCACACAGATCGTACTCTCCGGTAGTAACGGGAGGTATACGCTGGAAAAAGAATTCAATACACAATTCTATTCAGACCTGCTGGCCAACATCAAAGTAAAGATCAATAACTGGTTGCATCTAGCCGGTAATATCGGTGGCAGCATAACGGATATCAAAGCGCATGAGCGCAGCTACTATGGCTCTAACCCCAATGCAGAACCGGGCCTTGTGAATCCCAATCAGTTCTCATTGGCCAATATAAGTGCGCCGGCACTGGATGAGCAACGATCGGTAGAAAGGAAACAATTGCAGGCACTATTCTCGAATGTACAACTCGGTTTCAGCAATAAACTCTTTCTGGATATCACGGCCCGCAACGACTGGTCCAGCACCTTTGCCTTTACACCTACTGCCGGCAAAGGCTATCTCTATTATTCAACGGGCCTTTCGCTGATCTGGAGTGAGATCGTGAAGCTACCAAAGCCATTCGATTTCCTCCGTTCCCGGGTTTCTTATGCAAAAGTGGGAAACGATATCGCCAGCTATTCATCCAAACCTTCTGCATTCATCAGGCAACAGGTAGCAGGCGTGCCTCGTGTAGTGCTGAACCAGCGGGCGCCTTACCCTGGCATTTACCTGCAACCGGAAGACAATCATTCCATCGAAGCCGGTATGGAAATGCGTTTATTCAGGAACCGCCTGAGCGCCGATATCACTTTCTACAAAAACAATAATTATAAACAGTATATGGAAGTGCCGGCCCCCCGGGGTGCTGGATACAATATCTATTACCTGAACCTGGGCAATATTCAGAACCAGGGATGGGAAGTGGTACTCACTGCCATACCTATACGAATCAATTCTTTCAACTGGACTTCCACTGTCAATTTCGCCACCAACAGGAACAAGGTGATATCACTCAGCAATGCTACCACCACGGGCACAGGCCCCGGCAATGTATTTGTGCTGACGGATTTTGGTGTGAACATGTTCGGGTCCTTCATACAGGAAGGAGGATCATGGGGCGATATCTATAGTAACAAGGAGCTGGTGACGAATGAAAAGGGCCAGTATATCATCGATGCTCAGGGCAGGCTGAAACTGCAGGCATGGTCCAAGAAAGTAGGCAATCCCAACCCCGACCTTACCCTGGGCTGGACCAATAGTTTCGATTACAGGAATTTCAGCCTCAGTTTGCTGGTGGATGGCCGATTCGGAGGCAAGGTAATGAGCGTAACGCAGGCAGTGCTGGACTGGTATGGTGTGAGCGAAGCCAGTGCCAGGGCCCGCGACAATGGCGGATTGGTGATCAACGCCGTGAAAGAGGATGGCAGCTCTTTCCCGGGTAAGATGGAGGCACAATCGTACTACACCGCCGTCGGCAGCAGGGCCGGGATTGGTGAAATGTATATGTACAATGCCACCAATATCAGGTTACGGGAAATGAGCCTGAGCTATCGAATACCAGTAAAATGGAAATGGGTTCGAAATATGCGCATAGGGTTGATCGGTAGAAACCTTTTCTTCTTTGAATTGCATGCTCCCTTCGATCCCGAGCTATCCATGGGCTCGGGCAATGGCTTGCAGGGCGTGGATGTATTTGGGTTACCACAGGTCAGAAGCATGGGCATCAACCTTCAACTGGGAATGTAAAAAACAAGAATAGTGAAAAAGAATATTTACATAACGGGGATCACTTGTATGGTGATGATACTGGCAAGCGCCTGTGTCAGGAACTTCGAGAAACTGAATACCGACCCCAACGAATATACGGAAGAAGAACTGGCGAAAGGCAACCGGCTCATGGGCGAGCCCTTGCTGCAGGCCCAGCTCAACCTGCTTATCTATAACGATCCCCCCACCGCGCAATTGCAACAAAACCTGAATGCAGATATTTTCGGGGGTTATACCATGACGCCTACTCCGTTTGAAGGGAACAATAACAATTCCAACTACGGGCTTATCTTTTACTGGAACAACAATCCATGGAATGTCACCTATGGCAATGTGATGAAGTCCTGCCAGTTCGCACAGGACAAGGCACAGTCCAAATTCCCTGACTTCTATGCATGGGCACAGATACTGAAAGTGGAAGCGATGCATCGCATCTCCGATATCTATGGCCCCATCATTTACAGCAGCTACGGCCAGCCGGGCCCTGACCAGCGCGTGGACTACGATACCCAACAGCAAGCCTATTATCATTTTTTCAACGACCTGGACAGCGCCATCCGGATCCTCACCAAACTCGTGAACGATCATGCAGAAGAGCGTTTCAAGCCCTTCGACCTGGTGTACAAAGGCAATTACACACAATGGATCCGCTTTGCCAACACCTTACGATTAAGACTGGCCATCCGCATTTCAGGGATCGATAAACCCAGGGCGAAACAGGAAGGAGAAGCGGCCCTGAAACATCCCATGGGATTACTGAGAGAGAAGGAAGATATCTTTGCAGTGGATATCTCCCCGGTAACACATCCGTTGAATATCATGTGTTATACATGGGCTGATCTGCGGATGAGCGCACCGATGGAATCGATACTCTCCGGTTATAAAGATCCGCGGCTGCCGAAATATTTTGTACCCGTGGATGGCGCAAATGAGTACCATGGCATCCGGCAGGGCATCAAGATATTTGCCAAAGAACAATATTCCGGTTTCTCTCCTATCGCCAAACTGCCCCCAAAGATCGGTTTCATGACGGTGGCCGAAGCCTGGTTCCTCAAAGCTGAAGCAGCCCTGTATGGTTGGGATGGCGCCGGCAGTGCCGCAGAGAATTACAATAACGGAGTAGCAGCTTCCTTTCAACAATATGATCTTCCCAACGTCAACGAATACCTGCAAAACAATACACTGAAGGCCAACCCATACGTGGATCCCCGCAATGAGGAAAACAATATCCCTACCGGTGATCCTCACCTGAGCACCATCACCATCAAATGGGATGAAAGCGCAGATATGACCACTAAACTGGAAAGGATCATTACGCAAAAATGGATCGCGATGTTCCCTGAAGGGCAGGAAGCCTGGAGCGAGTTCCGTCGAACCGGCTATCCCAAATTATTTCCGGTAGTGATCAATAATAGTGGAGGGACCATTCCAACGGAAAAATTCATCCGTCGCCTTCCCTTTCCGCAAATAGAATACCTCACCAATCCACGGGCAGTGGAAAAGGCGAAAACATTCCTCAAAGGCCCTGATACGGGGGGCACGCCATTGTGGTGGGATATGAGATAAATACAGAGACAGCCACTCCAAAATTTTTTTCTACTTCACTAGTACTTCCCTTTTTTCTGTACGACATCATTCCTGCTGCCGGCATGCCGGCCTCTATGTCAATTCCATTATTAACCAATAAAAGGGCAAGTATGAAAATTAACCAAGGCCTTGCAAAGATCTGTGTCGCTGCATTGACAGCGCTCATTTCTACCAGGCCACAACATGCTTATGCGAATGCTGCCAGTCCTTATTCGCCAGCGATCACCTCACCCGGTTTCTTCCAGGACAAGGAAGTGACCGGTACAGTAAAGGATAAAAAAGGAAATCCGCTACCCGGTATTTCCGTGCAAGTGAAAGGAACAGGCAAAGGCACACAAACCAATGCGGACGGCGTATATCGCATCAGTGCCAGGGAAGGCGATATTCTGGTGTTCACCTCCGTGAATTTTGCCGTTCAGGAACAAACGGTAGGAAATACTGCATCACTCAATATTGTTTTGGAAGCCAATGTACAAGGCTTGAATGAAGTGGTGGTAACGGCTCTCGGCATACAACGAAAAGCAAAGGATCTTACTTATTCTACCCAACAGGTAAAAGGCTCCGATCTTTCCATCGTGAAGGAAACAAATGTGATCAATTCCTTATCCGGAAAAGTGGCGGGCCTTCAGATCAACAGAAGCGCTTCCGGTGTTGGTGGTTCAAGCCGCGTGGTATTGCGTGGGCAAAAATCTATTCGTGAGAACCAACCTTTGTACGTGATCGATGGTATCCCCATCGTGAACTTCACGGCTGCACAGCCCAGCGATCTCTGGGGTCAGTCGGGCGGCCCCAACTCCAACTCAGCAGGTCGCGATGGTGGCGATATCCTCAGCACCATCAACCCTGATGATATCGAAGCAGTGAACGTACTGAAAGGCGCTTCCGCTTCTGCCCTCTACGGCAGCCAGGCAGCGAACGGAGTGATCATCATCACCACCAAAAAAGGGAAAGCAGGACAAACAAAGATCAATTTCTCTTCAGACTTCACGCTCGACAAGGCCGCTTATCGTCCCGAGCTCCAATACAGCTATAAACAGTCGGGCCCCGCCAACCTGTACAGTTGGGGCGATAAAGGCAGCAGCCCCGATCATGTAAAGGATTTCTTCCGCACCGGCTCCACCTGGATCAATTCACTCATGGTGAGTGGCGGTACGGAAAAAGCACAGACCTATTTCTCTTATTCCAATACTTCCAATAAAGGCGTATTGCCCAATACCACCTACGGTCAGCACACTCTTAGCTTCCGCGAAACGGCCAAACTGCTGAACGACAAACTGACCATCGATGCAAATGTATTGATGACCACGCAGAACGCGCATAACCGGTCCTCTTCCGGCCTCTACTTCAATCCTCTCACAGGTTTGTACCTATTTCCCAGGGGACTGAATTTTGATCAATACAAGAATAATTTCGAGTACTTCTCCCCCAAAAGGAATATGTTCCTGCAAGACTGGTGGAACCTGAATTTCGATAATAAATTACCAGGCCAGGATTCTCAGCAGAATCCATACTGGATCCTGAACAGGAACCCGACAGAGAACAGGAAGGATAATATCATCGCGTCACTCGCGCTGAAATATGCGCTCAACGACTGGATCACCGTGCAGGCCCGTGGCAACGTGAACAAGGCCTGGGACAAATACGAGCAGAAAGCCTATGCAGGCACACAAACCACTATTGCGGATGCCAATGGCCGTTATGTGTACGACTTCCTTTCCAGCACCCAATACTATGGCGACCTGCTGGTGCTGGGCAATACCCAGCTCTCTGAAAAGATCGGCTTCAATTTCACGGCCGGTACCAGCATCACAGACCTCACACAGGAACGCAATTTCGCAGACTCCAAAGATGCGGACCTGGCATTTGCCAATCAATTCCATATCGGCAATATCAACCTGAACCCCGCTGCCAAGATCTACAATACCGGGGTAAGAAGACAATTGCAGTCCGTATTCGGAACGGTAGGGTTCAATTTGAACGAAAATATATTCCTGGACCTCACAGCGCGAAACGACTGGTCAAGCACCCTCGCTTACACGCCCAATGTAAATAAAGGATATTTGTATTATTCAGCAGGCTTGAATACGATCCTGAGTGACCTGGTGAAACTGCCTGCATTCATCAACTACTCCAAGTTCCGCGTATCCTACGCCAAAGTAGGTAACGATGTGCAACCCTTCGTTACTTTACCTGTGAACGCTGTCAGGTCTGGCCAGCTCACTTCCAACACTTCCGGCCCCTATCTCGGAACACCCCTGAAGCCTGAGATGACCACCTCCGTGGAGATCGGTACAGAATGGAGATTCATCGATAACCGGTTGAACCTGGACTTCACCTGGTACAACTCGCATACCAAGGACCAGTACTTCGATTTTCCCATCTCTGCCGGTTACCTGTATCCGAACTCCTACCTGAATGCGGGTGATGTGCTGAATACTGGTATCGAAATAACCCTCGGTTACCAGGTGATCAAACAAAAAGACCTGAACTGGCAAACCAATTTCAATTTCACCCATAACAGGAATAAGCTCATAGAGCTGGCGCCCCAACTGAAAGGAGATTACACTATCACACCCAAAGGTGATAACGTAAACAGCTATGCGTTGAAACTGCATGAGGGAAGTTCATACGGAGATATCTATGGCGTCAAATTCAAACGTGCGGACGATGGCTCTATCCTGGTGGACGATGATGGTAAGCCTATCGCACAACCAGGTGCCATGCAATACCTGGGCAATCCTACACCCAAATTCCTGTTGGGTTGGAGCAATGCCATCACCTGGAAACAATTCTCTTTGAATGTGCTGATCGATGGTAGATTCGGTGGCAAGGTGATGAGCATCACACAGGCGATGCTGGATGAGTACGGTGTATCCAAAACCACTGCCGATGCACGCGACAACAATGGGGTGGACATAGCAGCCACCAAACAGAACGGGGAGAAATTCTCCGGTAAGATCCCTGCAAATATCTTCTTCGGTGCAGTGGCAGGCCGTGCAGGCATTACGGAATACTATATGTACGATGCCACCAATGTTCGCCTGCGGGAACTGGCCATCGGTTATACCATACCGATACGTCCGGGCATTATCAGGGACCTGAAGATCGGCCTGGTAGCACGCAATCTTTTCTTTTTCACCAAAAAAGCGCCTTACGATCCTGAGCTCAGCATGAGCACCGGCAACGGCGTTCAGGGTGTGGATGTATTCGGATTGCCTGCTACGCGCAGCTTCGGTATCAACCTGAAATGTGCACTCTAACTACATGCCAAACAACTTAAAAAATGATGTATGAATTATTATAAAGCATTGAAGAGAACCGGCGGCTTGTTACTGATGGCGGCAGCCCTCAGCACCAGCAGTTGCACCAGGAATTTCGAATCCCTCAACAAGGATCCTTTCGGGTCTACCGATAAGGACCTGGAGGCCGACTTCGCCATCGTAGCGGCGCAACTGCAACAAGCGCAGCGCAGCATTTACCTGTATCAGCCCGTGCCTACCTTCCAGTTGCAGCAGAACCTGCTGGGCGATATCTACAGTGGTTATATGATGCCACCCACTCCATTTGGCGGCAATATCAATAATGCCAATTACAACCTGATAGATGGCTGGGTCACCGCATCATGGACCACCGCTTATTACAATGTGATGAACCCCTGTATCAAGGCAGGGCTGTTCTCCAAACAACAATTCCCGGAAACCTATGCCATGTCGAAGATACTGCAGGTGGAAGGCATGCACCGTGTGAGCGATATCTTCGGACCGATCATCTATACCAAATACAATCAACCCAATGCAGAAGGCGGGATCGATTTCGATAGCCAGAAAGATGCTTACTATGCATTCTTTGCCGATCTGAAAGAGGCCATCGCTATCCTGAGCCCGATCAGGAATAATGATGCCAGTATTTTGTTTGCCAAATCCGATCTCGTGTATGGAGGCAAGTATTCGAAATGGCTGAAACTGGCCAATAGCCTGCGTTTGCGCCTGGCGATCCGTATCTCCGGCATCGATCAGGCCAAGGCCAAAGCGGAAGCGGAGGCAGCCTTGTCAGATCCTGGTGGACTGCTGGAAACACCGGACGAGAATTTCGCTGTAAACATTGGGGCCACTACACATCCACTGAATACGATCAGTGCATCCTGGGGTGATGTGCGTATGGGCGCTCCCGTTGAATCCATCATGGGTGGATACAACGACCCACGCCTAGCGCAATATTTCCAGAAAGCAACCGATCCCAAAGTGGCAGGCAGCTACAAAGGTATCCGCAATGGTATCGTTATCGATGCCAAGGCGCGTTATCTTGACTATTCTGCACTGGCGCCACTGGAAAGTAAGATCCTGTTGATGACTGCTGCCGAGGTGTGGTTCCTGCGGGCAGAAGCGGCAGTCATTGGCTGGACGGGCGCGGGAGATGCAGGCACCAATTACGAGAATGGCATCAGGCAGTCGTTTGCACAATACCAATTGAGCGGACAGGCCGATGCCTATATCAATGATGCTGTATCTAAACCCAAGCCTTATATCGATCCCAAGGCCATCAATGCGGGCCAGAACGATGTAACTGGTGGACCGCATCTCAGCACCATCACCATCAAATGGGACGACGGTGCCGTGAAGGAGGCCAAGATCGAGCGTATCCTTACACAGAAATGGATCGCGATGTTCCCCGAAGGACAGGAAGCCTGGAGTGAATTCCGTCGTACCGGATATCCCAAACTGTTCCCGGTAGTGATCAATAACAGCAATAATACCATCAGCACGGAAGCCTTTATCCGCCGCGCCACCTACCCGGGCAATGAGTATGCAGTGAACAGGGCCGCGGTAGAAAAGGCAGTGTCCACTTTAAAAGTTCAGAAAGATGTAGGCGGAACCCCGCTTTGGTGGGATATACGCTAATAGGTTCAGGTTCTGGTTTTCGTCCCCCGTCAATGCAGTATTGGCACTGTATTACAAGAGAGACCCGCTCTGTGGAGTGGGTCTCTGTATTTTATTTCGATCCTTATTTACCCATATCCTGTCCCATCCAGAAATGCCAGATCATCTCTCCCCTCTTTTTTGAATGGAACCCGAGAGGATTGCAATAGAGGAATCCTTTCTGTATCGAGAACTCCTTGAGAACATCGATGGTATTTTGAAGTCCGGCTTCCAGCACCGAAGTTGAAAAACTGATGAATTTCCCATTCTCGTTCTGCAGGAAATTGATAGCATCATGTTCATAAGAAAATCCCTGGTATGCAGGGTTTGATCGGAATTTAAGCGTTCTAGAACAGGTGCTGATATTCTCCAGACAGATGATAAGATCGAGCCCTTTGGTGGAAGTGTAATTCGATAATTCGAAAACGATGGCTTTCTTCTTCCTATTCACTTCATTGGCATCCCAGAGAGCCAGCAGATCGGGTATAGTGATGGTTGTTCTCAAAAAAGTAGTTTTCCTGATGAGTAAAACAGAACGGTTAAATTCAAACTGCAACCAACAAAATGTTCATACGTGATCAATCCGAAAACGGGGCAAGGGCATTTTTTGAAGGATGGGCAGTCGAAAAACTGTTCCGGCAGGTTGCCGGCGAAGTTGAACAACACAAATCATTAACTGAAATACTGTATCCGTTAAGTGAGCATTCCCACCGCTCCCCGGCCTTTTTACCTTGCTGCTGAAATCATAAACCGCCACTTATGAGAAAGCAATACGCGATCCTCTTCTTTCTATGCATCATTTTCCTTCAAGACACCCGTGCACAGGGCATTTACCAGTTCTGGGGCGTAACGGATTTTGGAGGTTACGACAATCAGGGAACGCTGTTCTCCACCCGTTTCGATGGCACCGGGCTCCGTACGCGCGAGCCCTTCCAGATAATCACGCCCGGGCGAAATCCCCTGAACCATCGCCCTGTTGTCTACAACAATAAGATGTATGGCATAATGGCGGACGCCACCTCACATGATTTTACTTTTATCTACGAATACAATCCGGCCACCAATCAGTTGATCCGCAAAGCGGATATCGGGCAGTTGATCAATCTGGACCAGGTAACTCAGAGTGAGTCAACCTTCACACTCACTTTGTTCAACAATAAATTCTATGGTATTTCAACCCATGGTGGCAGCACCTATACTGGTTGCCTGTTCGAATACAATCCGGCCAATAACCAGGTAAAGAATTTGTACGAGTTCAGTGTCAACACAGGCCGTTATCCCGAGAACGCACTCACCCTGTACAATAATAAACTCTACGGGGTCACTTCTGGTGGTGGAGCTTTCGGCCATGGCACCCTGTATGAATTTGATCCTGCCACCAACACCCATACCAAAAAAATGGATTTCAATGAAGCTGTTCACGGCAAATGGCCGGATGCCGGCCTCACCGTATACGATGGCAAATTGTATGGGGCAACCACCACAGGAACGGGAAATCTGTCTGGCGGCGCCATCTTCTGGTTCGATCCGGGCAACAGCACTTTTTCCAAACGGGCAGACCTCAGCTCCATCAACGCATCGGGCGTTTACAAGTCTATGACGGTATTCAACGGAAAGCTCTATGGCACCACATATGGTGGAGGCGCTAACGACCTGGGAGTATTATTTGAATTCGATCCCGGCACCAATGCCCTCACCAAAAAATATGATCTAAATATGGCAGGCAGTTATGGCACCAGCGAATTGACCGTATACAATAACAAATTGTATGGAAGCACTAATCGCGGTGGCGCCAATGACTACGGTACTATTTTCGAGTATACCCCGGCCACCAATGCTTTTACACCACGGGCCACTTTCAGCATCAATACAGGCATTGGCGGTATCGGCTACCTGACATTGTACAATAACAAGCTCTATGGTTTTACCAACAGAGGTGGCGCCTATTCCCTGGGGACATTCTTTGAATACAATCCGGCAACAAACGGGTATACCAAAAAACTGGATATGTCCCATTCCACCACCGGTTTTGAGCCTGGCGGGCACCTGAATTATTATCAGCGGAAGTTTTATGGGATCACGAGCAGCGGTGGTACATATGGTAACGGAGGCATCTATAGCTATGACCCGTATACGCAGCAATATACCTTATTGCATAGTTTCGATGAAACGGATGGTTATCCTTCAGGAAATGGGGGTATGGTGTTATACAATAACAAATTCTACGGCACACTGGCAAGCGGAGGTACTTATCTCAGCGGTGTCCTGTATGAATTTGATCCAGCCACCAATGAGTATACTGTAAGAATGAATTTCAATCATCCCACAGGTTCCTCTCCCCAGGCAAGGCTCAGCGTGCTGGGCTCCAAACTATATGGCACTACGCACAGAGGTGGTCCGGATGATATGGGCAGTATTTTTGAATTCACCCCTGCCACCAATACGCTCACCACAAAGTATTATTTCCCTGCCGGGTATGGATATCCGAAATCCGGTATGACCTTGTATGGCGGCAAATTCTGGGGAACCGGCGAAAAAGGTGGAGCTGGTGACCGCGGCATCATTTATTCCTGGATCCCAGGTACCAATTCCATCACGAAAGAATATGACCTCAAGGAAGGCAATGGCACCAACCCCGTAGGTGGATTGGTAGTGTTGAACAATGAGCTATGGGGGCTTACCTATAACAACAGTTATCCGGTGGATGGTAATTATGGGAACCTGTATTCATTCAATCCTGCCACCAAAATAATGACCAATCACCATGGCTTCCAGATAACTTCAACCGGCGCCTGGCCTTTCGGCACCATGGCTGTAATGAACGGCAAATTATATGGGCTCACTACATTGGGTGGCGATCTCCGGATCGGAGGAACGCTATTTGAATATGATCCGGCCAAAAGTCTGCTCACTAAAAAAGTGGATTTCACCGGGCCCAATGGCAGACAACCGAGATGGAACCAATTGACGATCGCCCCCGCACTGGTATCCCCCGGCCACGCAGGCGTATGCTGGAATGCCAGCGAAGTGGTAACTGTCAACAATACCAATAACGGACAATGGATCCCCTTCACCGATTCGGAAGGACAAGCTATCGCAGAGATCAATCCCAACGGCAACAATCTCGGGAATGTAAGCGTCAAATTCTACACGCATAACGGTCCTACCCGAAAAGACCCTGCCGGAAGGGCTTACCTGGATCGTAACATAACCATCTCCGTTACCAATCAACCTACAACTCCCGTATCGGTAAGATTGTATATCCGGAAAACGGAGCTGGACAAATTGGTGAGCACACCCGATGCAGGTGTGAACGGATTGACCAATCTGTCTATTTTCAAAAGCGACGACGCCTGTGCCAATATGATATCGAAGAACGCAGAAAAGATCAGCTCTACAGCCGCGAGCTGGGAGAATGACTATGTATTCACCACAACTGTCAATTCGTTTTCCACTTTCTATTTTGCCAGCAGCAGTTTTGCAGCATTGCCGATCAACCTTGAATCATTTACCGGCACAGTAAAGCCAAATGGCAACCTGCTTAGCTGGAAAGCATCCTGCACCGGTCCTTCATCATTCACCATCGAGCGCAGCACTGATGGGCTACAATTCAACCCCATCGGCACCGTGCAGGCAGCACAACCCGATTGTGATCATCCATTTCAATTCACAGACCCGGATCTCTCCCCTGTCACTTTTTATTACCGTCTAAAAATGGAAGAACAGGGAAGCCCTGCTGCGTATTCAAAGATCGTAGTGCTGAACAGAGGTGGCGCGGCATTCCTTCAGCTTAAGGTATCACCCAATCCCGTTTCAGGTAATACCGCTACTCTGCAAACCAATTCGTCTTCATCAAAACAGATCCTGATAAGTATCCATGATGTAGCCGGGCGAAAAGTATGGCAACAGACCATCCAGGTACAGGCCGGCGTGGGTACAGTACCGTTAGCCATCGGTCAGTTGGGAACAGGGGTATATATCTTACAATATCAGCAGGGGGATAAGCAGGTACCAGTGCGTTTCATTAAAAGATAGAATATGTCCATCGCCCGCGGTGCCGCGGGCGATGGACGTACCAACAATATTTCAGAACTGCCGGTAATGCTCATTGAGGAAATTGCTGAAAGACTCTTTGTAGGACTCACCAATGGGAATATCCTTACCGGCAATCTGCACCCATCCTTTTTCGATGCTATCGATATGCGCCAATGAAATGATAAAGGATTTATGAATCCTGAAGAATGCATAAGGCTGTAACTGATCTTCAAATTTCTTCAGGTTCTGCAATACCATCAGTTTGCCCTTCAGGGTATGCAGGGAAACATAATTGCCGGAGCCTTCGATGTATTGGATATCGGAGATCTTTACCCGTATCGTTTTATAATCTGTTCTTACAAAAATGAAGTCATCGCTATGGGGCGACAATCGTTGTATATCGTTGACTGCAGCGCCCGGAGCGGCAGCCTGGAGCATGCTCCTGGCCTTCTGGATCGCCCTTTCAAATCTTGCAAAAGAGAAAGGCTTGAGCAGGTAATCGATCACATCCAGCTCATATCCCTGCAAGGCAAAGTCTGGATATGCAGTGGTGAGGATGATGCGGGTATCTTCCGGTAAATGCTGTGCCAGTTCCAATCCATTCATTCTCGTCATCTGGATATCCAGGAATACCAGGTGGATCTTCGGTTTCGACTGCCTGAGATATTGCAATGCCTTGGTGGGGTCGGTGAAGGAATGCAGCAGCTCAAGATCAGGGATCTTTTTGGCGAACTCCTTTATCACACCCAGAGCATTGGTTTCATCATCGATGGCTATGCTGTTGATCATTGTTCAGATTTAATTGAAGAGTGGCTGTATATATATCGTTCTCCTCTCTAAATGACAGCTCATAAGAACCGGGATAAAGCAGCGACAATCTCCTTTCGAGGTTGGCGATACCGATACCACTGCTGCTGTCCTTTGAAATATTGGCGGGTACACGATTGATCACCTCGTAATGCAGCAGGCCTTTTTTCAAAGACAAATGGATCTGTACCGGGTGATCTTCCGTTCCGGGCTCTCCGTGTTTGAACGCATTTTCCACAAATGTAATGAGCAGCAGCGGCGCTATATGCAGCCTGCCCATGCTGGCGTCTATCTCTCTGTGCTGATGCACTACTTCTTCAGGAAAACGGAATTTATGTAATTGAATGAATTGCTGAAGATGATCAAACTCTTTGTCTACAGAGACCCATTCTTCTTTCTCATTCAATACATATCTCAGCAGGTTGGATAATTCCAATAAAGCATCGGGCGTGGTATCGCTCTTGATCAGCGCCAGGTAATAGATATCATTGATGGTATTGAAAAAGAAATGCGGATTGAGTTGGTATCTCAACAATGCCAGCTCACTTTGCAGTTTTTCTTTTTCCAGTGTCCTGGTCCTTCTGTCTTTGATGAACCAGTCTTTTGCGTAAGCGAATCCGATCCCGAATAAAAAGAAGACAAAGATATTGAACATGGCCCTCACATCGGAACCAACCGTTTGCGATACGAGTGTTGCAGGCATGATCATTCCCGAAGCAGGATGTGGATCTGGCTGCGGCGGTGATGGCTGCTCAACTTGTGATAAATGAAATCCGAAAATATTGGAGGGATCCAACTGCCAGTCCTGCAACCAGAATTGCAGTTTCCCCAATGCAATGGACAACACCACTACGATAGCTCCCAACAGTACATATTTCCGTTTACTGATCAGTGAAGGGAAGAGCCAGAATGCACCCAGGTAAAAAGCGAAATACCCGGTGGTGTTGACAAAGAGTTGCTTGTAATAGGCCAGCCTGTATTCTTTTTCTATCAGCCCGCTATTGGACAGATAATAGAATATCAGCCATAGCAAATGGAAAAGCAGCAGAAAAAGCAGGAAGTGGCCAATACGGTACAGGAGTCTTTTCATCATGGGTTGCATAGCACTAAGGTATAGATTCAGCCTGTATTTCATCGCTTTTCCGCAGTCTTTAATAATGTGTAGTGAATCCCGGTTTTCATCACTTTTTTCCGGGCGTTCATGTAGAGTTCGGGACGGGGGAAGGATTTTTTTCTAATTCTGTCATGTTCGTAATTCTCCCAAACTAACTAAACTATTATGAGAAAAAAGATGGTCTTACTGTGTTGCTCCACGTTGCTGCTACATGCAGTGGGGCACCTGCAAACACCCACCAAAAGCGACCCTGCAAAACCCTTAACAAAGCCCCAGGCCGACACTGTGCCGGCAAAAGTGACCAAAATGGCTGAAGTGATAGTGGTGGGATATGGAACCACTGACAGAAAGAAACTTACAGGCTCTGTATCTACCCTGAAACCCAACCCCACGGGAGCGCCACCGCTGACGGTAGACCAGATGATGGTGGGCCGTATGTCCGGCGTACAGATCACGCCTTCTTCCGGAGTGCCGGGCAGTGCCGTAGCCATCACCATCCGTGGCCTCAGCACACTTTCCAACAACGGTAATGCACCGTTGATTGTGGTTGATGGCATCCCTGTTTACGGTATCGGACAGGAAACCAATACCATCAATTACAACCCCGGTTCCACTCCCGGCTTTACATTTGGCGGCACATCCGTAGTAGCCGGGTACGACCAGGGGACCAATTTCGAGAAGAATCCACTGGCTAGTATCAATCCGGATGATATCGCATCCATTGAAGTGTTGAAAGATGCCTATGCCACCGCCATCTATGGATCGAGAGGGGCGGCAGGTGTGATTCTTATCACCACCAAGAAAGGTCTGGCCGGGAAAACACAGATCAATGCGATGGTGTCCACGTCCATCAGTAAGCCCTTCGGCACACATGATATAATGACGGGAGATGAATATGCAGATTTCTATACAGCCTATTACAAAGCCCTGGATCCCGGTGCACCCAAAATATTCCCGAAAGGCATCAATACAAACTGGATCGATGCCATTACCAGAACAGCCACCGGGCTTGGCGCCAATGTGAATATGAGCGGAGGAACGGAGAAGAATAGCTATTATATCAGTGCCGGTTATGATAAGATGCCATCCTATATCATCAATAACGATTATGAACGCTACCAGGGTAAAGTGAGCGTAGATCAGCAACTGGGAAGTAAACTCAAAGTTGGGGCCAATATCGCCTTGTCCTATTCAAAGAACAGCGGCGCCGGTGCGCAATCGCTGTATCGCGAAGCCGTATTGCGGGCGCCCAACCTGCCTATCTACAATGCTGATGGCAGTTATGCCTGGGGCAAAGGCCAGAACCCTACTGGTCCGGCGGGAGACTTGAACCCGGTTGCCAAAGCAAAAGCCAATCAAAATTATTCCAATGACGGAAGGGTACTGGGCCTGGTTTTCGGAGAGCTGAAACTACTGCCGTGGCTAGTTGCCCGTACCGAGATCGGGACCGATATGGTGAACAGCCGATCCTATAGCAGGGATGCCAGCCGTCCGCATCTGCTTACCGGCAGTGCCTCTGAAACCAGTACACAGAACAGGAAATGGGTCACCAACAATACCCTTACAGCCAACAAGACGCTGGGAGGCGTGCATACCATCAATGCAGTGGCAGGGCAAAGCTTTGAGTCATCTGTCGAGAACACCACCAGCATCACCGGACAGGGCTATTTCAGCGATGATATCCTTAGTATCTCTGCCGCTTCTGACAAAAGAGTGCTCACTTCGATCGAGAAAAAAACAGCGCTGGTTTCCTTCTTCGGAAGATTGAACTATCAGTACATGAACAGGTACCTGGCAGGGATCACCTATCGTGTTGATGGTTCATCCCGCTTTTCTAAGAACCGCCGCTATGTAGGCTTCCCCTCTTTCTCTCTGGGATGGGTGCCCAGCGAAGAATCTTTCATGAAGGATCTCAGATTCATTGATCAGCTAAAATTCCGCGGCAGCGTAGGTTTCACCGGCACCGATGGCGGAGCCGGCTACTATGGCAATCAGGGCCAGTACAAACTTGCTACCTATAGCGCCACCTATGGCAATATGCAAACGGTAAGTGTAAGCCAACCCGCCAATCCAAACCTGAAATGGGAGCGCACCCATACTTTCGATGTGGGTATGGATCTTTCACTTTTCAACTCACGCTTAACAGTAACTGTAGATTACTACAACAAGCAAACGAAGGACGCCATCCTCAGCTCGGCAGTACCTTCCTTTATGGGCTTCACATTACAACAGCAGAACCTGGCTGACCTGAACAACCGTGGCTGGGAGATCTCTGTCACCAGCAGCAATATCAAAACCAGGGATTTCTTCTGGAGCAGCAATCTGAATATTTCCCGCAACAAGAATATCATCAAAAAACTGCACAAGACTGATCCCAATAGCCTGGCCGCCACCATCGAACTGTACGGCGGTAATTACTGGCTACCCGGCTATTCCGCATCCGAGTTCTTCATGTATCAGTGGGCAGGCGTTGACAAAACAACCGGGCAACCACAATGGATCGACAATACCGGTAAAATACTGGACAAGGCCATTCCCGATCAAATCATTGACAACCCCGATGTACACCGTAAAGCCATGGGAGATGCCATGCCTAAAATATATGGAGGCTTCGGCAACAATATCGGTTATAAAGGATTTGAACTGGATGTTTTCTTCAGCTTCGCCGCCGGCCACAAAATGTTCAATGGCGCCAAAGCCGCGCTCTACAGCTATACCACAGGATCATTTGAAGGAGATGATGTGAATAATCTCTCGCGCGACCTGCTGAATTATTGGAAACAGTCCGGCGATATCACTCCCATCCCCAAACTGGTGAACAATTCCAACTCTGCCGGATCTTTCTTCAGCAAATATGATTACACGCTGGGACGCAATATCAGTCGCTTCCTCGAAGACGCTTCCTTCCTCAAGCTCCGCAATATCACACTTGCCTACAATATCAAAAACAGTTGGCTCCAGAGAAAGGGCCTGGGTATGCTCACCAATGCAAGAGTATTTGTGCAGGCCGAGAATGTACTGGTGATCTCAGGTTACAGTGGCATCGATCCTGAAGTGAGCGCCTATGGTTCATCAGGCCTGAAAGCCGGATTTGATGAGCTCACCCTTCCCAATCCCAGGATATTCCGCTTTGGATTAAAACTCGGACTCTAACCCTTAAAACAGCAACTATGTTCAAAAAGAATTTCAATATAACTCTGGTAGCAGCAGGCATCCTCTTCACTACTGCCTGCGACAAAAAACTGGATCTGGCGCCTGAAGACACCATGACGGAAAAGGCAGTGCTGAGAACCCGGATCACCGCAGAAGCCGCACTCGGCGATGCATACATAAAACTTTATGAAGCCTGCCGGTCAGACGCCTATGTGATGGGAGATCTCTCCACCGGCATCATCCTCAATTTCAGCGGCACTAACAATCCGTACTATACCGGCGCCATCGATCCGCGGGATCAAAACTATAATCCTTTCTGGGAGAATAATTACAAAACCATCAATCTGGCCAATGTACTGATCGATAAGCTCCCTGCCGATGGAGCATTCGATGAACAGCTAAAAAAACAATTCATTGCAGAAGCTAAACTGATCCGCGCATACTGCTATTCAAATCTTATCAAACTGTACGGAGATGGTGCACTGGAAAACAAACCCAGCAATATGGGGGTTCCGCTGAGGTTGAATGGATATGACGGATACGATGGATCACAGAATATTCCGCGCAGCACCAATGCAGCAGTATTTACGCAGATCTTCAAAGATATCGATGAAGCCATCACTGATCTTCCTGATGATTTCGACACCGATCTGGCAACCCGATCCAGAGCTACCAAAGGAACAGCCAATGCTCTTGGGGCCAGAGTAGCCATGTATGTGCAGGATAACGATAAAGCCATTGCCTATGGCACCAAAGTGATGCAGAACAATCACTATCATCTTGCAGCAAGCATCATGGATGTTTTCCCGGACAATACGCCGGGCAACAGCAAGATCACCATGAGTATTCCTGAACTGATCATGGCTTTCCCTGAAAGCTGGAACAATAATCTCTACGATAATAACGGCGTTTACTTTTATGATGGATATACTTTTCCTGCCGATGATTTTGTTGCAAGCTATCCACCAAAGGATATCCGTGCTACCAGTATGCTGATCCCCGGTGCTCCCTGGTCAACCCATCCCACACCGGTAAAATTCAGTCATCCCCAGATCCGTGAGAACATGGTGGCCATCAGGCTGGCAGAAACAGTACTGACAATGGCTGAAGCATTGGCCAATAAGAACGGGGTAAATCAACAGTCGGTAGACATGCTGAACAGCATCCACCAGCGCTCCTTCGCAATGGCTGACAGGCCAGCCCCCTTTACCCTTGCTTCTTTTGCCGGCAAGCAGCAACTGCTGGATGCCATCTGGCAGGAACGCAGATGGGAACTGGCTTATGAAGGGTTCGACCGTTTCGACCGTATCAGAACCGGAAGAAAACCCAATAGTGTGCTGCCTGCCAACAGGTACGCATTACCTGTTCCTTACAGCGAAACAGCCATCACGGGACAAGTGATCAAACAAAACCCCGGTTATGCCAATTGAGAATTCATATCACTAATACCTGTAGAATCAAAATTAAAAAATGAAAAAGAAGATGAAATGTTTTTGTGTAAAGCCCTGGATGATAGCTCTGGCTATCATTTCAGCCTTACCAGCAGCGGCACAGAAAAATAATGCAGCGCCCAAAAAATGGGTCACTGTATCTGGCAAGATCCAGTTCCTCTGGCCGGAGGAAGATTGCAAGCGCTTAGGCTACAATCTGAATAAAGTGTACATCGGCAAAGGTGAAGGTTATGAATACAAGGCATTCGACTCAGTAACTGTGAAACCAGATGGCAGTTACAGCATAAAGATAAATGCTACCGTTCCCACCATTTACCGGATAGATCTGCTCAAATATTGTAACAGGGTCGACTTCTTTGCCGATGCAAATGCTGAGATCAACGACAGAGGTTATGATACGGCCAAAGTAAAGATCAAGAACCCACCCTATGTATTCATAAAGAGCCAGTCGCTCAATAATAAGATCATCAATATCATCAATCATATCGATTATTACGGTTACCAGGAAAGCATCTTCGTATACAACGAGGAATACTATGCCAACCAGTATAAGAACACCGATTCTGCATGGGCTACTTATCTCGCAAAGCAAGACAGGATCAATAAGTTCCAGCAGATGGAATCTGCCCGTATGCGGCTGGTGATAGACAATTATGCGGACCAGCCCGCTGTGGTATCAGCGCTTCGCCGTACCAACTGGATGAAAGATGCTGACAATACCCTGGCTATACTCGACAAGCTCTCTGCAAAATATCCATGGTTCAGGGACGCAAAGGATATGAAAGAAGAAGTGAAAACCTTCCTGGTGCGCACCAAAATGCTGGAGAATGGTAAACCTGCGCCAACCTTCACCTACCCCGATCCCAATGGCAAGAATGTATCACTTGCATCTTACAAAGGGAAATATGTGCTTATCGATTTCTGGGCAAGCTGGTGTGGCCCCTGCCGTCAGGCTATCCCTAAAGTGAAGGACTTATATGAGCAATATCGTTCCAAAGGATTTGAAGTATTGGGCGTATCGATAGACAACGATAAAAAAGCCTGGCTGAAAGCAGTGGAGGAAGAAGAAGCTCCGTGGGCGCAGGTGCTGACGCCTGATATCCGCAAAACCCAGACTGATTATATGTTCAGTGGCATACCTACCATGTACCTCATCGATGGGGAAGGCAAGATAGTTGACAAATTCACAGGATTCACACAAGAGGCAGAAGCCCGCCTGAAAGAAATACTCAATAAGTTATAGCCATCAAAAAAGAAGAAAATGAAAAAATGGATGATCGCAGGAATGATCCTGTTCAGTGCTTTGCAGGTTGCTGCACAGAAAATGGTTACTATCAAAGGCTCCGTAAAAGGAGATACCAAAGGATATAACAAAGTGTATGTTTATGGGAATGATGTAAAAGAAGATTCTGCTGTGATACGCAATGGCAGTTTCTCATTCAAAATACCTTATACCAAACCATTCATGGTATTGATGTATATGGAATACACCATCAGGAACAACAATATGTATACGCCCTATGGCCTGTTGATAGACAGACCCGGAGCTGTGTCTGTTGATCAAATAGATCTTAAAAAGGGACTGCAAACCGGAAAAGTATCCGGTATTCAGTCTGCTGTATTGTACCGGGCATTTGAGAACGGATCAGTAGTTACTTATGAAAAGATCAACCAGGGATTGATGGATAAGTTCGGGAAAGGATGGGTTCCTGAAAATGATCCGCAGTATAAAGCCATTGAAGAAGAACGTGAAATCCTATCTCACAAATACCTGGGTAGCTATGTGAAGGATTTCGTAACGAAGTATCCTGATTCCTATGCGAGTATTATGGCATTGTCCGGTACCGGAAGAAGCGTATTATCGCTGGATGAGCAGGAAGCATTATTTGCAAAGCTCTCTCCTAAAATGCAGCAGACCGAGGCGGGTAAAGATATCCCTCAATTCATTGAAGGGGTCAGGAACTCCGCTATCGGGGCCATGGTGAAAGATTTCACGCTTAACACGCCTGATGAAAAGCCGCTGGCGCTAAGCGACTTCAAAGGGAAATATCTCCTGATAGATTTCTGGGCAAGCTGGTGTGTGCCCTGTAAGCAGTCGTTCCCGCATATGAAGGAAGTGTACAAGGCATACAAAAGCGATAAGCTGGAATTCTACAGCATCTCCATCGATAAGAATAAAGCAGCCTGGTTGAAAGCCGTCAAAACGGAAGCTTTACCCTGGCCGCAATCATTGGACACTAAAAATATCTCACACAAAGGATTTGCCGTTACCGGTGTGCCCACTACCTACCTGATCGATCCCTCAGGAAAGATCCTGGCAAAGGATGTAGGCTTTGACCCGGAAGGGAATAGTTCAATCGAGAAGATGTTGATAGAACTGTTTGGAGAGAAGCTCACCAAAAAACAGGAAGAAAAAAAGCCGGAAGGGAAAGTGGTGCCGGCTTACAAGATGCAATAAATAAAAAATTCCTTTACAATAATTGAATATGAAAACTATCAAGATCATTGCCGGATTGTTACTGACTTGTGCAGGTTACCAGGCCAATGCGCAGATGGAAGCGGCACAGAAAATAACCCTGGATAAAGACACTACAGTATATTTTGATGTATCCCGGGAAACAGTATGGAAGCTGGTAAAAGTACCGGCAAACTGGGCTGAGTTCAGCAAGGGGTATATCAATAGCATTACTGTCAATGGTGATATCAATGCCAATATGAAAAGGACCATCCAGTTTGCAGATGGCTCATCACGGGTTGATGAAATATCGCAGTTTACGCCGGAGTACCGGTTCATCGTGAACCGGGTTGTGTCGCCGGTGCCGAAAGGTGTGACTGAGAATTTCTATGGTTTCTCGATGGAGGTGGATCCGGGAAAAGGCAGTACCATGAAATATATGATCAAAGTGGATGGAGACAGTGAAGGCAAGAAAGTATTATTGGCAACACTGGAAAATGAGATGAGAATTTTTATTGCAGGATTGAAAGAGGCTTTGAGTAAGCTGGAAAAATAGGGTTCGTTTTAGAAAGCAAGGCCAACCTTCGTCAACGAGGTTGGCCTTTTTGGTGTTATTACTTCCCTGCCTGGTTACAGGTCAAAACAATCAGGGATTGATCTTAACAAGGAAGGTCTGGGTTCCCGGAGATTCGATCCCACTACCTATTACCAGGTATCCTCCGTCCTCCAAAGAAATAGCAGCCTGTACAGAATACAGATTTACAGGAAACCAAATTTCCTTTCCGGGTATAGACTCTAACCTATTTGTCAACCTGGTGGTATAACCAATCATATCTCCATTTCCAGCGCCGAAACCACTGAGGGCATAACCGCCACCTTTAAGTGCAATTACAGAGTAATTGAAATCATCTCCGGTATGTGGCAATATAAATGCCTGATCCATTACCGGATTGAGATCTGCATCAAACTTTTTGCAAAAAATATCAAAACGGCCATTAGCACCCGGGCTCTCCCCGCCCACAACGAGGCTATTATCGGGATTAATGACCAATGAATTGATATAACCTTCCTGAAGTGATATATATGCCCTTTCCATTTGAAGTGTAGGACTAAACCTGACAAGATATTCCTTAGCTCCCATCATATACCCGACACCTACAATATTTCCGTTTGGTGCAGTTTTGAGATCATGGATATATTCATTACCTAAATTAATATACCGATCAATTCTTTCATATAAGTTCGCATCGAAATAGGTAACAAAGGAATAATAATCGGTTCGGCCGGCAAACGCATAACCGGTGCCAGAGGGACAGATAGCACCTGGTACATCCCTGCTGCTCCCCTTATCGACTACTTTCTCTTTTAAGACTTCCAGATCGGAAGAGATATGCGCAATATAAGTGTCGCTTTTTGTTCCGTTAGCCACTTCATTGACCACTGCAGCCAGGATAAACCCACCCTCTGTTATACTTTCAAGATCAACAGCATAGCCTCCTACATATCCGGGAACATTAATTACCCGTTCATTAATAATAGCGAGAGAGCTCTTACTCACTTTACATAAATAGATCTTTTCCTGCTTTTCTCCAGCTATTACATAGCCATCTGCCGCTTCCAGGATCTTTGCACTTCTAAAATTGAAAACACCTTTATACCAATCCACTAATCCCTTCTGTGCGACAGTAATAATTATATCATTTTCGCCTTCCGATTTCAGTGTAATTGTAGCAGAGCGGGCGTCTAATCCGGCATTTTGCTTCACAGATAATTTCACACTTGTATTACCAGCACCTTTTGTTTTGTCAGCCGTTACCCAATTGGTACCATCATCAGGCATAACTAAGGACCATTCCAGATTAGAATTGACGCTGATCACTTGCTCACTGGCATCGGTACCAGTAGTAAAGGAAGTTTTGTCAACTGTAAATTCTTTCACTTTATCTTTCTTACAACTTGTGGCGATAAGAAGGATTGCTATGATCAAGAGACTACTTCTTGGTTGTAAATTCAGCAATTGCACATTTTTCATAGAAATTAATTTGGGCGCATAAATACCTTATAAAACTGATCCTGCAGATAGATAACTGTATGGGCCCTGCATTACTTCACTCCTATTGTAATAAAAAAGGGACGAACCGTTTGCACCTCATGAAGCAATACTCCCCCATTCTAAATTAATTCCTACATTTATGGCTTTCAATCAATAGCAACGAATTACTTGTCAGCACTCTCCCAATACGAGCTCCAGACCCTGTTCAACCAGGTGGCCAACTCCGACGTTGCCGCTTTCAGGCAGGTTTTTGACCTTTACAACAAACGGCTTTTCGCCGCTGTGCTGAAGCTCACCAAATCCGGGTACGCTGCTGAAGAGCTGGTACAGGAGATCTTCACCTCCGTTTGGGAAAGCCGCGATCATCTCCAAAACCTCGACAATCCTTCTGCCTATATTTTCACCATCGCCTATAACAAGACCTTCCGCTTTCTGAAAAAGGTCTCCAGCAACGATGCCCGCTTGAATATGCTGATGAAACGGGCAGAAGAACAGCATAATCCTACGGAAGAATGGTTCGATATGCGTGAAGCGCAACTCATTGTGGAGCATGCCATCCGGCAATTATCTCCCCAACGCCAGTTGATCTACCGGATGAGCCGGGAAGAAGGATTGAGCTATGAACAGATCGCCGCAGCGTTGAATATTTCTAAGTTCACCGTCAAAAAGCAGATGGCCGTTTCCTTGAAACAATTGCGCAAAATCGTTTCCCAGCGCTCCCCGCTTATACTGCTGCTCTTGCTCTGAGCTACCTGAAAAAATATTTTCAGCACCGATACTCCCTTTGCCTCCCGATCGACTCATTCTATTAAAGGCGCTTTGCCAAAGCATCTCCATTACCTTATCATCATACAGTTATGACACAAGACCAAAACAGGATAATTCAATTATTGGAATTATATGCGGGTAATAAAGCCACTGCTACCGAAACGGCAGAACTGTTCGCTTATATCCGCGAAACGGAAACCGGACAGCCTTTACAGGAGCGGATCGAAGCTTTGCTGGCAGAAGAGCAGCCCGGCAACCAACTACCCGTAGCGGTGAACTGGAACAAGATGTTTGCACAGATCACCGGCCAGCCCATGGAACAGGAAGCGGCGATCGTTCCGATGTCCTGGTACAAAAAACACCAGCGCAAACTGGCTGTGGCGGCTGTATTGCTGCTCAGTGGCGGGGCATTATGGCTTTCAATGCGTGATCATTCCAACGATCCTGTGAAGGAAAAAGAGATTGTCGCCATTACGAACGATCTTCCTCCAGGCAGAAGCGGCGCCATACTGCAACTGGCAGATGGCAGTTCCATTGTGCTGGATAGTGCCGGCAATGGCCTGGTGGCTACGCAGGGCGGGGCCGAGATCAGGAAGCTACCGAACGGAGAACTGGTGTACAAGGCAGGCAAGTCCGGTAACGCAGAATCCATGCTGAACACCATGTCTACCCCCAAGGGCCGGCAATTCCAACTCAGTTTGCCGGACGGCACCAAAGTGTGGCTGAATGCCGGCAGTTCCATTACCTACCCGGTGGCCTTCACGGGGAAAACAAGAACCGTCTCTGTCAAAGGAGAAGTTTATTTCGATGTGGCCACCAAAGCGGCACAACCTTTCAGAGTGCAAACCACAGCAGGCCTCAACATTGAAGTGCTGGGCACTGCTTTCAATATAAATGCCTATGAGGATATGGGCTCAGTGAATACCACCCTTATTGAAGGGGCCGTAAAACTGAGTGCCACAGGCAGCAGCCAACCGGCAACGATTTTGAAGCCAGGGCAGGAACTAAGCATGAATAAGGAAGATAAAAAGATGCAATTGAATGAGCAGGCAGATATAGGAAAAACGATCGCCTGGAAGAATGGCTATTTCAATTTTGAAGGCTCCAATGTAGAAGAGGTGATGAAAGAATTGGAAAGATGGTACGATGTGGAAGTAGTGTACGAAGGCGCCATCCCGAAAAAAGAATTCGTGGGCGAAATGAACCGCCAGCTCAGCCTGGCCACCGTTCTGAAAGCGCTCTCCGGAACAGGTATCAATTTCAAACTGGAAGGGAAAAAACTGACCGTGATGCAATAACCATCCACTATACAAGAAAAAAGCCGAAAGTGATTGGACCCACTTCCGGCGAGTATTCAGTTGAATCAAATCAGTCGCGAACCAATTTATCAACCAAACAATGCAATTTATGCAAAAAACTGTTTATGGCTTCCGGCCACCTACCGGCCGTGTCAATATCCGCCCGGGATATTGCGGAGCGAACAAATTACTACTGGTTATGAAACTGACAATCGTATTGCTCACTACTGCACTGATGTCTGTACAGGCGGCGGGGCTTGGACAGACCATCAGCCTTTCAGGCCGTGAAATGCCCCTCAGGCAAGTGTTTGCCGAGATCAAGAAACAAACCAATTACGTGACCTTCACCAGCAGTGACCTGCTGGCAACCAGTCACCCCGTTTCTTTCTCCGTAAAGGATATGCCATTGAAAGATTTCCTTCAACTGGTATTGAAGGATCAGCCGCTGACCTTCAGCATCGAAAGCAATACCATTTTGCTGGCGAAAAAGATACAGCCTGTGTCACCGGATCGCCTGTTGCTGACCACAGATCAGGATCCTGTGAAAGGCATTGTGCGAGACCAGGATGGGCACCCCCTGGCCGGCGCTTCCGTCAAGATCAAAGGCACCCAACGCGGTACTTCCACAGACCAGCAGGGAAGGTTCATGCTGGATGTCAAGCCCGGCGAAGTGATCCTTGTTTCCTATACCGGATACGCTGAAAAAGAACAAACCATCACTACTGCCAGGATCATCAATATCGATATGGCATTATCGGAGAACAAGCTGCAAATGGTGATGATCGGCTATGGTTCTCAGGAAAGAAGAAAGAACACCAGTGCTGTATCGAGGGTAACGGGCTTTGAACCGGAAAAGAACATCGTAGGTGATATCGGAAGATTGTTGCAGGGCAAGGCAGCAGGTGTATACGTTGCCAGCTCCTCAGGTGTGCCCAACTCCTCTCCTACCATCAATATCCGTGGCGTACAATCCGCTTCTGTAGGGCAGAACCCACCACTCTTCGTGATAGACGGAGTGATCATCGATCAATACAATTCCGTTGTGTTCAACAATATCATCATGAGCCTCAATCCGCAGGACATCGAGTCGATCGATGTATTGAAAGATGCGGCTTCGGCAGCTATCTACGGATCACGCGGATCCAATGGCGTGATCATCATCACCACCAAAAAAGGGAAGAAGAACGCCAAACCCACCATCAACTTCAACAATTATATCGGGATTAACCAACCCACATTCTACCGCAAGGCGCTGAACACGGAACAATATGGCACCCTATTCAAAGAAAGCAGGAATAACCGTATCTCCATTATCGATACAAAGCTGGCCGCTGGCGGCCTCACACCACAACAGATCGCACAGTTGAACACCGAGAGAACGAATCTTACCAACCAGATCAATGCCCTGAACCTGGCCGACAGAAGTACAGACTTCGTGAAAATGATCGTGAACAACGGGCTGGTGATGAACCAGCAACTGAGCATCAACGGAGGATCGGAATTCACTACCTACAATTTCTCTACAGGACATTATTCCGAAGAGAATTCACTTGGGGTTGGAAAGAATGAACGGTATTCTATCAAGCTGGATGGATCACACAAAATAAGTACCTGGCTGAAACTAGCCGCCAGCATAGATTATAACAGGAATATCACATCCGGCATCTCTTCTCCCTACAACCTGGCCTTCCAGGCAAGACCCGATTCACCGGAAGAGCCCGTTCTGAACCCCGATGGCTCTTACGGATATTATGTTGGACAGCAGAACCACCCCATCGGTTGGTTGAGGGACAATAACAACAAAGCCATTGCCAGCATCGTACTCGGCAATATCAGTGCTGAAGCAGACCTGGCAAAGAACCTCAGTTTCAAATCATTGTTCGGCGTCACTTCCGGTTCCATCAACAATTACACGTATAATTCGCCACTCTCCTATGCCGGGAAATTCGATACAGGCAGGTATGTCATGAACCTGAACCAGAGCCTCAATTACAATTGGGACAATACCCTCAACTACAATATCCGCGCTGGAAAGCTCAATGGTATGGCAACAGTGGGATATGTTTACTACCATGCCGAGAACACGGTGAATGGATATGAGCTTAAGAAATTCCCTATGATCGGTAGCATCACAGGGCCCGCTGCAGCAGGCTCCTACGGCAGTAATACTTCTATCGGCAGCTACAATTCAGACTTCCTGGAAAATGCACTCGGTACTTTTGCAAGGGCCAACTTAAGCTATGATGATAAATACCTGCTTAATCTCAGCCTTAGAAGGGATGGCAGCTCCAAGCTCGCCCCCGGCAACCGGTACAATACATTGCCCGCCATCGGCGCCGGATGGGTGTTGTCTGAAGAAGGATTTCTTAAGAATAGCAAACTGATCAACTTCCTGAAATTGCGCGCCAGTTGGGGTAAAACAGGCAATATCAAATCAATCGGCTGGCTGGACCGGTTCATCACCTATGGCATCGGCAATTACCTGGGCAACCCTACGCTCCAGGTAGGCGGTAATTTCAGTACCATCGGCAACCCTGATCTTTCCTGGGAATCCACTGAACAAACGGATCTCGGCTTCGACCTGGAGCTGCTCAATAGTAAACTGACCCTGAGCGGAAGCGTGTACAGGAAATTCACCGATGGACTGCTCACCTCACTCACGCAACCGTATTCCCTCGGTGGCAATAGCTACAGATACAATCTTGGAAAGATCCGCAACCAGGGCATAGAGTTGGAAGCCACCTACAAGGAAAAGCTGGGCGATCTCAGGTTCACCCTAAGCGGGAATATCAATATCAACAGGAACAAACTCATCTCTATGCGCGACAGTACAGCCTCTTACGGAGCTTTGTATTCCGGAGGCCCCTCTTCCCGCAACAAGATCGGCCAACCTATCGGGATGGTACAAGTGCTGGAATCACTGGGCGTTGACCCGCAAACAGGGGATATGATATACAAAGACCAGGACGGGAACAAAACCATCAATAGTCTGGACAATATCTATGTACCCATCGCCCTGCCCAAATTCAACGGAGGATTCAATATCGATCTCAGCTACCATGATTTCGACCTCAGTACATTCTTTACCTTCTGCTACGGTAACAGGATATATGACCTCTATGAACAAACGCTACGTGATTACAGGCTGGACGGATTTGGCGTAATGACCAACAAGTTCACTTCCGTGCTCAACAGATGGCAAAAACCTGATGATATTACGGACGTACCCCGCGCAGTGGCTGGTGCTCATGGCCCACAGGATCAGGTAGACTGGAACTACAAGCCTTCTACCGCCTTCATCAAAGACGGTTCTTTCATCCGCCTCAGGAATATCTCCCTCGGATATACATTCCCCAATACGATGATGCAAAAAACCGGCATCAAAAAATTACGTGTATACGCTTCCGTTCAAAACCTGCTCACTATTTCCAGCGCAAAAGGATTTGATCCCGAAGCGGTGGCCAATACAGGGATGATGAGCTCCAATACGCCCAATCCCCGCACATTTGTAGCCGGCTTCAGCATTAATCTTTAAAAAAGAAAAAAATGAAACACATCATATATCTTCTCTTCTCAGTTACGGCAGCCGCAGGTTGCGGAAAGCTGCTGGACAAGCCCTCTCCCACAGACAGGGTGGCCACTACCACGATTCGTGATACCGATATTCCCTTACTGGTGCGGGCCATCTATCAGCAATCCACCAATAACGGCCTCTATGGATTTTATGTATTGCAGGATATCATGTCCGATGATGTAACAGGTACTGGTTTCGTAGATTTCGAAAGCAATAATATCCCCAACAATAGCACCTATGTACAAGCAGCTTATGCGCAGCCATTCAAGGGAGTTTTTGCAGCCAACCAGGTGATCCGCTACGTGGAGGATAAACAAAAAGTAACGGTACTGGGGGCAGCCTATGGCGAAGCCTTATTCATGCGCGCTTATAATTATTTCCGACTGGTGCAACATTTTGGTGGCGTGGCCATCGTGAATGGTACAGAACCGATGGATGCCAAACCATTCCGCAATACAGAGCAGGAAGTATACGAAGAGATCATCAGGAACCTGAAAACGGCCATCGGATACCTGTCCGATTACGATGGCAATTCACTGCTGCCCTCCAAACAAGCTGCACAAGCCCTGCTCGCCCGCATATATCTTTTCCTCGGTAAATATCCGGAAGCACGTCAATATGCCCAGGAAGTGATCACCGCCGGGAAGAATGAACTGGAACCGAATTTCGGGAGTATGTTTAACGACAATACCACCAGCAAAGAAATGATCTGGAGGCAAACTGAAACCGGTGATAATACCGTTCAGAATGGACTGGCCATCGTGTATGGACCAGGGCCTACCTCTAAAGGAAGACCAGGAGGCAACAGCATCTGGCTGGATCCCGACCTGGTGAGCAAATATGAAACAGGGGATATCAGGAAGGCAGGCCTCTACGACTCACTGGCCGCTTCCATCAATAAAGTGGTGACGTTCCTGGTGAAATTCAAAGTGTCCCAAAAAATGAATCCCACTTATCCCATCCTCCGCCTCAGTGAAATGTACCTGATACTGGCAGAGACAGATGCCAGGAACAATATCGTGGATGTGACCAACCTCAACCTGGTCCGGGCCAAACGGGGAGCCTCACCCGCAGTGGTAGCCAATATCAGTTCCCCCGCGGCCATGATCGATACGATAGAAGTGGAAAGAAGAAAAGAATTCGTAGGAGAAGGACTACGTTGGTATGATATGCGCAGGCTCGGAAAGGCCATCCCATGGCTGGATTCCAAAATGAAGCCCAAAGGTTACCAGTTATTACCGATGCCCTTCAACGAAATATTCTATAATCCCAATACCACACCCAATCCGGATTATAATTAATCAGTAAAACCATAACAAAAAAAGCAATGAAAAGATCAACCATCCTGGTTGCAGCTATCGCTATGTCTGCATTCCAGGGGATAGCCCAAAGTGGCTACACAGTGAAAGGGAAACTGAAAGGACAGGGAAACCTGATGATGTATATGAGATATCGCGATGCATCAGGCAAAACCGTTGTTGATTCGGTACAGGCGCATAACAATCGCTTTGAACTGAAAGGGAATATCTCATCAGGACCTGTAGTAGCTTTTCTAAATACAGGCCTCGATCGTAACCTGCGGGTGAGCAAGAAGCCTAACAGTCCATATGTGCCAGCGCCTTCCCTGGAGATCATCCTTAATGATAATTCCCATCTTACTATTTCAGGCACAGCCGAAGATATCCACCTGGCCACTATCAAGGGCGATGAGCTGAACAAGGACCTTCAAAAACTCCACAACCAGGAAAATGAAGTTTTCAAAAGAACCTGGGAAATGCAGAAAGCATCCAACAACCTGCGCCGCGAAGGCAAAGACACGAAAGAATCGGAAGCGGCTTTCGCCAAAGAGTTTACCGAGCTACGTAAGAAAAGAAAAGAGATCCGGGAACAATTTGTTTCAGATTACCCTGGCTCCTTTGTCAGCATGTACCTGATTGCAATGAATAGCGCCGATTATAAACCGGTTGATCTGGCAAAAACATACAAGAATATGCCCGACCAATATAAAGGTTCTGTATATGGGAAAATGGTAGAAGCAAAAATAGAATCATCACGCACCACTGCCATTGGTAGTGTAGCTCCTGATTTCACCAAGCCCGGTCTGGATGGGCAGTTCATCTCCCTCTCTTCCCTCAGGGGCAAATATGTTTTGGTGGATTTCTGGGGCTCCTGGTGCGGGCCTTGCAGAAGAAGCCATCCACATTTGAAAGAAGTGTATGAGAAATACAAAAGCAAAGGCCTGGAAATTCTTGGGGTGGCATGCGAGAAAAGTTCAGATGAGGCAGAAGCCACCCAATCCTGGAAACAGGCCGTTCACGAAGACCGTATCAATTGGTTGCAAGTGCTCAATAATGCAGGAAAGGACAAGACCGATCTTCCCACTCTCTATGGAGTGGAAGGATTTCCCACTAAAATACTTCTGGACAAAGATGGAAAAGTGATCGCTAAATGGCTGGGCCTTGAAAGTGAGCAACTGGACGCCAAACTGAAAGAAGTTTTTGGAGAATAGATGTTTTCATTCATGTTAGTTGTTACCGAAAGGCGTCTCGTATGAGGCGCCTTCTTTTTCTGCATACCAAACGCAGGTTATTCTAAGAATTGAGTATACATTTAAGTAATGGTATTTTTCCAATACCGCACACTTAAATCATCATCAATGATAACAACAGAGAATCATTTCATGGACCGGGTAGGATGGTTACGCGCAGCGGTGCTGGGCGCCAATGATGGTATCTTGTCCACCGCCAGTGTGATTATTGGGGTGGCTGCAGCCGAAACCTCCAGGCAGGCCATCATATTGGCCGGCCTTTCTGCACTGGTGGCAGGCGCTCTTTCCATGGCTGCGGGAGAATACGTTTCTGTTAGCTCACAGGCAGACCTGGAATCAGCAGACCTTGCCAGGGAACGGGAGGAACTGCGCACTATGCCGGAAGAAGAATTGAAAGAGCTGGCCAGCATTTATGAAAAACGCGGCCTGCCGGCTGAACTGGCCATGCAGGTGGCGCAAAGCCTTACAGCCCACAATGCGCTGGAAGCACATGCACGGGATGAGCTTGGTATCAATGATTTCACAAAGGCCAGGCCTCTTCAGGCAGCCATGGCCTCTGCGGCTTCCTTTCTTGCAGGTGGCATATTTCCATTGTTGCTGACCTTTATTGCTCCGCTGCATTCTATGGTGATCCTGGAATATATGGCAGCTATCCTCTTCCTTGGTTTTTCCGGTTATTTCGCGGCCAGATCAGGCGGTGCACCGATAGCAAAGGCCGTAGTGCGTATATGCGTATGGGGTACTATCGCAATGGCATTGACGGCAGTGATCGGGTATATTTTCGGAACCAAGATAGCATAAGGGACAAACCGTCTATATGATCCCAGGAACGCTCACCGGAACAATTTTATCATCATTGCGGCAATAACACAAAATGCGCCGGTATATCACCGGTACGTACACTCCATTTCTTCTTACCATCTTTTGTAAAACAATACAGCATACCGGGCGAAACATAATTACCCGCATCTGTTACATAGATATTCTTTGTAACGGGATGCACCATGATCCCATATGGGATCTCTATTTGTTTATCGGTACCATCCGTGATGAATGATCGGGTGACCACTTCTCGCGTGCGCGTATTGACGATACCATAGGTGATCACATTGGAATGGGTAACATAACTCCACTCGGTGCTATAGGTATAAAGCGAGTCGCCATCCAGGAAGAATTCACTAACGGCAATGGGCAATGTATCGGTTACCTGCTGCTGGTCTTTATCAATGAAATAAAGGCGGGATGGGAGTTTCTTATAATCACCTCGCGAAGTGACCCAGAGATCCCCGCGCTTATCAACTTTGATATGATGGAGATTGTAGGCTACATCGATCCTTTTTTCCTCTTTGAAACTGGCCAGGTCGATCACGGAAACTGTCCGTTCATATTTTTCAGTATTGCCTGCTCCCATATATCCCCCGGAGTTGGCCACATAGATCTTACCGTTGGTTATTTCCAGTTCATCCGGCTGGTAACCCACGATACACTTTGATACCACCTGAAGCGTTAGCGTATCCACTTTAGCCACATAACCTTTCTGCGCATAATTGGGATTGATCTCGATGGGGCCCGCATAACTGGTGATATAGGCATACCCATTATCGAATTTAATATAGCGGCAATTGGGTATCTCGATCTGCCCAATCCTTTTAGCGGTCCTTGCATCCATCACTTCCACTTTATTGGATGCGTTGATCACTGCATACAGTTTATTGCCGTAGATAGCGATATCATTGCCCACATCGCCCATTTCCTTGGCTACCGTTGGGTTCCTGGCACCGTAAATATTTCGTTGATAGGTGCCGGTAGTATAATCGAAATAATCCAGCGTGCTCTTATTACTTCCCATATTGCCTTCGTTCAACAGGTAAAAACCAGCGTAGCCATCAAAGCTGGGTGGCTCCAGGGAGCTGTCTTCATTCATGAGCACTTCAATATCCTTTCTGCAAGAAGACAAGCACAGCAGTAGCATTACAAGTTGAAAGAGTGTATACTTTCTCATAATTCAACAGATAAGATGATCTTGAAATTTCGTTTAGGCATGGGATAGTTCAATACCACCTCAAAATCCTGGTTCATCACATTATTGAGCTCACCGGCAATTTTGAAGTTGTATTTCTTATAGCTGAATATCCTGGATGCAGAGAGATCGCTGGTATACCAGGGTTGTTCATAATTCTCGGGAATATTGGCAGAGTTATGGTAGCGCTCGCCTACATAGATGAAACTGTAGTTCAATCGCCAGTTGCCATACCGGATACTTGAAATGATGGAGCCGCTATGCCAGGGAATATAGGGGATCTGGCCACCCCAGGTGAGTTTTTGCAAGTCGGTACTTTTCCGGATGGTGAAATCCTGCGCTTTCTGATAGGTGTAAGTGGCCCTGAAGTTCAGGGCGATATTGGCTGGCAGCGCAAAAGCAAGATCGGATATGATATCCAGGCCCAGGATCTCCACATATCCGAAATTCATCATCATCCAGCGATACATACCACTCCCCTTTGGCACGGCCACAATCTTATTGGTGACCTGGTTGTAATAGAGATCAGACTGGATATGCCATTCATTCACGATCGATTTTGGAAAACTTTTAGTGTATGCGACACCGATATCGTATTGATGAGTGAATTCCGGTTGCAGATTGATATTGCCCAGATCTGTGTAGTAGAGATCATTGAGGGTAGGCATCCGGAAGATATTCTTGTAAAAGGCGCGGAAATTGAGATCCGATTTGGCAAAGGGTTTGAAAGAAAGGAAAACTGCAGGCGTCCATTCGTTTTTGGCAGGCGCGGAAATAGCGGAATCTCCAATTGAAGTATTGCCGGTGGTGATGCGTTCCCTGATGAAAGTGCCTAACAAGCTGGCCTGCATCTTCAGTTTACCAAAATCGCCGGCGGCGGCCAATGCCACCAGCGTAGTAAGCCTTTTGGGAAACACAAATCCATCCATATTGGACTTGAGTGTATTGTACTGGAGATCCGTTGCCAGGTTAATATTGATCCTTTTTGTAAGACTGTATTTGTTGGCAACAGAAGCATACCATTCCTGCTGATAGAATTTATTATCGATATAGAGTAGAGTAGTATCGGGATTCTGGTAGCGGAGATAGTCGTTGGCGTATTTCGCGTTCACCTGTATATCATAACTATTGATGATATTCTTCATGAAACTGCCTTGCAGAAAGAAATTCCTGTCCCACTGCCTTTGGGCTCGCTTCCACACATTGTTGACGATGGCGCCCGGAATTCCTTTTTCGGAATTGTAGAAATAGGCCTTGGTGGTCCAGGTACCGCCACCATTGAGGGTTCCATACAATCCAGTCTCTACCCGTTCTGCAGCGATATCCCCGTTTTGGCGGATGGCAGTGGTGTCCCAGGCCGTTTTTCCTGAACCACTGAACACCCTTTTGTAACGGAAAGGATATTTACCGGAGGAATTGATGTACTCACTGCTTAAGGAGGCGTTGATATTCCTGGTGAGCTTACGTTCCAGCAAGATGGAAGGGTTAATGAGATCGAAGGATCCTGTTTTGAATACGGCTTTGAAATTGGTATTCTTCAAAGAATCGAAAACTGGTTTGCGACTGCGCAGGTAGAGGGTGCCGGAAGAGCCATAATCTTTAGCGGATTGGATGAGATCGCTCTTCTGACCATTGTATACGGAGATGGATTCGATATTATCCATGGAGAATTTACCGAGGTCTATCTGGCCGTTCTGGGCGTTGCCTAATTGAATGCCATCATAGAATACGCCCATATGGTTGGTGCCCATACTGCGCATGTCAACGGTTTTGAGACCACCGATACCACCATAGTCTTTGAGCTGCACACCGGCAAAATAGCGGATGGCATCGGCTACGGAAAAACTATTCAGGCTCTTCAGTTTTTCGCCGGAGAGCTTTTGTGATGGGATCACTTCTTTGAATGTGGATCCGGAAACGGTAACGCCGGGCAAGGTTCTGACACCACTGGTATCCACCCGCGAAGAATCGCGCCGGGTTTGCTGTGCATGCAGGTCCACGGCAATACATGCACAAAACGTTACCAGTAACGTTTTCAATGCGTTTGACATATATCCAATAATTATTGTAGTTGGATAGCTAACCCGGATGATATACGAAAACAAAGAGACCCTGAAATTATTGGGTCGAAGTTGTATTCAAGCTTCATCCTCGAAAGCTTAAAAACCTGGCTGCATTGGCAGGTCTCCTGACTTATTCTCACTTTGAACGGCCTTCCCATTTTTATTCACTAAAAACAGTGGCGAGTAGATTTGTCAAAGTGTTTGAGTAGAACTTACAGTAGCGGGTCTGTTCAGGATTTTCACCTGATTCCCTATTAATCCTAACATGGTGAAATCATGTTAAGAACCAAATGCGGCACGAAAGTAATGGAAATAATCGAGAAGAGGTCACACTCAAAGTAAAAGGACCAGCCCTAATAAGGCCGGCCCCTGTAGTTTTCAACGGGATAAATCTTATCTGGTCAATTGTATATTTCGTTCAGTTTCTCTTCCAGTTGATGGGATCTCAGGTTTTTGGCAATGATCACTCCGTTGGGATCCACCAGGAAATTCTGTGGCACGGCCTTGATATCATAGAGTATAGCGGCTTCGTTCTTCCCTCCTTTCAGATCGCTGACATGGATCCAGCTCAATCCATCTTCGCGGATGGCTTTCTCCCAGGATCCTTTATGTGAATCGAGAGAAACGCCGATGATCTGGAAATTCCTGTTCTTGTATTTCTCCCAGGCCTTTACGAGGAAGGGGTTTTCAAGCCGGCAGGGCCCACACCAACTGGCCCAGAAATCCACTAGTACATATTTCCCTTTCATGGATGAAAGCGAAACAGGTTTGCCTGTGGTATCGTTCAGCACAAAGTCCAGTGCCTTCTGCCCTACAGCCGTTCTCTTTGCGATCTCCAGTCTTGCAGCCATTGTCTTAGCCGTAGCCGTGTTCCTGAGCCGTTCGCTGAGTGCATTGAACAAGGGCTCGAATTTGGGCACATCGATGATGGAGCTCATTTCCTTTACCAATGAAAGGCTCAGGTAGGAATCCGGATAATCGGGAACGAAGGCAGCTTTCACCACTCGCATTTCTGCATTTACCTCATGGTACATCTTTTGATATTTTTGGACCGCCTCATCATTCACTCCATACCCCTTTGCCATACTATCCATGATCAGGGATACCTTTTGATTGAAAGGTTTCAACCGTTGCTGCAATACCATGAAGTCGGATTGCCCGGGACCACCCTTGATGGCGGCCGAGCTCAGTTTCCCATCAGAAGAACTGAGGGTGATCTTGCCTGGCTCCAGGAACAGCTCTGTATTGTCAGGATTATTTTGCAAATAGGCTTTCGCAGGATCGGGATTCACCCTCTTGAGATATGCTCTCACCGGCTCCGTGAGCTCACCGGAGAAACTGAACTTCCCATTTTTTACGATGGTTGAATCAGACTCGTATACAGCTCCTTTCTGGTAAGTAAGGATCAGCTTCTCCCCTTCCGCTTTCTTACCCAATTTACCTTTGAGTGTGAATGGTTGGGCCATTGCATTACCAGCAACCAACAGGATCATCACCTGCATCATCCATAATCTCAGCATCATTTCTATTTTTCTTTCTTTACAATTTGTATCCTTTGTTCTGCTCCAGGTTTGGGTTCCTGACCAATTCACTATTGGGGAAAGGGAAAATCAGTCTTGTTTCATCCTGCCCTTTGGAGGATAGCCAACTAACGGCCTTGCTAAACCGCTTCATATCCTGCCAGCGGAGGCCTTCACCTACAAACTCCCTTCTTCGCTCCCACTCGATCTCGTTCAGGAAAGCAGCAGCACTTGCAAAGTCTCCATTGTTCTTTGCCGGCAGATTCCTTTTTTGTCTCAATTCATTGTAACGTGTTACGTTCACTACGCCGTTGCGGGCATCCACTTCAGCGGAGATCAGGTAAGCTTCGCTGAGCCTGATCATGGGATATACGGCGTATGGATTGGAAGCCTGTAATGTATCCGTTGAGAACTTCATCAGGAAAGTGACTACTTTACCCGCACTGTTGGCGAACTGGTCCTTCAACATTACTAAGCGGATATCGCCGGGCTCATAGGCAGTCACCAGGTCACTATTGAGCCAGGTCTGTCCATTTCCTGTTGCGCCGGTTGGCCTTCGATATGGCAAACCGGGACTAAACAACGCGAACATGCCCATACGGTCATAGCTGTAGGTAGACGGTCCTTCCACCAGGCGGAAAATGATCTCTTTATTGCCAGGATTGGCAAACCGGAAATTGCTGGTAAAATCTGAGGTAAGCGCCGTTGCGGGCGATCCGATCACCCACTCGGCATATTTTTTGGCATTCACTTTATCGCCCCTGTTCAGGTAAATCCTTGCCATCAATAACTGTACGGCTTCTTTGGACATGGCATTGGCGGTAGTGAAGGAAGGCAGGAGCTTTTCTGCATCGCCCAGGTCAGTAAAAATGCGTTCGAATACTTCTTCTTCCGTATTCTTCGGGCGTTTCAGTTCAGCAGGGTCCTCATTGCCTCCGAGGGTGATCACCACACCTTTGTATGCTTCCACCAGGCGGTAATAGCAGAGGCCGCGGATGGCCAGCGCTTCGCCCAATTCCTTGTTCTGGGTGGTGATGCCTCTTGACCTGATAAAATTGATCACAAAATTGGCATTACCGATAGCAGTATACGCAGCGTTGTAGTAGGAACCATTACCAAGACCATCGGTGGGGTTCACATTACAAGCCTCATAGCTTTGCGGATTATACATGGTGGCGGCTCCACCCTGAATGGAGATCACATCGTCCCCATAGATATCGAATAACGGATAGGTCTGGTTGCTGAAGCCCTGTATCTTGGAATAGGCGCCATTCACCAGCAAAGGGATATCTGCAGGCCTTATCTGGTTCTCGCCGATACTGGTGTCCGGAAAGGGATCGTCCAGCATTTTGCTGCAGGATGCAAACAGGCAGCAGAAGAATATGCATATATGTATGGGAAGGAAATATTTCCGTTTCATTTCAATATTTTTTACTGATTATAAAGTGACATCGATACCAAATGCGATGGTCCTTGGAATAGGAACGAAGGAATATTGAATTCCTGTTTCTATCCCTACTTCAGGATCGGCCAGTTTCAGGTTCCTGTTCTTGATCACGAACACATTCTGGAATGATGTGTACAAACGAATAGCGGGGATACCAGCCTTCTTCAGCAGTTTTTCGTCGAACTGGTAAGAGAGGGTCACATTCCTCAGGCGCATATAAGAGGCATCGAAAAGATAATGAGTGGAAGGAAGCGTGTTCCAGTCTTCAGTCTGACCTGCACCGTGAGGCCCAACGATGGCACGCGGGTAGTAGCTCTTATCTCCCGGCTTTGTCCATCTGTCCGTGGCATATTCAGGCCTGTTATTCATTACGCCTGACCAGTCGATGCTGTAAACGCGACTGTACTGATCATCGAGGTTATATAATTTGCTGCCAACGCTGAAAGTGAAGCTGGCATTCACGGAGAAGCCATTCCAGTTGGCGCCGAGATTGAAGCCGCCGGAATATTTCGGTTGTGCTACAGGGACATATTCCTGGTCTGCTGCAGTGATCTTTCCATCTTTATTCCTGTCTTCATACATCAGGTCTCCTGTATTGGGATCCACTCCCAATGATCTATACAGCCTCAATGAACCTACCGATTGTCCTGTTTTTACAAATGGCATGGGGCCTCCGGGCATATAGAATCCATAACCCATTACGGTGTCTCTCAGGTAAAGGATCTTGTTCCTGTTGAAGTTGAGCGCGATGCCTGCATTCCAGGAGAAATCGTCCCTGCTGCGGGCCTTGCTGTTGTAAGAGAGCTCCAGGTCGATGCCCTTGTTCACGACAGTACCAAGGTTCCCTTTCTGTGAGGAGTAACCGCCTGAAGAGAGTGGCGTATTCAAGCTGGTGATAAGGCCATCAGTTCTTTTCTGGTAGAATTCGAGCGTCATGGAGATCTTGTTGTTCAGGAACCTCGCTTCAACGCCTGCGTCTATTTGTTTTGTTCTTTCCCAGTTGAGCTCGCGGTTACCACGGATATTGTTCAACTGCAAGGTTGGCCTGCCGAGATAAGTACCGATGTTCACCAGGTCAGCAAAATCGAAATAGCCGAGAGTACGGATATTACCGGTGAGGCCAATACCTGATTTCAGTTTCAGGAAAGAAATGGCAGACCCTTTGGAGAAGAAGTTCTCATCGGAAATGATCCAGCCGGCAGACAGTGCGGGGAACCAGGAATAACGGTTCTTGCTGACCAGCTTGGAAGTGCCATCGCGACGAAGACTGGCGCTGAGCAGGTATTTATTATCCCAGCTCAGGCTGGAGCGAACGAAATAGGATTCACCCACTTCGGAATAGGTTTTGTTGGCGTTCATATTGCTGTTGACAAAACCGGAACCGTTGCCCGGATGCCAAAGCCCTTCGCTGGAAGGGAAACCAACGATGGAGAAAGCTGTAGTGGTGAGCTTGTTCTTGTAGAACTCCTGTCCCAGCAAGATATCTCCGCGTAAGCTGCTGATGGCAAGCTGGTAGGTAAGTGTATTGTTGAATGTATACTGCAGACCACTACCGCCCGAGTTGGTGTACTGTCCATTATTGTATTGACCATTAAAAGAAAATGGACTATAGAACCCGATGGTGCTGGATTGGCTTTGCACACCTGCCAGTGTTGACTTGAAGGTGAGGCCGCGCATGATGGAAGCCTCTGCAAAAGCATTCCCCAGGTAATTCCAGTTCTTTATTCTCTGGGAGGTCTGGTAATATTGGGCCATAGGATGTGTTTGCTGCTCGATCCAATAGCCGATGGTGCCATCCGGGTTGAAGGGAATGGAATCGGGCATATCAGGGCGTGCGGCGAATGCATCTATCAATGGAGAGAAGAGATCGCGGCTTTCAGTGAGGGATACATTCAGATCGCCTCCGACCTTCAGCCATTTGTTCACTTTTTGTGTGAGCGCCAGTTTGCCGGAATAGCGGTTGAAGCGGCCACTGCCGATGGTATTCTCTTCTGAATATCTTCCAAACGAGAAGTAGTAAGTATTATTGAGATTGCCGCCAGACAGGCTTGCCTGGATATTGGTGGTAGCTGCATTCTTATTGCTTACTAACTTTACCCAGTCGTTATCGAATACGCCGGCGGATGTACCAAGTTTGAAAGAGCTGATCTCATATTCGAGCAGGTCCTTTTCATCCTGGAGCACTTGTATCCTTGCAGGTGTGAGGCCGCCTGCTGCTAACAGTTTATCGATATCACCGATCCTGTTATTACGGGCTTCCTTGAACGCAGTCTCATATTGTTCATTATTCATGGCCCTGTATCCTACCGTGGTATTGGTGAAACCATAATAGGTATTCAAATTCACGGTAGAGCGACTATTGGCCTTCCCTCTTTTGGTAGTGATGAGGATCACGCCCTGTGCACCTCTGGCACCGTAGATGGCTGATGATGAAGCATCTTTCAATACCTCGATAGATTCGATATCCTGTGGGTTGATATTGCTGAACTTGAAATTGGGAGCATTGGTGGTTACGGTGCCTGCTCCTGCGTCAACGATCAGCCCATCCACTACCACCAGTGGGTTCACATTGGAACTGTTGAGCGTTTGAACGCCGCGGATGCTGAAATTGGGCTCGGAACCAGGCGTACCATCAAAGCCCTTTACCTGTAAACCAGCTACCCGGCCCTGCATGGCACTGAATACGTTGCCCGTGATATTCTCTTCCGCTTTCAATTCAGGTACTTTGGCAATGGAGCCTGTTACATTCCTTTTACTTTGTGTACCGTAGCCTACCACCACGGTTTGATCCAGGTTGGTAACGGCTACTTTGAGATAAACAGGATAGTTGGTGGCAGTACCTACTTTCACTTCCAGTGTGGTATATCCTACAAAACTGATGACGAGGACCTGACCAGGATCGGCCGCGATCACGAAATTACCCTGCGCGTCGGTGGTAGTGCCGAGTGTAGTCCCTTTCACAGCTACGTTCACTCCTTCCAGCGGCAGTTTTTTATCATCTGCCAACACGCGTCCTGTTATGACGGCAGCTTCCTTGTACACGGGCAGCAATATCACCGGTTTCCGGGTGATGGCAATTACATTATCGATAAAGGAGTAACGGAGTGGCTGCCCGATAAAGCATAGGTCCAGCGCTTGTTTCAGCGGCATATTCCTGATATCCACTGTAACCGGGCTGGCCTCTTCGAGGGTATTCTTATCCCAGATGAATTCAAAGCCGGTTTGCATGCGGATCTTCTCAAATACCTGTTTCATGGGCATATCCTTTGCGGACAGCGTAACGGTTTGAGCCTTGCCGCTTCCGTAAGCGTGCATTAAAGAGACGAGAAGAAGAACACCAATCATTTTCATGATCAAGATCGTTTTGGTTAGCCGGTCCCTCCATGGGTGCATCCAGGTAAGACCGCTCCCTCCGGCCCTTTCAGGCAGGGGGGATCTCATAAGCATAAAATGCATAACTTTATTTCGTTTAGGTTAATAAAAACTATACGGTCCGCCTCTCAACTCGTTCCGTATAGTGGGTTACAAACTCGTTAGCCTGGCATAACCGCCCGGGTTCCATCCGGTGCGGTTTTTTAAGGCCTTATTCCGATGCTCTGATGGTGAGCTGTTTTCCATGTAGTTCAAAATCCACTCCTGCCACTACTTCCAGTATCTCCAGTACTTTTTGTAATTCGATCTCCCGGGTAAAGCCTCCTTCGAGCTCTTTGTCGGGAATGGTTCCTTCATACTTCAATTCCACATCATACCACCTGGCAATCTCATTCATGATACTGCGGATATTGCCGTTGAAGGAGAATCGCTTTTCTTTCCATGCCAGTACATGATGGAGATCAGCAGCCCTGATCACTTTGGGCCCTCCGCTTTTCAGGTTATATGACCATTGTTCACCAGGACTGAGCAATACAGCCGCACTGTCCGTGGGTCTTCTCAATTTCACTGCACCTTCCACCAGCGTGGCTTTTACGGCACCATTATCGCCGTAGGAATTGATATTGAAACCGGTGCCCAGCACCTGCAATACAAAATCGTTTCCCTGAACGATGAAAGGAAGCGTGGCATTCTTTTTCACTTCGATATATACTTCTCCCGTTATGTCCACTTTTCTATTGGCTCCATTGAACACAACCGGAAAACGGATACTGGATGCGGCATTGAGCCATACTTTGCTGCCATCGGGCAAGGTCATCTGGAATTGGCGCCCTTTGGGGGTGGACATGGTATTGTACACAATTGATTGCTTGCTTTCTCCTTTGGGATCATACAACAGTTTACCGTTTTCCAGCATTACATCACTGCCATTCTGATGGGCCACCAGGCCATTGCCGAGGCTGTCCAGCACCACTTGCCTGCCATCAGCCAGGGTAAGGATGGCACCATCGCCACCGGGTGGCATATCTTCTTTGGTGGCGAGTTCCGGGGTAACCTTTGGTATCGATCTCTGATTGGCATTCCAGAAATACAATCCGCCCAGGACAAGCACCAGCAAAGAAGCAGCGGCCCAGAGCCAACGCCTGGCGGGCATCTTGCGAACAACAGGCTGCTTTATTTGCAGCATCAAGTCGTTTACCATGTCTTCTACATTATGATCCCCGGTTTCGATGAAGCGGGGATCAGAGAATGCCTGTTGCAGCAGGCCGTCGAATTCTTCATGGTACTGAGGGGTGTTGAAATATGCCCTCAATTGCTCCAGTTCAGCCACTGTAGCGGTGCCTTGCAGGTACTTTTCCCATAATTCTTTAACCGTTATCCCGGTCATGCTATAAGGTTTATAGAAGAGAGGACGGGAAAGAAGACCGGGGGTAAGACAGTAAATCAAAAAAATTATTGAAAAAACTTTCCGAAGAGGAAGAGCAGCAGCAGGGGGTTGTCGCCGGCATGTTTGGAAAGATAAAGACGAATGTCTTTGAGGGCTCTGACGATATAGGTTTTGGAGCTTACTTCGGAGATACCGAGCAGGGCCGCTATTTCTTTATGGCTTTTGCCGCTAAAGCGGTGTAGCTCAAAAACACGCCTGGTCTTTTCCGGCAAGGATTGTATGGCGGCAGCCACTGTTTGTTCAAGTTCTTTGAGCTCGAGGCTGGTGAGCGGGTGTTGAGCTGAATTATCGGTGAAATAATCAGTGAGGTACTGGATATTGGATGGATGGAAGACCTTTTTCTGCATGAAGTCCATCACCAGGTGTTTGGCCGAAACGTAGATATAGGCTTTGAGATTGGTTACTTCGGCCAGTTTGCTTCTGTTATTCCATAGTTTGATGAAGATCTCCTGCGCGAGGTCTTTGGCTTGTTCGGGGGATTTGGTGAGACGGAGTGCAGTGCCGTATACCTGTGGCCAGTGGAGTTTTGTGAGTTCCCCGAAACTATGGGCATCGCCTTCCACTATCTTCAATAGCAGCGCCTGCTCATCATATGTAGGGTTTGGTGGCAATGGGTGCGGATTTGCTGGTAACAGGTGCAAACTACGGGAAAAACCGCAACCATCCACTCTTTCATTCACCTTAAAAGCCCAAGCAGCTCAGTATCTTCTTCATCCAGAAATGCCAATGCCGTAGTTCCTTCTATGTTTGGAATGGTTTTGTCTGCTCCGGCATCAAGCAATAAACGAACACAGTCAACCTGGTGATGCCTGTTCTCTGCGCCTCCATACTTGTACCCATGAACGGCCCATAAAAGTGGCGTTCCTTTATGCGTGATACAGATCTGATCAATGGCAGCCTTTTCGCTGATCAGTCGCTCCACCAGTTTATCCCTACCCACCCAGGCAGCCCAGTGAAGGGCAGTACCTCCAAAAAATCCTTTATGATGGATATCCGCTCCATTGTCTATGAGAAAGATGGCTAGTTCCTCTGCATGCAGACTGGCTGCTGCTGTCAGTGGCGAATCCTGACCTTCGGTCAGCTTATTGCCATTCACGTTTGCACCGTATTCAAGGAAGATACGGGCCAATTCCACTCCTTCCCTATCAGTGAAGGTATGCGCAAACACACCATCGCTGATCCGGTGTAACGGGTGGGCTTTGGTGGTATTGTCATCATCAAAAGCTATTTCTTCATTGGCCAATGTAGGATCTGTGGCCAGTGCTTTTCTGATAGCTTCATAGTCTTTGCTGTTGATCAGTTGTTTCATATCGATCATATGCCAGACAAGTTAAGAAAAAAGGGGAGCAGATGCTGAACTCGTGGGTTGTGATGCAGCTTCGAGGTTAACCCTGCGGGAATTATTTGGGACGAAGACCTGACTGATCGAGCTCATATTTTAAAAGATCGATGCCCGATATCCGGATCACTCCCGTCCTTATATATTCACGGGTCTGCGCCAACGCTTTCTGATTATTGGCCTTATTTTGATCCTGCGTAGCATAAGAGAATATCATAGCCAGGTAAGAGAGCGTTTCTGCCGTTTGTTGCTTTTCGGCATTGGTGGTCTTTTTCAACTGTTCATTATTGTCCATGATGCCGTGGATATTCTGCCTGAAGGACTCTATCCCTGATCTGAAACTGGCTGCATCCTTCCCGGTAACAGCCTGCCAGGACAAAACAATATAAGCGGCAAATACATCTGCCATATTGGAACTGTTGAACCCATAATCACGGAGAAGCGTATCAAATTTTTGAAGGAAATTGGACTTATCCAACACCTCCATATGATGCCTGACCATCGTTCTATCCCCTTTTGCGGCAATACTGGCAATGGTTTCCAGCACTTTTGTATGTACTTCGGCTGAAGAAGTGAAATTCAAGCTGGTGGCAGCAGCCTTAGAAACAGGCGTAGTGCCGGATGCAGGTTTTCCTTTACCGGGCAATCCATACACTTTATTGATATTCCGTTCCACTACATTCCTGGTAACGGAGAACATGGCTAAATTATACGCCGGTTCATAAGGGAAATACTGTGCGAAGGCGCCGACATTTATCATGGATAGCAGGAAAAGAAGAGGGAAGGAAAGCCGCCTGTGCGACGAACGGGTAAGTATTATTTTTTTCATGGGAGGTTTTTCGGTTATGATCACAAATTCCTTACCAAAACAGGTTACAACCGTTAAGGATTCTGTAAGAATGGCCATCCATACCTAATGCCGGAGCAACTGCCCCGGGGAGACCGCCCAAAAGATTAACTGAAAAGGACTATCTGTTAAGTGGCCTGGCCATCACCTTCCGAAGGACTTTACTTTGGTGCAGAAATCATAAATCGCTTACTTATGAGAAAGCACTACGCCACTCTTCTTCTCTTTCCGTTCCTGATCTGCTTCCTCTCAGATACCCATGCACAGGGCATTTACCAGTTCTGGGGCATCACAGACTTTGGAGGGTTCAATGAACAGGGAACCATATTCTCCACCCGCTTTGATGGCACCGGACACCGCGCGCGGGAACCATTCCAGATGATCACACCCGGAGAGCATCCGGGGAATAACAGTCCGGCCGTCTACAATAATAAGATGTATGGAGTAATGGCAGACCCTAAAGTGCAGAGTTATTCTTTTATCTATGAATACAATCCAGCCACCAATCAATTGCTTCGCAAGATCAATATTGCGGAAATACTGAATTTCGACGCCTTGCACGATAATGACGCAGGCTTCACCTTCGTACTCCTGAACAATAAATTTTACGGCGTGGCCGAATTTGGAGGCAGCAACCATGAGGGTTGTTTATTCGAATACAACCCGGCAAATCACCAGGTAAAGAAATTATATGATTTCACGTACGCCACCGGACGCTTCCCCCGTTGCGGCCTTACCGTGTACAATAACAAACTTTATGGACTGGCTACCGGCGGAGGTAATTTCAATGCAGGCACCTTGTTCGAATTCGATCCTGCCACCAATACCTATTCAAAGAAATTTGATTTCAATGAAGCCCTTCATGGCAAATGGCCGAGAACCACACTTGCCCTGTATAATGGAAAACTTTTTGGGGCAACTTCCATAGGAACCGGCGCCACCCTGGGTGGTTGCATCTTCTGGTTCGATCCGGCCAACAGTACTTTTTCCAAACGCGTAGACCTGAGCAGCATTGGCGCAGGCGCTATTTATCATGGCATGACAGTATTCAACAACAAACTATATGGATTAACTGTAATAGGCGGCACCTATAACAAAGGGATCCTGTTTGAATTTGATCATACTACCAGCACACTCACCAAAAAGATCGATATGAGTGAGGCCGGCTCCAGTGGTTCAGGCACGTTGGCTATTTGGAATAATAAATTGTATGGGAATAGTTTTTCAGGAGGCGCCAATGGGCGCGGCGCTGTTTACGAGTATGATCCGGCTGCCAATATCCTTACACCCCGTGCTGCCTTCAATGACCTCAACGGAGCTGGCGGTACCGGCTATCTCACATTATATAATAACCGCCTTTACGGATTTACTATCAACGGAGGAATATACAACACAGGAGTACTCTTTGAATTCAATCCTGCATCGAATAGCTATGTCAAAAAATTAGACATAGGCTCCAGTACCACAGGCTATCAACCCACGGGTCATCTTAATTATTACCAACGGAAATTCTATGGCACCACCTGTAAAGGCGGCCAATATGGGTCTGGTGTGATCTATAGCTATGATCCATACACACAACAATATACCGTCTTGCATAATTTCAATGCGCCTGAGGGAGAGCCTTTCATTCATGGAGGTATGGTATTGTACAATAATAAATTCTATGGCGTAACCATGAATGGCGGAACTAACAACTTCGGTGTTTTGTATGAATTCGATCCGGCAACAAAGGCATATACTGTAAAGGTTAACTTCAGTTTTCCCACAGGGGCCTCTCCCTGCGGACGGCTCAGCGTACTTGGATCTAAATTATACGGCACAACCCTGTCCGGTGGCACCTGGAATAAAGGAACCATTTTTGAATTTGAACCAGCCACTAATTCATATACTCCCAGATTCTATTTTCCTGCTGCGTATGGTAGTCCCAGAGCAGGCATGACTTTATATGGAGGAAAATTCTGGGGGACCGGCAATTTTGAAGAGACATATGAACGCGGCTTTATTTTTTCCTGGATACCCGGCACTAATGCAATTACCAGGGAGTATGACCTTAAGAATACCGATGGGAAAGAGCCGGGAGGCCTGGTGGTTTTGAACAATGAATTGTGGGGGCTTACATACGATAACAACTTATTGCCGGGCGAAATCAACGGGCACCTGTTTTCCTTTGATCCCGCTACCAAAATCATGACCACCCGCCATGAATTCGATATCCAAACCACCGGAGCCCTTCCATTAAGTACTCCAGCCATCATGAATGGAAAGATCTATGGACTGACAGTAAACGGCGGCAGCTATCAATATGGTGGTACGCTCTTTGAATATGATCCTGCCAATAACAAAACAACAGCGAAAGTCAATTTTACCGGGCTCAATGGCAGGCAACCGCGTTACACGCAATTGACAACTGCTCCTGCACTGGTATCGCCCGGCCATGCCGGCGTTTGCTGGAATGCCAGTGAAGTGATAACCGTAAATAATACCAATAACAGCCAATGGATCCCTTTCACGGATTCAGAAGGACAGGCCATTGCGGAGATCAATCCCAATGGTAATAACCTGGGCAATATAAGCGTCAGATTCTACACGCACAGTGGCGATACGCGTAAAGACCCTGCCGGCAGGGCTTACCTGGATCGTAATATAACCATTACCGTTACCAATCAGCCAACTTCACCCGTTACCGTTAGATTGTATATCCTCAAATCGGAACTGGATAAACTCATCACCACACCCGGTTCAGGCGTGAATGGATTGACCAATCTCTCCGTTTTCAAAAGCGGTGATGCCTGTACCAATGCCATCATTCAAAATGCTGAGAAGATAAGTTCTACTTCCTCCAACTGGGAGAACGACTATGTATTCACCACTACCGTCAATTCATTTTCCACATTCTATTTTGCCAGCAGCAGTTTTGCAGCTCTCCCCATCAACCTGGAAACCTTTACCGGCACGGTTAAACCTAATGGCAATCTGCTGACCTGGAAAGCATCCTGTACCGGTGCTTCCACCTTCACTATCGAGCGCAGCACTGATGGACTGCCATTCACTCCCATCGGAACAGTGCAAGCGGCGCAGCAGGACTGTAACCATCCCTTCCAATTCACAGACCCGGATATTTCTCCCGCAACATTTTACTATCGCTTGAAAATGGAAGAACAGGGAAGCCCTGCCAGTTATTCAAAGATCGTGATGCTGAACCGTGGTGGTGCTAAATTCCTGCAACTGGCAATAGCTCCCAATCCGGTATCGGGTAATACCGCTACATTGCGAACAAATGCTTCTTCATCCCAACAGGTATTGATAAGCATCCATGATGTAGCAGGTAGAAAAGTTTGGCAGCAAACCATACAAGTACAGGCAGGCGCTGGTACAGTGCCGCTATCTATCGGGCATCTGGGAACAGGACTGTATATTTTACAATACCAGGAAGGAGAAAAGATGGTGCCGGTACGATTTGTAAAACGATAATAAGATAATTGCACTGCCCAACCATTGTAGTCTGGTGCAGAAATAAAAAGCCTTCCGGTACTCAGTAATCGGAAGGCTTTTTATAATTTTCCGCAACAGAAATCCATCATTTATGCGTACATTCCTGCTACCATTTCTACAACAATGACTATTTCAATAACTTAATAAACCTTCATCTGGCAGCATCTTTCAATCGAAGAATGTTGCCAGATCCAATCCGCCTAAATGAAATTCATCTTACTTAGCGTATTCCTTTTATTATCTTATTTTTTACATAGTCAGGATAGCCTGGAACACTACAATTGCACTCAAGGAGTTGGCGCTATAACAATCGGAGTTTATACTCATTCCAAGTCTAAAGGTTTTAAAGAAGAGGAGAATACGATACCTCCGGAATTTTGTATGCAAACAATACAATAC
>JAGIAP010000019.1:26431-31732 GCA_017744805.1 Chitinophagaceae bacterium | reverse complement strand
ATTGTAAGCCGGGTAATGTGCCGCAATGGGTGGCAGCTTACCAATCTTTATTCATTTTAAATATTTTTCAATTGTTATTCGAGCAATTACAAGTTGCAGCGCCTATTTTGAAGGCGTTGGCAGAACAGGGTTATAGTAACCCTACCCCCATTCAGGAACAGTCGATCCCCGTTATACTGCAACAAAAAGATATTCTGGGATGCGCCCGCACCGGCACCGGTAAAACTGCTGCCTTTGCCATTCCCATCATCCAGTTACTGGCTGAAGAAAAGACGAAAGCCCCTGTAAAAGGCATTCGTGCCCTGATCCTCACCCCTACGCGTGAGCTGGCATTACAGATCCAGGAAAGCTTCGAAGCCTACGGAAAATATACCGGCCTCAGGCAGGTAGTGATCTTCGGTGGTGTTTCCCAACAAGCACAGGTAAACGATCTCCGCAAAGGATGCGATATCCTGGTAGCCACTCCCGGCCGATTACTGGACCTGATGCAGCAAAATATCATCCATATCGGACAGATCCGCATATTGGTGCTGGACGAAGCGGACCGCATGCTTGACATGGGCTTTGTGCACGATGTAAAGAAAGTGATCGCAAAAACGCCTGCACAGAAACAGACCCTTTTCTTCTCCGCCACCATGGCGCCCGAGATCATGAAACTGGCCAATACCATTCTGAAAGAACCGGTACAGGTGCAGGTGACTCCCGTGGCATCCACGGCAGAAACGGTGGAGCAAAGCCTCTACTTTGTTGACAAGAAGAACAAGAATCCACTGCTGGTGCATATCCTGAAAGATCCGGCCATTACATCCGGTATCGTATTCAGCCGCACCAAACACGGCGCCAACAAGATCGCGAAAGCGCTCGAGAACGCCGGCATCCGTGCAGAGGCCATACATGGCAACAAATCCCAATCCGCCCGTCAGCGTGCCCTGCAACTGCTGAAGGAGAGAGAGATCCGTGTACTGGTAGCTACGGATATTGCTGCCCGTGGTATCGATGTGGAAGAATTATCACATGTGATCAACTACGATCTTCCCAATGTGCCCGAAACCTATGTTCACCGTATCGGCAGAACGGGCAGAGCGGGCGCAAGCGGCCTGGCCATTTCTTTCTGCGACCAGGAAGAAAAAGAGTTCCTCCGCGATATCCAGAAACTGATCAAAAAGAATGTGCCTGTGATCGCAGAACATCCTTTCAAACCCGGTACACCGATCGCGAAAGAGCCTATCGTGGCACAAGCGCCTTCCATTGCCAAACCACAGGCAGGCCCAAGGCCTGTTCACCAGAGCGGACAACAGGGTCAAAATAGCAGGAACCGCAACAACCGGAGCAAACAAAGAACGCAGGGCGGATCAGTAAATGCGCAGAACAACCAGCCTCGCATGAACAAACCGCAGCCCCAGCAACAAAGGAATGCGCCTGTTCAGCAACATAACAATGGTCAGCAAAAACAACCTGTTCAAAAACAGCAGGGCCAGGAACAAAGGCAGAAGCCTGTTGTGAATGTTCAGCACAAAACGCAGCCTGTGAACAATGCAGTTACTGCCAATCAACAGCAAAAAGCTCCTGTTCAGAAACCCGTTGTTCAGCATCAGCAAAACAGGCCGCAACCTGCCCATCAGCAGAAGCCTGTTGCCAAACAACCTTCACAACAACAGCGTCCTGATCAGAAGAGCAAGTATATCTACAACGATAAACCTGCAGCACAGACTCAACCCAATGAGCAACCGAGCTCTTTCAAACTGAAGAGCAAATTCGGCGCGGAGGATGATGCAGAACGTTGGTAGGAACTATCATATGAACGAAATACAAAAGCTGCCACTACACGGCAGCTTTTCTAGTATTAAGAGGCGTTTGATGCCATGATCGGAATGATGAAGAATGATAGCGCCTCCTGATCCAGTTTCCAGGCAAGGATTGTAACTGCGGGATTTTTATACTATTTTGACGGCATAACCAAACTGTATGAGCGAAACTAACCGCAGGACCTTCCTGACCACCACAGCGGCCCTTTGTGCCGGTACTGTTGCTGCTTCTACTCCCTTACCAGCTGCCGGTAAGAAATACCCCATTGTCCACCATGTTTTTTTCTGGTTGAAGAATGCCGGTTCGGAAACCGACAGGAAGAAACTGATCGAAGGAGTGAGAACGCTGAAGGCGATCGAACAGATCGGAGAACTGCATATTGGCGTGGTAGCCTCCACTGAGAAACGCGATGTGGTGGATACCAGTTGGGATGTTTCAGAGCTGATCTTCTTCAGGGACCTGGCCGCCCAGGCCGCGTATCAGAACCACCCCATCCACCTGGCATTCGTCAGGAATTATGGTCATCTCTGGAGTAAGGTGATCGTATATGATGCAATGGAGGCCTGACCTGAGCGCTATTCCACGCCCCTGAACATGAAACCATCTTCCTTCAGTTCATATACCAGGTGCTTCGGGGTCACCTGCCCCTGGTCATTCACCACAGGAATGTATAGCGCTTTGTTCTTTTCGTCATACCTGATGAGCGAAACAGGGCGTTCCGGCCTATCCACCACACTGAAGAAATCATAATTCACGTCGATCCGGTTCAACTGCTTGGAGCCTGTATTGAAAATGGTAACGGTATCGATCAGTTGATCCCCCCCGATCGTAAATGCCTGCACAGATTGTGATACATCTTTGGAGGAATAGATACCGTTGAGGATCGCCAGGTAATATTCCCGGCCTTTGATATTGACCGTATATATTTTGGAACAGAAATTACCGGGGTCGCCGTTCTCTGGCTGGGGTGTCCGATGATGAATTCCGTTTTTAGATTTCCATTGCCAGATGCCATCGAAATAGCTCATGGTACCACCCGTCCAGGTATCCCAGGAATAGATCCTGAATGCCCCACCGGGTGCCGTTTCAATATACACTTTGCTGCTATCGCGCAAAATATGGAATGGATATTGCAAAGAGCCGGAATGGCTATTGACCAATGCATTCAGGCTATCGGCAAACCTGGAGGCATAGAGCTCAGCACTATCCTTTCGTTCCATGCCAGCCCTCGTTACATCACTATACAGATTCACCAACTGTTTTTCCTCCTGCGTAAGATCAGCTACGGGAGCGATGGAGTCTGTTTGTTTCTTTTCGTTCCTTTCTTTTGGTGTATCCTGGGCACCACATCCGATACCCAGCAAGACTATCCATCCCAATAACATTGTATGCTTCTTCATAAAGAGGAAATTTGTTTTCGCCTCATTCAACGACTGCCATGAATGATCACCCAATAAACACAATGAAAACGATACAGGAAAGCAAATCCGGCTCAATGCCCTTCTTTCAGTTACCAGCCGCCGCCACCACCTCCTCCTCCACCGCCACCGGAGGATCCCCCACCGGAAGAGCCACTGCTCCAACCGGAGCTTCCGGAAAAGCCTCCCGATGAGCTACCGCCAGCAGAAGGCGGTGGACTGCTTGCCGTATTCACATGAGATACCAGGCTCTTGCTGAAACTGTCCCCGAGACTATAATAACTGAAAGTACTGCCAGAATACCAGTCGGGCGCATAGTTGAGGGTATCCAGTTGATCCTTGAACTTGCGGCCCCATTCATTCTCTACATCCAAAGCAATGGCATAGGGCAGCAGTCTTTCAAACAATTGTGGTGTATGTTCAGGCGGGGTCAGGATATTGAGACGATGTTCTTCCGCTACAGTAAGATATTCAACAAATCCTTCGATCTCCGCTGTAAGAACAGCACCATCCGCCGTTGGGGCTTTGATGATCTTCACGAACACGCCATAGATCACCAGCACCAATAACACAAAAAAGGTGGATACCCCGGGCAAGTCCTCCATCATGCCGTAGAACATCAACATGGGCGCTATCATGAATACTGCACCAAAGGCCACCAGGAAAATGCCCAGGCAGCCCTGTTCTTTAAGGGAACGTAATCCGGAAAAGAAAACAGTGGCGCCGATGGCAACAAAAGGGATCACGAACAGGAACATGATCAGTGAAGCCCCATGGATACAGAGCAGGTAAGCGGCCAGGATAGCTATGGTCACCAATCCACCTGTGATCATTTGACGATTGTTCTTCAGAAAATATTCTTTCAGGTTCACCTGCGTGGTGATCGATCCTTCGAAAGCGTTTTTGGCATTGCGGATCTTATCGCGGTTCCCCTCATCCAATCGAAGGCTGCCTTTCTTATTCAATAGTTTGTTGAACAGTTCTTTTTCTTCCTGGGATAGTTTGGCCGGATCTGTTTTGGTACGCTCCAGGTAATAATCCTTATCATCTTTCCGGATGATGATGGCTTTTTTGACGGCCATATTCACCAGGGCTGCAGCAAAGGATTTCCCGTCATTCCCCTTGTTATGGAGATAGCGGATCAGGGCGGGCGAATATCCCCTGGGCGGCTCGAAACGTGCCACCACTACAGGTTTCTGCGGATCCTTACCATATTTACGCCAGGTGCGGTACAGGTAAGGTAATAAGATGGCCAGTCCCAATACACCCAACAGGTATTCCTTATACGCATCGAACCATTCCCAAAACTGTTGCCAGGCGCCTGGCGGTGGCGGGCGTCGGATGATGCCTGCCGTAAAACCGGTTGCAATGGTGAAACCTTCGCCGGGCTCCAACTGGTGGTCTGTGCTGAATTGCGCTTGTTGCTGACCGTTATATCCGGATTGGCAACCCGTAGCCGTAGATCCCCGCACGCCGGTATAACAGGCCGATTGCATCACGGTTGCATGCTCCGGAAGGAAAACGGTGGCCGAAGCTTTTGCGATGGGCAGCTCCCATTCATTTCCCGTAACATTCCAGTACAATTCATCATACGCGTCGAAGAAACCGATATGTCCCCTGGATTGATATTGAATGATGTATTCATACACCCCGGGATCCAGGATGATATTGGGATCCCCGATGCGGATATTGATATTCCTGCCCTTTTCTTCCACCTGGTAAGGCACCGGAACACTGTCTTTCAACACTTGCAACACTTCGATATCGATCCGTTGATCACGTCCATATTTATTGGAACGATACACTGGAATGTTCCGGAAGATGCCCCGCCGGATCTTGATACCGGCAGCAAATACCTTGATATGCTCGGCCACTTTCACCAGCCCGGAGACCCCGATATTGATATCAGCATGGAAATCGATGATGCCTTCTGCATGGTAGAGAGATGCATCCTGTTCCGGCTCCTGGGCCAATGATGGCAAAGCCAGGCATAGCAGGAAGCTGAACAGCCAGGAACGTGTGATCATGAAAAAGAAACATTTGGTCTTTCGAGATGAGCGGTACCGTCAATGGTCAG
>JAGIAP010000019.1:0-26421 GCA_017744805.1 Chitinophagaceae bacterium | reverse complement strand
GGTCAGGAAATCTACCTTCCTGAAACCGAACATCCCTGCCAGGATATTGGCAGGAAAACTTTCTACCAGGTTGTTATTCTCGCGCACTACACCATTGTAATAACGGCGGGCCGATTCCAGGTTCTGCTCGATATTGGAAAGCTCCGATTGCAATTCAAGGAAATTGGTATTGGCCTTGAGATCGGGATAATTCTCCGCTACGGCAAACAAGGAGCCAAGCGCGCGACTGAGGCCTGTTGCAGCTTCTGCCTTTTGCTCCGTGGTGGTAGCATTGACGGAGGCGGTGCGATAGCTCGTCAGTTTTTCCAGCAGCTCCTGTTCATGTTTGGCATATCCTTTTACCGTTTCTACCAGGTTGGGTACCAGATCATACCGCTTCTTCAAACTGATATCGATGCCGCTCCAGGCTTCATGCACACCGTTGCGGCGCGCCACCAGTTTATTGTACAGGAGCACTACCCATATGATGAGTATGGCCGCCACCAGCAGTATCCCGAGTATTGTTATGTTCATGATCTTTCCATTGAATAAGTAATGGGAGGAAAATTAATATGTTTTTTATTCATATCGGGTAAATCCATGCCCGGAAAATATTTTAATACAGCTTTCCTCTGTTTAGATCCAGTCTGAGACAGCAAATAATTAAAAAAAATTTCACAAAAAAGTAAATAAGTCTTTAACTTGGCGCTGCATCAAACACTGAAGTCACATGAGAAAAATTGAATTCGGCAGCCTCTATGGCTGCGTATATCCGCGTTATTTACATTCGCCTCCATCAAACCGATTCCGGACATTTTCACATCAAACCGTTTTATCGTTAACACATTAAAAAAGCTCCAAACTTTTTTTAAACCCGCATTGCCCTAAGCGATGGGTGATGCATTTTTTACCAAACCAAAATAGGATCATGAGAAATCTACTGATGTTCTCGTGCATGCTGCTATGCGCGTCGCTGGCCTATGCACAGAACCGGACGATCAAGGGAAAAGTTACAGATGAGAGTAACGGTCCCCTCGCCAATGCATCTGTAATGATCAAGAGCTCCAAAAAAGGGACCACTGCAGATGACCAGGGCAATTTCACTATCACCGTTTCTGCCGGTGATATTTTAGTGATCAATGCCGTTGGCTATGAAAAGAAAGAAGTGCCCACTGGCAATGAGACTGAACTGAGCATTTCATTGAAACGACAGGATCAGTCCATGCAGGAAGTGATTGTAACTGCGATGGGTATTCGAAGGAGCAAGAACACGCTCCCCTATGCAGCACAACAGGTTACCGGCACCGAGATCAGCCAAAGCCGCAGCAACAACTTTGCCCAGTCGCTCTCAGGCCGCGTATCGGGCCTCGAGATCCGCCAGGGCAATGCCATGGGAGCCAGTACCAACGTGGTGGTGCGTGGCGCCAAATCCCTGCTCAACAACAACCAGGCGCTCTTCGTGATCGATGGCGTACCGGTTGACAACTCCAATAACAACGGATCCAACAAGGGCCGCACCACTTCCGATGACCAGGTGAATGGACGCGGTGGTTACGATTATGGTAATGCTGCTGCCGATATCAATCCTGACGACATTGAATCTGTTACAGTATTGAAAGGCGCTGCCTCCACCGCTCTCTACGGCTCAAGGGCCGCCAACGGCGTAGTGCTGATCACTACCAAAAAAGCGAAAAAAGGACTGGGCGTAGTTGTCAACAGCAGTGTGACCGTAGGCAAGATCGACAAGAGCACCTATGCCAAATACCAGAAAGAATACGGCGCAGGCTATCAGCAGGGTGGATACAGCAAAACCGCTGACGGTTCCCCCGACACCCGCTTCTGGTGGAGAGATCCATTCGGCACCGGCCAGAATGCACTGATAGTGCCCACTACCGAAGACGCCTCCTACGGAGCCCGCTTCGACCCCAACCTGAAATTATACAACTGGACCTCCTTCGACTCTACCTCCCAATGGTACAAGCAGCAACGCCCATGGGTAGCCGCAGAGAACGATCCCACCTCCTTCTTCGAGACGGCCGTTTCTACCAATAACAGCGTATTCCTCGATGGCGGTGGCGACAAGGTCCTCTTCAAACTCGGATATACCCGCAACGAAGAGAAAGGCATCCTCCCCAATAGCCGCCTCCTCAAGAATATGGTCAATTTCGGCGCCAACTACAAAGTGTCCGACAAAGTGAGCATCAATGCCAACCTCAATATGAGCAAGATCGATGGCAAGGGCCGCTACGGTACCGGTTACAGCAAATACAATATCAACCAGAGCTTCCGCCAGTGGTGGCAGACCAACGTAGACATCCATGAGCTCAAAGATGCCTACTTCAGAACCGGCCGTAACGTCACCTGGAACTGGGCTGACCCCACCAAAGCAGATGGCCTCTACCCCATCTACACAGATAACCCCTATTTCATCCGTTACGAGAACTACCAAACGGATACCCGTTACCGTTACTACGGCACTGCCAATATCAACTATGAAGCCACCAACTGGCTGAGTTTCCTCGGCAGGGTCTCCCTCGATTCTTATGACGAACTGGAAGAAGAGCGCACAGCCGTTGGCTCCGTATCCGTATCTTCCTACAGCCGCTTCGAAAGAACATTCAGGGAATTCAACTACGACCTGATGGCCAATATCAACAAAGACCTCACGGAAGACCTGACACTGCGTGGTGTGATCGGCACCAATATCAGGAGGAACAATGTGAACTCCAGTTATTCCATCACCAACGGTGGACTGGTAAATCCCAAAGGGTATTTTCTGGCCAATTCGCTCAACCCCGTTCCCTATCCTTACGAAGTACTGCAACGTATCGCAGTGGATGGTTATTTCGCCAACGCCACGCTTACTTACCAGGACTTCCTCACACTGGACGGTGCGTTCAGAAGGGACCGCTCTTCCACCCTGCCTAAGGATAACAATACCTTCAACTACGGATCCGTATCATCCAGTTTTCTCTTTTCCAAATTCATCAATGCTCCCTGGCTGAGCATCGGTAAACTGAGGTTGAACTATGCAGAAGTGGGCAATAGCGCGCCTTTCGCAGTATTGAAAGATGTATACGACCGTAATACCAACTTCGCCAATGCCGTTATGTTCTCCCTGCCAGACAGCAAGAGCAACGAGAACCTGAAACCTGAAAGGACCAAGAGCAAGGAGATCGGCCTGGAACTGGGCTTCTTCCACAACAGGCTGGGATTGGATGTAACTTATTATCATGCAAGAAGTATCGATCAGATCAGCTCTGTAGCTACTTCTTCCGCTACCGGTTATCTTTCCAAATTCGTGAATGCAGGCCAGATCCTCAACAAGGGCATCGAGCTCTCACTGTATGGCACACCTGTAAAGACAAAGGATTTCAGTTGGAATATCAATGTGAACTGGACGCGCAACCGCAACGTAGTGGAAAGCCTGTATGAAGGCGCTTCCAACCTGCAGATCGGTTCCTTCCAGGGCGGCGTGACCGTGAATGCTACTGTTGGTCAGCCTTATGGCACCATCCAGGGTAAAACATGGGTACGTCATGAGAACGGTGAAAAACTCGTGGGCAGCAATGGCTACTACGTGCAAACCACCACTACCAACAACGTGATCGGCAATGTGAACCCCGACTGGATCGGAGGTGTGTACAATAGTTTCAAGTACAAGAATTTTGCTCTCGGGTTCCTGATAGATGTGCGCCAGGGTGGTGATGTATTCTCTCTCGATATGTACTATGGCCTCTCTACCGGTGTATTGGCAGAGACCGTGGGCAATAACGACCTGGGCAATCCCAAACGCAACAGCATCGCCGATGGTGGTGGCCTGATCGTTCAGGGCGTGACCGCTGATGGAAAAGTGAACACCAAACGCGTAGAGAATATCAAATCCGGTTATTACGGATACAACTACAACCCCGCAGCGGCCTTCGTGTATGATGCTTCTTATGTAAAACTGAGGGAGCTCAATATCACATATTCACTGCCAGCCACACTGATCTCGAAGACCAAAGTGTTCAAGGGCATCGATCTGAGCCTGATCGGCCGCAACCTCTGGATCATTCACAAGAACCTGCCCTACTCCGATCCTGAAGAGAACCTTACAGCAGGTAATGCACAGGGCATCCAGAGTGGCGCCTATCCCACCACCAGGTCACTGGGCCTGAATCTTAAACTGAAATTCTAAATCTGACAGCAATGAAAAAGCTTTTAATATTCTCTATATCGGCTTTGTCGCTGACAGCCTGTACCAAGAGCATTTATGACTATAATGAACAGACGAAAGCGGCCAGTGCAGTGCCTGCTCCCGCATTATTTTCCAATGCCGTGCGCAACCTCAGCGATGTGCTCACCAGTTCCAATGTGAACACCAACGTATACAGGCTGGTAGTGCAACACTGGACCACCACCACGTATACCGACGAGCCCAACTATGATTTCTTTACGCGCAATATCCCCCAACGCTGGTGGCAGATCATGTACAAGGATGTACTGGCGGATCTGAAGGAATGTAAACGCCTGCTCCCCACATCGGTTGGTGTAACGGCTGCCGTGAAGAGCAACCAGATAGCCATCACGGGCATCATGGAAGTATACACCTGGTCCATCCTTGTAGGTACTTTTGGTGATATCCCCTATACAAAGGCGTTAGATATCAACAACCTGTTCCCGGAGTACGACAATGCCAAAACGGTGTATGAGAACCTGCTCACCCGCCTGGACGCGGAGATCGCGGCGCTCAATCCTGCTGAAAAAGGATTCGAGACCAACCAGGACCTGGTGTATGGCGGCTCTACGGCCCAATGGCTGAAATTTGCCAATGCCCTCAAGATCAGGATGGCCATGCTGATCGCCGATGTTGACGGTCCCCGTGCCAAAGCAGCCGTGGAAGCAGCCAGCGCCAACGCATTCAGCAGCGCTGCAGACAATGCCCAGTTCAAATACCAGAGCGCTACGCCCAATAACAATCCGATCTGGACCGACCTGGTTCAGAGCAAACGCCAGGACTTCATCGCCAGTGCCACCCTGGTGGATAAGCTGAACGCCCTGAGCGATCCCCGCTTGAAACAATATCTGGCCCCCAACGACAATGGTAAATATATTGGAGGCATCAATGGATCAACCAACACTTATTCCTCATACGCCAGGGCCAGCTCCAAAGTGATCGCGATCGATGCGCCATCATTGCTGCTGGATTATGTGGAAACGGAATTCTATCGCGCAGAAGCTATCGAAAGAGGCTATGCCGTTGGCGGCACTGCTGCTGAACATTACAACAATGCCATCCGCGCTTCCATCAAGTACTGGGGCGGAACGGATGCCGATGCAGACACCTATCTCCTGAGGCCTGATGTGGCCTATCTCACAGCCAGTCCCAACTGGAAAGAGAAGATCGGTACGCAGAAATGGATCGCCTTGTACAACAGGGGCTATGAAGCCTGGACGGAAGTGAGAAGATTGGATTTCCCGGTGCTGGCGCCTCCCACCAGCCCAAAATCGACTTACCCTACCCGTTATACGTACCCAACCAATGAGCAAACGCTCAATAACAAGAATTATACAAAAGCAGCCGCTGCCATCGGTGGCGATAAAGTGGATGTAAAATTGTTCTGGGACAAATTCTAATCCCGAACATTGGTTTTGGTAAAAAGGCTGCCTCGTCCGGGGCAGCCTTTTACGTTTTCATCGGGTACAACTGACAATTATTTGAAAGAAAGGATGGACCCTTTCCTGATCACGATCTGTGGAGAGAACAATACGGAAATATCTTTCAGAGGATCGCTATCGAGGATCAACAGATCGGCGCGCATGCCTTTACGGACAAGGCCCCTGTCTTGCAAGCCCGTTACCCGCGCAGCATTCATGGTAGCGGCCTGGATGATCTCAGCATTGCCGAGGCCGGCATCCTTGCCGAGATGCCTGAGCTCATCGAGCAATGGAACGGCTTGGTTCTTCAACGGATAGATCCAGTCTGTTCCGGCAACGAAGGCGATGCCCAACTGATGCGCCCAGCGCGCAATCACAGCCGCATTGATCATATTGTTATTGGCTGCATGGAAAAGGGTGGGATCGAAATAGATTTTCTTTTTCTTCATCGTTTGCAATACCGGGAATAGCACAGCAGAATCTGCTTTCAGCCCTTTGTAGATCGCTTCCCATACTTTCCCGATGGGCGTGCCGGAGGGGAATTGCTGAAACACCAGGTCATTGGCATGGCTCATGCTGTTGACGCCGGCATTGGCCATATCCGCAGGTAGTGCAGGGTTCACGGCTGCATGGCTCCAGGCCAACACTCCTTGCTTCCTGGCTTCTTTGGTGATGGCTGCCACCAATGCTCCACTGAGCTCAGCATAGATCTTGATGCCGGTAGCGCCCCATGCTTTGGCATCCGCCACGGCGGCTGCGATATTGGAAGTATCGGTGATACTTCTGGCCCAGGGCTGGTTGCCACCGGGGTCCTGCCCTTTCCTGCCATTGCCCATCATCCGGAAATATTCCGGACCGGCAAACTGCGCTGCGTAGAAAATGGAAGGCGACCAGGGATTGTCTTTTTCTGCAGCCCTGCTCAACGATTGCAGGAACCTGGCATCGCCGGCCATATCGCGTACGGTGGTAATCCCATGCCGGATCATATTGTACAGGATGCTATCGGTCTGTTGCCTGGCTTTTTGTTGATCGCTCAGGTCGAGCGTGGCGAGATGCACATGCGCATCCATCAATCCCGGCACGATGAATTTTCCCGAGCAATCGATCACCTGCGTATGAGCGGGAGTGTTGATCTTACGGGAGCTGATGGTCTTGATCAGGCCATTATCGATCAGCACGGAAGCCTTTCGGGGTGTGCGTTTCGCCTCACCATCGATGATGGTGGCATTGGATAAGAGGATGCTTTGTGCATCGGCATGCATCACTGCCACAGCCAGCAGTATCGTCAACCATGCTTTGTTCCTTATTGAATTCCTGATCATGGGGTCGCTATCTGTTTCAGTTCTTCGATGCTTACATGTTGCCTGATGATATTTCCATTTTTATCGATCAGGAAAGTGGCGGGCAGGGATTCCACTTTGTAATCCTGCACCAGTTTACTTTTCATCCCTTCGGGAGATACCAATTGCGTCCAGGGTATCTTGTCTACGGCCACCGCTTTCTGCCAGTCGGCCAGTTTCTCATCCACGGACACAGAGATCAGTTCGATGCCCAGTTTTTTCAGTGATGCGTACTCCGGGGCCAGTTTCCGGTTGGTGGCGCGGCAGGGCGTGCACCAACTGGCCCATATATCCACCAATACATATTCATTCCTTTTCAACACGGAGTCCAGACTTACGCTATTGCCCCGGATATCATTCAGCGCAAAGGCCGGCGCCTTATTGCCTGTCATCTTTTTAGATTCGATGGCATCCAGTTTTTGCTGCAATTGTTTCGCGAGCGCCCGGGTGTTCTCCTGCTTACTGAACAATGGTATCATTTTTTTCAGCGCAGGCTCACGCCAGAGATTGAGCTGGTCATGCGCCATCCAGATACCGGCCAGGTCATTGGCATGCTCGGTTACAAACCGGTCCCTGCCTCCCATTACTTTTTCTGCGGGAGCATCCATCTCCCTGCTGATCTTCAGTTTCTCTTCCATATCCTTTGCAGCCCCATAGCGGTTCCCGATATCACGCCATTGCTCTTCATATGGTTTGATGGATGCCAGGAAATCCGCATATGCTTTTTGTGCTTTACTACCTGTAACCACCGGCTCTTCCTGGTTGAATTCCACTTTTACATCTTCTCCTTCGAGGAAGACTACCGCATTCATCCAGGGCTTACGCGCAGTGAGGGTATACACGGCTGGATAGTCATCTGTCACTACAAACTCCCATTGTCCTCCACGGATCAGGGCCGTATCCACCAGTTGCCGGACCGGCCATTCTTTGCGCAACGTGAGCTTTGTGCCATCGGGAATTTTGGAAGAGGCAAACCGGATCACGGTTCTCTTTTGTGCAAAAGCATTGAACATGATCAACAGTAATGGCAATAAGAGGCTGTTACGTATTGCTTTCATGAGCTGTTTTTTATGTACAGACAATGGTCTCTAACGTTCATTGGGTGTGATGCCAGGATTGAGGCCGATGATCTTGGGCGCAATCTGCATGAGGTAGCGCGGAGAGCCCGGTGCCAGTGTTTCCGTTCTTCCATTATGCGAGCGGGTGAGCGTTTTTTGAAAACGCCCATCGTGGTTGAGCCTTTTCAGGTCATACCAGCGTGTGCCATGATAGAACAGTTCCCTTCTTCTTTCTTCCAACACTTTCACCAGCGCTTCGTCCGCATTGGCGGCAGTGAGCGCTATGTAATCAGCGGGCTTGAATCTTTTGGTACGAAGGGTATTCAGGATGGTCATCGCATCATTGATTTGTCCCTGGCGGGCCAGGTATTCGGCCTTGATCAGCATCATTTCCGGAACACCGATACTGAAATTGGGCGCGCCGTTCAGGTAATCCGGCAAAGGATTGGTGCTGGTAGCTCCGGTGGAAGTGAGCCGGGTGAAATTGAACACGTAGCGCAGGTCTTTCTCACCCAGTACGGCATGCAGATCAGGATTGATCATGAAGCGGATGAAGATATTTGTATAACTGTTGGTACGGCAATACAGGTTCTCGGGATTCAGCTCCGGGGCTGTTTTATTCTTTATACCGGAGAAGGGACGGGCAGGATTGGTGAACTCCCAGGTATTGTAATCAACCAGGGTGCTCTTTTTGGCAAGCGCTGCATCGGCATAGTCAGCAGCATTCTTGTAATCACCTTTCAAAAAATATACGCGCGCCAGGATGGCCATGGCGGCTGCTTTCCCGGGGTGTACATAATTCCTGCCAAAATCGGGCAGATCGGGATTGTTTATGGCCGCTGTGAGATCGGCGATCACTTTATCGTACACTTCTTTAACGGTAGCGCGGGTAGACTTCGCTTCCAGGTCTGCCTTCAGCAAAATGGGCACGGCAAGATCAGTGGCAGCAGAGGCTTCCTGGTAATCCTTCCCGTACAGGTTGGCCATATTGAACAAATAGTACGCGCGATGGATCATCGCTTCTGATCTTATACGATTCTTACTGGCTTCCGTACCATCAGTGGCATTATCGATATTGTCCAGCACCAGGTTGCAATAATAGATGCGGTTATAAGGCGTATTCCATTCGGCATCGTCTTCCGTGGACTTGATCAGATCCTTATCCCAGAAGTAGGATTTGCCGGTACGGTTGCCGGCCTGTGAGGCTGCGGCAGCATCGGTCAGCGTAAGATCGTCCGACATATACTCGGAATAGATGTAAGCCGCATCCGCCAGTACTATATCATTCAGGAAGCCTTCATAATCTTCCACGGTGGTAGGGATGAGCTTTCCTTTCGGTTTTACATCGGTGAACTTGCTGCAGCCCGTGGCCAGCAGCAAAATAGAAAAGAAGAAAAATATATTAGTCAGTTTCATGATCGCAGCTTTTAATGTTTACAGATCCACCCGGAGGCTGATGGTTTGAACACGTGATTGAGGCAGGTAAAGCGAGCCTGACATCGGATCCGCAAATTCAGGATCGATACCATATTTGTTCTTCTTCCACAAAGCCACATTATTGAGCTGTGCAATGATCTGCACATTGCGGAAAGGGGTACGCTTCAGCACCTGGCTGGGCAGGCTGTATCCCAGTTGAATTTCACGGAGCCTGATGAAATCGCCCGGCATCACGCTGTTGGATGAGTATTGCGCTACGCGCTCACGGCCATCGTAGAAATCACCAGGATCGAAGGATTGTATCATGCCGGGGATATCCGTAAGCGCTTCATCACCTTTCTTCATCCAGCGATTGGCCACCTGGTAATTGAGGGAAGTGCTGAAATCATAAGGGTTCATGCTGGGCATCTCCCTGCGGATCACATTGCCGAAATTGTACACGATGAACACATTGGCGAACCATCCCTTCCAGGTAACGGTATTGGAAAAACCACCGGAGTAAGGAGGGCGGTAAGTACCGCTGGCTACCAGGGAGGTGATATCCGGCACTTTCACTTTTTCTCCTTTTCCATTATACACCAATGGGTTTCCGCGATCGTCGAGACCAGCCCACTGATAACTCCAGAGCGTTTCCCTGGCATAACCTTCCACATATTGGCTGGTGCCGGAAACACGGTTGATCTCAGGGTTGCCATCAGCCACTTTGTTGCTGGTGACCTTGTTCTTATTGTACCCGAACACCAGGCGGCTGGTCCATTTAAAGTCCTTGTTCTGGATAATATTACCGGTGAGCGCTATCTCAACGCCCTTATTGATCATGGACGCTGCATTGATACGGGCAGAACCGAAGCCATTGGTAGGATCGATGAGGAAGGTACCCAGCAGTTCATAACCGTTCTTGTGGTAGGCATCTACTGTCATCTGGAACCTGTTGTTCCACATACCCAGGTCGAGGCCCAGGTTGACAGTTTCGGTACGCTCCCAGCGCAGCTTGGGATTATAGCTGATCTGCCTCAGGCGGAAATCGTTGAGCGCAGCCTGGAAGTTTTTGCTGGCTACCAATTTAGGCGTACTGGCATTGTCGATATTCCCTCCCAAACCCACAGTGGCCCTTAATTTCAGGGTATTGATAACAGGCAGGTTGAAGAAGGATTCATTGTTGATATTCCAGCCACCACCGATGGACCAGAGCGGTGTACGCCTGTACTTGCTTACTGTACCGAATAGATTGGATTCATCAAAGCGAAGACTTCCTGTAAAAGTATATCGTTCATCATAGGTGTATGCAGCGGTAGAGAACCAGGAAAGGAAACGGTTATCAGTATATGCGAATTGGTCGTAACCGGTAGCGTCGAACCTGGGCAGGGGGCGTCCATTCCACCCTGTAAGGCCACCGGTGAGGAGTTGCCCCTGGTTGAGGATGGGCTGCCAGCTTTGCATATCATCATCGTATCCGAATTTACGGTTGCTGAAGCTCTCGCTGATGGTCTTGCGGATCTCTGTACCGCCAAACAGGTTCAGGTAATGCACACCTCCAAAGATATTCGTGTAATTGATCTGAAGGCGGTTGGCCCAGTTGGTATTGGTGGCTTCGTTCTGGCTCAGGATATCCCCTTTGGGAAGATTGAATGTGGGCACATCATTGGCGCCCAGGGTAACGAACTGGTTGATATAATCGCGGGCCTCAAAGGAATTCTTGCTGATGATATTCCTGAGGGAGCTCTTGAACCTGTCGTACATGAAATCGTTGTTGATGGTAAGGCCTTTGGCGAGCTTCAGCTCAAAACCGAGCCTGGTGCGAACGCCGAAGTTCTTACGGACATTATTGGCCAGGTTGGCTTCCTGCAGCAGGTTCTTTCCATTGTCGTAGAAGCCGAGTTTCACCAGGCGGTCGTTCTCCACTTTATTGAATTCCGTATAATCGTAGAGGTAGTTGCCATTGGGATCGAGGATCATCTGGTAGGGCGCCAGGTTCATCAGTTCCGAGCGCAAACCGATACCGGCATTGTCTTTATCGAAGGCCACATTGATATCGCCACGCAGGCGTAACCAGGATGTGAGCTCGTAATCGTTGCGGGTATTCAGTTGAACGGATTGGGACTTCTCCCCGATGAAATTCGTTTTATCATCATCGAAAGAAGAGGAAAGGAAGAACCTGTATTTAGGACCGCCTCCTGAGAGGGAGAGATAATGGTTCTGGCGGATACCTGTGCGCATCAGTTTATCGCGCACCTGTTGCCGGTTGCTCATATTGCCGATGGAGTCCAGTTTATGGTTCAGGATATCTTCGGAGATGGAACCTTCTTCAAACTGGAAGATGGCATCATAGATAGGCGTATAACCGGAAGCAGAGTTCCTGAAGATGGCGGAGGTGAGCCATCCTTTATCGAAAGCTTCTTTATCCCAGGAAGTCATATCCTTTGCGCTGGCGCGTTTCAGGCTGCTGTAATCAGGTCTGTTGGTCAGATAGAGGTTAGAGGCATAGCTGATATTCATTTTGCCTTCCTTGCCGCGTTTGGTGGTGATCACGATCACTCCGTTGGCGGCCTTGGTGCCCCAGATATTGCTGGCAGCGGCATCTTTGAGGATATCGATCTTCTCTACTTCATTCATATTGTCCGGAAGCCTGTTCACTTCAAATCCGTCCACGATGATGAGAGGAGCAGTACGATCAGATTGGATAGTGCTACCGCCACGCACCTGGATATCTACTCCCTGTACGCGCCCACCCTTTACTCCGCTGTACCCATTGTACACGGTAAGGCCGGGTACGGCGCCTTCCAGGATACGATCCAGGCTCTGGCTGCTGCGGCGTTCCACTTCTTTAGCGCTGATGGTGCCATATGCGCCGGTGGTATTCTTTTTGGTGAGCGTTTGATAACCCGAGCTCACTACGGCTACTTCAGAAAGCACGGTAGCGGCGGGTTGCAGGGTAACGGACACCATCGCGTTACCTGAAACCTCCGTTTGATGGGTCTCATACCCAACAAAGGAGATCAGGAGCCTGGCCTGTTCTTTATTGGTGCGGATACTGAAATATCCCTTATCATCGGTAATGGTACCATTCTTCTCGCCTTCCACATACACGGTGATACCTCCTGCATAGTAAACCCTTCCACCTTCGGAAAGCCCTACCCTGCCGCGGATCTCCCTGGCAGTGGTGACAATATGCTCCGTATTCTTTTTGCTTACCGCGATCATATTCCCATCTTTCCGGAAAGAGAAATTGTACTTGCTGTCGAGGTAACTGAGCACTTCCTCCAGGGTCCGTTCTTTAGCGGGGATGGTGATCTTGTCCGTTTGATTGATGGTGGAGCGGGAATAGAAGAATCGAACATTGAAAAGCTTTTCCAGGTTGGAAAATACTTTCTCCACGGGCATATTCTGTATATCCACTTTTTTAGTGGTTTGCGCAGAGAGCTCCATCACGGAGCCCATGAAGAGGGCCACCAGCAACAGTAGCCGGAGGCAACGACTTGAACTTACGGGCACGGGCATGCGCACCCATCTTGCAGACAAAGTTGCAATCATAGCAGCATTGGTTTAGAGACTAATAAATCAGGATCTTGTTTTCAGTTGTAACGCGGTATTTCCTGTTCAGTGAGAAGCAGAGCATATCCAGCACTGTGCTCAGGGAATCATTCCGGAAACGTCCTGTGAATGTTGCATTCATCAACTGTTCATCTTCGAGAAGGATAGGTTGATCATATAATACCTGCAGTTGGCTGATCACTTCGGAGAGCGGAGCATCATTGAAGATGATCTCCTGTGCTTTCCAGGCCTGTAATCCGGCCACTGCGAATGTCGTTTTTTTGGAGGCACTGTCATGTTGATCTACAATGATGCTTTCTGAAGGCATCAGGGTAGAGATCAGCACATGTCCATTCTTACTTTTTCTTTCCACAGCAACTTTCCCTTCTTCCAGTTCTACCTTCACCGTTTGTCCGCTGGCAGGCGCTTCCACCCTGAAAGCTGTGCCCAGTACCGTGGTGCGGATATTACCGGAGATCACGCGGAAGGGGTGCAATGGATCCTTCGCCACTTTGAACCAGGCCGTACCACTGAGGTAGACCACCCGCTCCCGGTTGCCAAACGCATTATCGATGCGAAGGGAGGCATTGCTATCCAGCAACACAAAACTTCCATCGGAGAGGCTCAGCAATTTACGGGCAGGCATATTGTACCGCTCCTCTCCTGCTTTCAACATATTGGCCAGGCGGGGCGCTGTATAGTCCTGTTTTCCATTTTCTCTGAACAGCCTGGTGACCAGCAGGGAAACTACCACCAGCACAGCGGCGGCCACAGCCATCTTCCACCATTTGATCCTTCTTACCGGCGCAGTCACCTGATCTTCCTGCAGGTAGTTCCGCATCCGGTCCATGGCCGCAGGCCTGAGTGTGTCAGCCTGCAGGTACAAAGAACTATCCTGAGCCAGTGAGGCCGCTTCACTGACCACAGCAGCATGCTCCGGGTGTTGTACCAGCCAGTTCTCCCAATACGCGCTTGCCTCGGTATTGTTGTGTAAACAATACTGAAGAAAGGATTCCTGACGAAGCAAATATTCCACTGTGATCTTTTCCATTTTCGGCTTCTGATATTGACAGAGGCAATCCGGAACCGGATTTACCACATGAATAGAAAATTTTTTTTCAGCAATTCGTTTTTCAGTTGGATCAATGCCCTGTGCATGAGATTGTACACGGTCCTCAGGCTGGATCGCTTATGGTCCGCGATCTCCTGTAACGACATATTCTGCATATACCTCAGCTCCACCACTTCTTTCTGGGCCGGGCTTAATCCATCCATGGCGCGCTGCACCTTACTGAACTGTTCGGTGAATGCCTCCATTTCCGATGCATCATCTTCAGCGGGCAGTTCAAGATCTACCGCTGGTTTCAGCAGCAGTTTATTCTTTGCAGCATTATTGATGAGATAGCGCTTGAAAGATGTGAGCAGATAGGATCGCGTATTGATGTCCCTGGCCAGGTTCTGGCGGTGTTCCCAGAGATAAATGAAGAAATCGTGCAGTTGATCCCGGATCCATTCCGTATCCTGTTCTATCCAACGATGGGCCCATATGTACAGGAGGTTGTAATGCCCTTCATACAAAGTAAGAAAAGCAGACTGGTCTCCTTCGCAAAAAGCAGCCCATTGTTTGGTATCGAATTGTCCCAGGTTCATGCAAGGTTCGGGGAACGGGCGTTAAATGTAATGATAAAATTGAATATCAGGATATAACGATCCGGAAGACAAAACAGTCAGTTCAGCAAATAGGGAGTGTCAGTCCGGCCAATTCTGAATACATTAGTGCATGAACAACCCCCTTTCCCTTGCGATCCTGATCGCGATCTTTGGTATCTGCCAGTTCCCCCGGAATGCTTTCGCCCAGGCGGAGTCCACGGAAAATGTAACAGCCCTTACGCTGTTCACCCCGGGCCTCAGCTATGAAAAAAGCACCAGCCGGTCCCAGTCGTTACGACTGCATGCCTATATGAGCCCGTCCTTTAGTTTTGCGTATAGCAGCAGCCTGGGAACAGAATCGAAGTTCTGGCTCGATCCCGCCATCGACCTGCAATACCGCTTCTATTATAATTTCAGGAAGAGATTGGAAAAGAAGGCAAGGGTAGAAAAGAACAGCGCCAATTTCATAGCGATAGAAACAGGCACGTATTTTTCAAAAAAGCAGGTGTCTGACAATTATTTTGAAGAAGCGTCGAGGCGGCCGGTCAATCACCTGGCCCTGCTTTGGGGATTGCAAAGGAATATGCCTGGCCGGTTCAGCCTGAACTTCAGTGCCGGCGCAGGTTTTAGCTGGACGCGATCCACTACGCAATTACCCACCGGTGAAAAAGCGACCATTACGAGTAACAGGTTCATCTTACCGGTGGATATGGGGATCGGTATTTGGTTGGGGAAACTGCGGTAAACGCTATCTATCCTCGAAGATCGCATACACGGCAAAGGATGCCAGCCAGTGGTCTCCGCCGTAATTGCCGGAGGTCACATGTGGTAAGGTCTTTTCCAGGAAAGTGGTGGCTGAGGTATTGAAGAGCTTTTTGTAGGGATGATTCGCCGGCAACAATTTGGCAATGCCTCTCATGCACCAGGCACGGCTCAGGCTCAGACCATCCAGGTGCACGATCTGGTAATCGGTACGGTCGCTCACCTGCGGCATTTGGGTGATATTCGCGATCCCTTCTTTATTGTAAAATGCATTGAACCATTTCAGGAATTCATCTTTTGGCAAAACCCTGCGCATGAGATCAGCGATCTCCAGGCTGGGTGAAAGGAAATCTGTACCATCGGGCTCCAGGTTGGCTGGTGTATTCTTGTTATGGAGATAATAATCCTTGCTCCGCTGTTTGATCAGCGCCGCAAACTCTGGCTGGTTCAGGGCTTCAGCCCAGTCGAGCGCAAACACCAATCCGAAAGCGGTATTGGGATGCACGCCTGTGCGGTTGGGATAGGTTTGCTTGGGAAGATATTTTGTCCAGAGCTCTTTGATGGTCTGTGTCAGTGGTTGAAGACTGGCATACCATTGTTTGCCGAGGGGGTCGTTCCAGGTGAAGAGCTCTTCATCCAGTTTGAGCAGCCAGGCCCATCCGTAGGTACGCTCCCAACTGGAAGCCACTTTGTATTTGGAAAAATAGGCCGCTTCTTCCTTCATCTTTTCCAACTGGAAACTATTGTTGAGGGTAGCGATGATCTTATCGCGATCCGGCATATCCGGGAAGGTCTTCAGCAGTTTCACCAGCATCCAGTGACCATGCACGCAGGAATGCCAATCGAAACATCCATAAAAAACGGGATGGAGCTCATGGGGAAGCAACACATGATCCGTAGCTGAATCGGAAGTATGACTGGTTTTGTTGGGCCATTCATTGGAAATGCAATGCAGTGGCAATGACGCCAGCTTTGCGGCCACTTCCTTACTGAAAAGATTCTTATTCCCTGTTTGTGCCTGCATAGATACATACAAAAATAAGGCAAGCGACAGGAAGAGCGTATGGATTTTCATCCGGTAAAAATAAGGATTGACCGCAGCAAATCAATAATAAAAGAGACTGGCCATCTGAGCCGCTTTCATATGCCTGCTCCTACCCCAGCCACCGAAAAAGTGTATATTTAACACCCGTAGATTGATTGCCACGCATCCTGACCATTTATGAAATTTGAAGCAGTAACCATTAAAGATATTGCCCGTGCCCTGGGATTATCCACTTCAACGGTATCGAGAGCGCTGCGCGACAGCTTTGAGGTCAGCCAGGAGACCAAACAACTGGTACTGGAATGTGCCGGGAAACTCAATTACCAGCCCAATCCCATCGCATTAAGTCTGAAAGAAAAAAGAAGCCGCTCCATCGGCGTCGTGGTTTGCGAAGTGGCCAATAATTTCTTTTCACAGATCATCAATGGCATTGAGTCCATCTCTTACAGCAAGGGCTATAATGTGATCATCTCCCAGAGCCATGAGAGTTATGAAAGGGAAGTGATAGACCTCCGCTATCTCTCCTCCCGCTCTGTGGACGGATTGCTGATCTCCATGTCTACCGAAACCCATGATATCAGTCACCTGAAAGCCTTGCATGAGCGGGGGCTTCCCATCGTGTTCTTCGACCGGATCACGGAGGAGATCAAAACACATAGCGTGATCGTGGATAATTACAAAGGCGCCTATGAAGCCACCGAGCACCTGGTGAAGAATGGGTACCGGCGGATCGCCGCTATCGCCAATTCAGAGTTCCTCAATATCACCAGCGAAAGATTGGGTGGCTACAAGGAAGCACTTATTGCCAATGGGATCACGCCCAGCGACGATCATATCAAACATTGTTTCTATGGAGGCATGATCTTCTCCGAAATAGAAGATGCCGTGAACAGGCTATTTACCCTGAAGCATAAGCCAGACGCCATCTTCACCACCAGCGACAAGCTCACTACGGGCTTGCTGAAAACATTGAAGCGCCGCGGCCTCCGCGTGCCGGACGATATTGCCGTGGCGGGCTTCTCCAATACCGATATCGCAGAATTGCTGAATCCCTCGCTCACCGTGATCAGGCAGCCCGCCTACGAGATCGGGCAGGCAGCCACGGAACTTCTGTTGCAACTGATAGAAAGCAAACGACCGGTAAAACAATTCGAGAAACGGGTGCTTTCTCCGCAATTATTGATCGGGGATTCTTCCGCTCCGAAGCAAAAGAAACAGGATGCAAACGACGGGCACACAAACTAAATGCATCCCTGTTTCTTCCCAAAAATTCCCTAGTTTGTGCCTATGAAATACACTGCCTTCATTGCCGATGATGAGGTCCGCAGCCGCGAACTGCTTCAGAACCTGCTGGAAGAATTCTGTCCACAGTTGAGCCTGCTCGGTAGCGCCGCATCGGTAGACGAAGCTGTGAGATCCATCCATCAATTACAACCTCAAATACTTTTCCTCGATATCGAAATGCATCCCGGTACGGGCTTCGATATCCTTCAAAAACTGGCAGTCCCCTCCCCTTCCCAGGTGATCTTCACCACCGCCTACGATCAGTATGCCATCAGGGCTTTACGCATCAGCGCCATCGATTACCTGCTCAAGCCAATAGATGTGCAGGAACTGCAACTGGCCGTACAGAAAGCCATTCACCAGATCAACAGTAAACATCCCCAGCAACAACTCCGGCACCTGCTCCAAAACCTGGTAAGACAACAACAGGACCATACCATCAGCTTATCTACTGCGGAAGGACTGGAATTCGTTCCCATCGCTTCCATCATTCACCTGGAAGCCAATGGTGCTTACACCATTTTTCATTTGAAAGAAGGGAGAAAGATCATGGTGAGCAGGAATCTCAAAGAATATGAATCGATGCTCGCCGACCATGGTTTTTTCCGGGTGCACAACTCCTGGATGGTGAACCTGAAAGAAGTGAAAAGATACCTGAGAACAGATGGTGGCTACCTGGTGATGAACGATGATACCACCATCACCATTTCCCCCAGAAAAAAAGACGAGCTTCTCCAATTGCTGGCTGACAGGGCATTGTAAAGGAAACAGTAATGGCTACACAATAAAACGAGCCCCTGGCATACGCCAGGGGCTCTATCTTGGTTCTGATTGAGCAAGGATCAGAGTTGGATCATCTTAGACATCTTCTTACCATCGATCATATAATGGATGATATAAGCGCCTGTTGATACGCCATTGATCTCCACCTGCTGCTGCTGTACATTGCGGGACATCAGCAGTCGTCCGTTGACATCATATACCTGGATCATGCCGGGCACAGCACCATTGAAGAAGAGCACAGCGCCATTATCCTTGCGTATGATGCTCATGCTGGTAGTTGCCTCGCCCTTGCGGACAACGGCCAGTTTAGAGTAGGTATGAACGCCACTGACCTCACTGGCCATGATACGGTATACACGGCTGGTGAAATTCAGATCATTATGCTGGTAGCTGAACTCACGTGTATTGGCAGGAGCATTCACGATACCTGCCGAGCTCCAGTTGCGGCCATTGTCGCTATACTGTATATCGAAGTTCTGCAGACCATCGATATCGCCCATACCCCAGTTCAACTGCACATGCTGGCTTTGCAGCGTGGCCGTGAAATTGGTGAAGGTAACGGGAAGAACAGCCCCGGCCTGTGTGGCCGTGATCTGGTTATAGATCTGACCGCTGGCTGTGTAAGACACGAAGTGCTGAACAAGGTCCACTGAACTGGAAGCCGTAGTGGTCCAGGTAGGGCCCGTACGGTAAGCGATCCTTAAAGACGCTTCCGGGTTACCAGCCAGCTCCGTGGGAGAATAAATGATACCGGCTGTGCCATTATAGGCAGGCAGCGGATTGGAAAAGCTATACACCCGCATGATACTTAGGGCACCGCCGGGACCAGTGACGGAGGTATAGCTCTTGGTAAGATCGGTATTGGTGATAGTAGTATTTGAGCTGGGGATCAGTACCAGGCTGTCAACAAAGAAGGTTGTGCCGCTTTGTATGACCAATTGATCTGTTGGCCCCACACTCAACTGGGATTGTCCCTGCAGCCAAAACAACGCACTGCATATGCTAAGTAACAGGTATCTCATTGTCTGAATTTTAGGTGAATGAATATACTTTTCAGCCAATGGACTATTCAACTCTTTGAATGGTCATACCCGCGCCCTGAGAGCCACTCAGTAAGGTAGCAGCGCCCAGCAACCCAAAGAATTGAAGGGAGAGCTGATCTCCCGCACTCAAGGTAACTACTGCTTCTGCTGCAAACTGACTTAAGCTAAGTACCGGATCGATAGAAAGCGCAGGCACACCCACGCCATTCACTGTAACCCTTGTACTTACCAATAAACCGGCTGTCAGGTTTGCCCTGTAGGCAATACGGTAGCGCCCTGCCTGCGTAACAGTGAAAATCGAATTGGTTCCATCGATCGTTACATTTGCTCCCATATTTTGTGCATTGGGAAGAGGGACATTCGTTCCACCAAGTAAAACTGCGATCACAGATCCGGAGGTGTTGGCAGCAAAGCTTGTTGCATCTCCGAATGAATTGATGTCTACAGTGGAGGCCAGTCTTGTCCAGGCACCATTGATGAACATCCATAAACCATTGGGCGTTGAGTTCTGATACACCATCAAGCCTTCAGCAGGAGAAGAAATAGCAATACGTTGTGCAGATGACATTCTTGGCACCAGTACGCCTTTGGAAGTTGAAGTAACATCTAAAATGGAACTGGCCGCAGGTGATGTGGTTCCGATACCCACCTGGGCATTGAGGTTGACAATTGTTGCCATAAACAATGTCACGAAGATGCATAGTTGTTTTTTCATAGCAAATATCAAATGGTTAAAAAATACAGATACAGCACGGTTGTGTAAAGACCGCCACTGTCAAGGCATACGTATCGCATGAACATTGCTACTTCAGAAATCCGGAGCTATTTGGATGGGAACATTGAAACTTTTGTACGTTCAATAAACGCGCGTTAAATATACAGAGTTTGTTTGAATAACAACGATCAGCAAACAATATAAATCCTCTGATACCCACATCAGGTCAGCGTTTTAGAGATACAGGTTTTAAATCCATGTATTACACCTCCAATCGACAGCAGAACGATCTGTTGCATGCTGCCTCTTAATATGAATACCTCAACTATCCGAATGGAATATGAATTGTATTGTGTTGTATAGAAACATTTTGACTATGCAGATCAACAATAAGGAATGGTGGAAAGAAGTGGTCATCTACCAGGTGTATCCGAGGAGCTTTAAGGACAGTAACGGGGATGGTGTGGGTGATCTGCCCGGACTGATCTCCAAACTGGATTATATCCAAAGCCTGGGCATAGGCCTCGTATGGCTCAATCCCGTATATGTTTCTCCCAACGACGACAATGGGTATGATATCAGTAACTATGAATCCATCCAGCCTGAGTTCGGCAGTATCACAGATTTCAACGCCCTGCTGGCCGGACTGCATGCCAGGGGTATCAGGTTGCTGATGGACCTGGTGGTGAATCATACCAGCGATGAACATCCCTGGTTTGTGGAATCGCGGAAATCCCGCGACAATCCATTTCGCGACTACTATCACTGGTGGCCGGCGGAAAAAGGGATACCGCCTGAAAGATTCAGCTTCTTCGATCCCAATGCCGATGCATGGCGTTACGATGTAACTACCGATAGCTATTACCTGCATTATTTTTCAGCCAAGCAACCAGACCTCAACTGGGAGAACCCCAAACTAAGGCAACAGATCTACCAGATGATGCGGTTCTGGCTGGATATGGGCATCGACGGCTTTCGACTGGATGCAGTGTCCTATATCGCCAAAGACAATAGTTGGCCTGCGATCCCTGCAGAAGAACTGAAAGCAAAATACAAGAACGACTGGTCGTATTTCTATGCCGGAACCGAGAACCTGCACAAATACCTGAACGAGATGAACCGGGAAGTATTCAAGGGCAGGGACATCGTTACCATCGCTGAAACACCTGGCATCGATAAGGAAGAGGCTTTGTTATTTGTACACCAGGACAGGCAGGAACTACATATGTTATATCATTTCAAAGGCATGGAACTCGGTTACACCCATAAGGCCTTTAAACAACCCGACCCGGAAGGGTACAAACTGACTGAATTCAAAAAGATCTATACCGAATGGAATAATGTTTTTGAAAATGAAGGATGGGGCACTATCTATCTTGGCAACCACGATCAACCCAGGATGCTCACCAGATGGGGCAATGATTCTCCTGAATTCAGGCTCTTCTCTTCCAAATTATTGATGACCTTCCTGCTCACCATGCGCGCTACCCCCATCTTCTACAATGGGGATGAGCTGGGCATGGCCAATATCAAATTCACCACCATCGGCGAATACAGGGATATAGAAACATTGCATATGCACCAGTACCTGCTGAATACCAGCGGCAATACGGAACAATTCCTGCGAGACCAGCAGATCTCAGGAAGGGATAACGCCAGAACACCCATGCAGTGGGACGCCACGCCCAACGCGGGCTTCACCACGGGAGAGCCCTGGATCAAGGTGAACCCGGACCATGTGTATATCAACGCGGAGGCACAGGATGCAGATGAGAATTCACCACTCAACTATTTCAGAAAACTGACCAGGCTTAGGAATGAGCATGAAGTGCTCATCTATGGGAAATACACGCTTTACGACGCCCATCACGAACAGGTATATTGTTATACGCGCAGCCTGGACAAATTGGGCGTGGTGGTGATCCTGAACTTTTCATCTGAACTTGTCCACTATACCATCCCCGCACCTATCCAGATCAGGAATGATGATCCCCTGATCAATAACCATACTACTCTCCAACTGGAAGATCATACCCTGGTGCTCCTGCCATGGCAGTCCCTGATGTTCTCATTACTGTAAAACAAAACAGAGAAAGCCATGGGATTGAGAAAGATATTACGCAGCAGGTTTCAATGGGTAATAATCTAAACAGTGATAAAGCGTAAGGGTCCCTGGCACAGGAATTATGATTTGAAATACAGTAAAATCTATGAAAATTATGAAACAGATCTCATTACTTGCCTTTGCAGCCATTTTTATCCTCAGTTGCAATAGCTCAGACAACAAAACAGCCTCTGAAGGTAGGGACACCACCAACAATATCGCCACTGCACCTGTGGAGAATGCCAATAATGATACAGTGGCCTCATCAGGGGTGCAACCTAATACTTCCACTACGGCACCTGCTATCGACAATACACCGCTCGACAAGAACAGTAGTGCCTTTGCTTCAGAAGCAGCTTCCGGTGGTATGATGGAAGTTACATTGGGTCAGTTGGCCGAACAGAAAGCCAGTAGTCCACGCGTAAAAGCATTTGGCGTCATGATGGTGTCTGATCACACAAAGGCCAATACGGAGCTGAAGAATATTACCGATGCCAAGAACTTCCAGGTCGCTTCTTCCCTGGAACAAAAACACCAGAAGCATGTGGACGAGCTCAGTAAGAAAGAAGGAAAAGAATTCGATAAAGCATATATGAAGATGATGACCGATGATCATGAGAAAGATGTGAAGGCCTTTGAAAAGGCATCCAACAATGCCTCCGATGCAGCCATCAAGGACTTTGCCACCCGTACGCTCCCTGTTCTGCGCACGCACCTGGATTCAGCCAGGGCCATCCTGAAGTCGCTCAAATAAGGATCTTCCGATCATACTTTCGAAAGAAAGTTAAAAGCTCAGCACCTGCGGATAGAAAAGGTACTGAGCTTTTTTATGCCGGTGCTGTACCTTCAGAAACTTTCATTAAATTGTATCCTCATCCCCCTCATTCTCCCGAAGACCGAGATCAATTCATTCATCATTTGTAAACCTCGTTCTTTATGATCCTTCAGAAAGGGACAATTGCTCCCGATTTCGAATTGTATACAACGCCCGATCAGAAACTGAAACTGAGCGATTTCAAGGGCAAGAGGTTGATCCTCGCCTTCTATCCTGCGGACTGGAGCCCTGTTTGCAGTGATCAGATGAGCCTCTATAACGAAACCCTTCGCCTCTTCCATAAGTACAATGCCGAGATACTGGGTATTTCGGTGGACAGTAAATGGTGTCATATGGCCTTTGAAGAGAACAGGAACCTGCATTTCCCCCTGCTGGCCGATTTTGAGCCCAAGGGCGAAGTGAGCCGCCGTTATGGCGCCTATGATGAAGAGACTGGTGAAAGCCTCAGGGCCCTGTTCGTTATCGACGAAAAAGGGATCATCCGATGGAGCCATCTCTCACCGGACAGCGTCAACCCCGGCGCCGACGGCATTCTGGATGCACTCGAAGAAATGGATAAAACCAAATAAACATGACGTCTACCCTCAGGAACCCTGTCACAGAACAGGATCATAGTACCGGTAACCCTCATGCGGAGATGATACTGGTGGAATATGGCGATTACCAGTGCCCGCACTGCGGCATCGCACATCCCTTTATCAAAAAATTGCTCAAGGAATTCAAGGGGGAATTCAGGTTCATATTCCGGAATTTTCCCTTGCAGGAGTCCCATCCCATGGCCATGATGGCGGCCCTCGCTTCGGAAGCTGCCGGCAAGCAATCGAAGTTTTGGGAAATGCATGATATCATTTTCGAGCACCAGCGCTCCCTGAGCCCCGATGCCATCCTTCATTTTGCAGACAAGTTGAAACTGAACGAAACGCAATTCGAGAAAGATCTCCGCAACAAAGAATTGCTGGAAAAAGTGGAAGACGATATGGAAGGAGGATTGCGCAGTGGCGTCAATGGCACGCCTACTTTTTTCCTGAACGGCAAGAAGGTGAACAGTTACGATGAATCCTATGATTCATTGGCGGCGCTGTTCCGGTAAATATCGGCCAAATTAAAATGCCCGCCAGCATGCTGACGGGCATCACTAACCGTATTTGCAAATTAGAGATTATCTTTCGTGATCACGGACCAGTCTTTATTGCGATATCCTTTCTCGATCCATTTGTCCATTTCTTTGGCCACTGCTGGGATCACTGTGAGGGTTTTACCTCCACGGGCCGCTTCTTCCATCATCAGCCTGGCATCTTTACGCGCCATTTGCAGTTCCCAACTGGGATTATCATAGTCGGCAGCCAGTATCCTGTTCAGCCTGGCAGGAGCAGCCGCCCCGGGATTCCATTCGCTGAACAGATCAGTGATCACGGAAGCGGGAAGGTCCATGGCTTTGGCGGTAGCCAGCATATCCGAGAAACCTGCGGTAAGGGTGAGGAGGAACATATTGCCCAATAATTTTACACCGGCAGCCTTACCTACCCTGTCGCCCAGATCGATCACCTTGCCGGTCATCGGCTCCAGCCAGGGCAGCACTTTTTTGCTGATGGCAGTATCGCCGGAGATCAACATCACACCACTGCTTTCCAATGCATTGGCAGGTCCCATGAATACGGGCACATGTACATATGTGATATTTTTCTCAGCCCATTCGGCTGTACGTTTCATAGCTCCTTCCACCGAGGTAGTGGTATGATCCAGGATCACCGTTCCGGGTGCGAGACCTGGTGCGGCCTGCGCCAGCACATCATCCACCACACCATCATCAGACAGCGTGATATGGACACGCTGTACCCCACGCACTGCCTCCACTATCGAATCGAATGCCTTTGCACCGGAAGCTTCCAGGGCCTTCGCTTTTTCCGGTGTCCTGTTCCAAACCTGCACCGATTGTCCTTTCTTCAGCAATGCTTTTGTGAAGTTGGAACCTAATAGTCCCATCCCTATAAATGCGATCATGATTGAATAGTTTGGTCAAAAATACTGATCTTTTACAGAAGAATGCAACGGTGAAGCGCTGTTCAGGGTCAGAAGTGAAAACTGCTATATGGATCGCCGTTTATTATTGATGGTGCTGGCCCTTGCTTTATTGGGCTGCCATAAGAAAAATGACAAGGTAGCCGAGGCTCCGGTGGATATCGAAAAGATCAAAAAGGAGAATGCCAAAAAAGCAACCATCGCCGTTGGTATCTATGGTACGGTAATATTCCAGCAAGGCAATTGTATGCCGGTAGCTGGTCCTGTAACCGGTCCCAATCCTTGCAAAACATATCCGGTGAGCCGTGTAGTGCGCGCGTATGAATACACCACTATATTCCAGGCGGTCCGCGAGCCCAACACTCCCTATTACAAGAGCTTTCCTACCAAACTGATCAAAGAGACCACAGCGGATAAAGATGGGTTTTTCCAATTGGAACTTGCGCCCGGTGACTACTCCATTGTAGCCTGTGAAAATGGGCAGATCTGCATTACCGGCGGTGATGGATACGGAGGCATTGGGCCTGCAAAGATCACTACCACACGGTTCGAGAACAATATATTGATCAACAACAAAGCATACTATTAAAGTTTTTTGATCTCGATCCACACAGGCGCATGGTCGCTGGTCTTTTCCCATCCCCGTACTTCCTTATCAACACCGGCAGCCAGGAGCTTTTTGTCGAAATGATGGCTGAGCAGGAAATGGTCGATGCGTAAGCCGGCATTTCTCGCATAAGCATTCCTGAAATAGTCCCAGAAAGTATAGATCTTTTCATCGGGATGCAATTTGCGGAGGGCATCCGTCCAGCCAAGCCCTGCCAGTTTCGCAAAGGCTGCTCTCGTTTCCGGCCTGAACAAGGCATCTTTCACCCAGCTCTCGGGTTTGTATACATCCAGCTCCGTAGGCATCACATTGAAATCTCCTGCCAGGATAACGGGGATATCTTCTGCCAGTAATTTTTTGGCATGGGCCGTAAGCCTTTTGAACCAATCCAGTTTATAATCGAATTTAGGACCGGGCGCGGGATTTCCATTGGGCAGATACAGACAGGCGATGCGGATACCGGCTATATCGGTTTCAATATAACGGCTATGCATGTCCTCCGGATCACCCGGCAATACCCTTCTCAGTTCTTTGGGTTCTCCTACTTTACTGAGGATGGCTACGCCATTCCAGCTTTTCTGTCCATGCC
>JAGIAP010000199.1 GCA_017744805.1 Chitinophagaceae bacterium | reverse complement strand
CGTCTCACAAAGAGATGGGCTCTCCTTTTTAAATTGTAACTTTCAATATCAAAACCTTCGCCTGATCAATACAACCATACTGATACCGATCCTGCTACTGCTGCTGGCATTGCTAACAGTGCTTATCCTTTACCGTGAGAAACTGATCCGCGACAAAGAATCGCAAAAGACCGCCCTTCAGCAATTACGTGCAGCCAATTTTCAATACCAACTGGAGATAGAACAGATCATCAGTTATTTCGCCACCTCCATGAGCGGGCAAACCCAGGTAGATGCCATGCTATGGGATGTTTGCCGGAACTGCATCGCCCGGCTGGGGTTTGAAGATTGTGTGATCTATCTCATAGACAGCCAAACACAGCTCCTGCAACAGAAAGCAGCCTGCGGCCCCAAGACCACCGCTTTCAACAGCATCGTAGATCCAATCGAAATACCGCTGGGTAAAGGCATCGTAGGCAGTGTGGCCTTATCAGGCATGGCAGAGATCATTCCCGATACCTCCATCGATCCCCGTTATATTGTAGATGATGCACAACGGCTCAGTGAACTGACAGTACCGCTGATCCTTAACCGGAAAGTGATCGGAGTGATAGACAGTGAGCATTCAGAGAAGAATTTCTATACAGCCAAGCACCTGCAGGTACTCACCACCATCGCCAGTATGCTGGCGCATCGTATCGAAAAGATCCATGCAGACAATATTGTACGGGAGCGTGAAATAGAGCTGATCAAATTGCATGCAGACCTGGCCACTTACCAGCTTACCGCCCTGCGCGCGCAGATGAACCCACACTTCATCTTCAATGCCCTCAACAGCATTCAGCAATTCATCCTTCAGGGCAATGCCGACGAGGCTAACCGCTACCTGGCCAGATTCTCCAGGCTACAAAGGGAGATCTTGCATCACTGCGATCAACACCTTATCACCCTGGAAAAAGAGATCGAAATATTGCAACTATACCTGCAACTGGAACAGCTACGCTTCCAGGGGCATTTTGAATTTTCGATAGAAGTGGACGAAGAGATAGACCCCAATGAGATCCGTATCCCTCCCATGATGTTACAACCTTTTGTGGAGAACGCTATCTGGCATGGCCTGATGCCCAAGCAGGACCACCGCCAGGTGCAGATCTCGTTCCAAAGCCAGGGCGACCATCTTTTACGATGCACAGTACAGGATAACGGGATCGGCCGGGAAGCAGCGGCCCTGAACCGCAGGAATTCGGGACATGAATCGAAAGGCCTTAGCCTGGTGAACGAGCGCCTGCGCATTTTGCAGCAACAATACCAGCAGCCTTTCGAGGCGGTGATCACAGACAGAGTACATCCCGATGGAACCGCTGCAGGCACTACGGTCACCCTGCTCGTTTTCATCAGCGGATAATTCAGGTGGAGACACAAAATCATTAACTTCGGCAAGTGATAAAAGCTATCATCATAGACGATGAGCCAGCAGCCGTCAATACCCTGCAGCTAATGCTGCAAAGGTATACTCCGGAGATCAGTCAGATCAAAACAACCAACGATCCGGTAAAGGCGGTACAGTTGATCAAAAGTTTCAAACCACAACTGGTATTCCTGGATATCCAGATGCCTGCCATGAATGGATTTGAGCTTTTGAAAAAGCTGACGGATATCCATTTCAGTATCATTTTCACCACAGCTCATCACAAATACGCCATCGAAGCGCTCCGCTTCAGCGCACTGGATTACCTGATGAAACCTATCGAGGCGGATGAGCTTCGTCAAGCCGTTGACAGGTTCATGGCGCGCATGGTGGTGGCCCTCAGCCAGCAGTCGCAATACCAAAACCTGCTGAACAATATCACGGCAAAAGACAGGAAGGATTTCAAGCTGGCGCTACCAACCAGCGAAGGGACCTATTTTTTCAATCCCGAAGAGATCATCCGCCTGGAAGGTGAGATCAATTACACCTGGTTCCATTTCAGTAACCGTAAGCCCCTGCTCATCTCCAAAACATTGAAGGAATATGAAGATATCCTGAATGATCATGGTTTTCTTCGTATCCACAAATCACATCTCATCAACAAAGGGCACGTGGTGAATTACACGCAGCATGGAACGCTTACCCTCAGCGACCGGTCGCAGGTAGATATTTCAAGAAGAAGAAAAGAGATCATCCTGGATGCATTGCGTAGCCGTTGAAATAGCCTACAGATCCCCCAGTTGCGGCCTCATGATGATATCTTCCACACAGGCCTGCGGGCTCAACTGCGATGCCGCATGTATCATGGAGGCAATATCCTGCGCTGTCATGATCCGCTGAGGATCGATACCACTGCCTGCCCAGGAATTCGTATAGGCAGCACCGGGATACACGGCCGTAACCTTGATCCCATAAGGCTTCATCTCCTCGCGCAGGTTGCGACTGAAACCAGCCAACGCATATTTACTGATACTGTAAGCTCCGCCATTGGCATAAGCGTGCAAAGAAGCAATGGAGCACATATTGAAGATATGTCCCTGCTTACGTTCGATCATGGCAGGGATCAATGTTCTGGTAAGATGATAAGCACTGTACAGGTTCACAGCCATCATCCTTTCCAATACTCCTTCCGGTTCGTTGTGCACACTGCCCGGCTCAAAAAGACCTGCATTGTTCACCAATACATCCACCGGCACGCCGAAACCCAGCACCCAGTTGCCGAATGCTTCCGCTTCTTTCTTCTCGCTCAGATCGGCAGGCATGGCCTTGATGGTGCGCTCGGGATAGCGTTGCATCAGGGCTTCCAGTGTTTTGTACAAGTCCACCTGGTTACGACTACACAGGAAAAGATCATGCCCCTGCACAGCGAACGTTTCTGCTATAGCCCTTCCGAATCCTTTGGATGCACCGGTGATAACGATATTCATGATACAGGAAATTTTGTGAAGCGAAGTAATGGATTTCCTGCCGGTTTCCCCGATTTCTATCCACTAATTTTGACTATCGTATTTTTGCAGTATGAAGTACAAGCATCTGTTTTTTGATCTGGATCATACTTTGTGGGATTTCGATGCTAATTGCCGTTTTACCCTGGAAACCATTTTTCATAGCATGGATCTCCAATCACGTGGGGTTCACAGCTTTGAGGCGTTTCACAAGAATTATATCATTCATAACGACAGGCTCTGGGAACGCTATCGCAACGGCACTATCAAGGCCGATGAGCTAAGATGGAAGCGCATGTTCCTCAGTCTCCTCGATTTCCGGATCGGTGATGAAAAACTGGCCAAACAACTCAGCGACCAGTTCCTGGATATGCTGCCCAGCCGTACCATTCTTTTCCCTTACACCATGGAAATACTCACCTATCTGCGGGGCAAAGGCTATGTACTGCACCTCATCACCAATGGATTTGAGAAAACACAGTATAGCAAGATCACGTATTCCGGCATCCATCATTTCTTTTCCGAGGTGATCACTTCGGAAGGAAGCAATAGCCTGAAGCCGCATAAGGAGATCTTCGATTATGCATTCCAGCGCGCCAAAGCATTGCCGGAACATAGTATCATGCTGGGTGATAGCATTGAGGCGGATATCAAAGGGGCCATCAATGCCGGCATCGACCAGGTATTTGTGAATCACCTACGGATAGAGACCGATGTAAAACCCACGTACACCGTGCATTCACTGAAGGAGCTGGAAAATATCTTCTAAAGCTTTCGGATACAGGCATAAAAAAACCGGCCGCAATTGCAGGCCGGTTAGATATCTTGCTGTATTTTTTATCAGAGTGTAGCCAGTACCGTTACTCCGCCCTGAACTGTCTGATTCAACTCAACATTCACTTTGGTGCCAACAGGCAGGAGCACATCCACACGACTACCAAATTTGATGAAGCCCAGCTCGGAGCCTTGCTCCACTTTCTGCCCAACAGTGAGGTAATTCACGATACGTTTGGCCAGGGCGCCTGCAATCTGCTTCACCAGCATCTCTCCCTTTGGATAACGGATCACCACAGAATGGCGCTCGTTCTCGGTAGATGATTTGGGATTCCAGGCTACCAGGTATTTCCCTTTGTGATATTGACTGTACACCACTTCCCCACTAACAGGGTTACGATTCACGTGCACGTTGGCAGGGCTCATGAAGATAGACACCTGCAGGCGCTTGTCTTTGAAATATTCTTCATCTATCACTTCTTCAATTACCACCACCTTGCCATCGGCAGGACAGATCACCTGGTTCTCATTCTTTGTGAGCTGCCTGGCAGGGATACGGAAAAAGCTCACAATGAAGAGGGTCAACCCTAATGTGAGGAAAAAGATCAACCAGCTAAGCCAGGGAGTGGAATAGCTGATGAAATAGAACGATAACAGGTTGATCACCGCGAAAATGATGGCTGAAATGAGGATCGACTTATAGCCTTCTTTGTGTATGGTCATTGAAATGAGTTAAGGTGCAAAATTAAGGAGATTATCATATTATATTGGCATCGTGGTAAGCGCCACGTATAACCAGGCAAAAGGAGTGGCCAAAAGGAGTGAGTCAAACCGGTCTAAGAATCCACCATGCCCTGGCATGATGGAGCCGCTGTCCTTCACATTGGCCATGCGTTTCAGCTTGCTTTCCAGCAGGTCTCCTGCAGTTCCTACCACTGCACCAATGATGGCGATACCTCCCATTATATACACAGGAAATTTCAACCACCAGGCCAGCAGTCCCACTACTACAACTGCCAGGATCGCTCCTCCGATGGTCCCTTCCCATGTCTTTTTGGGCGAAATGGAAGAGAATGGTGTTTTGCCGATCAGAGAGCCTACGATATAGGCCATGGTATCATTGATCCAGATGGAAATGATCAGAGCTATCGGAAAGATGGCAGAATAATTATGGTTGGCACACAGCCCGCCAAACTCGAAATTGGCGGACAATCTCAACAGGTCTATCATCAGTCCCCAGCTCAGGGAAACATACAGCAATCCCAGTGCCGAGTAACCGATATTCTTCACATTGATGGTCCCTGCAAATAACAATTCAACGATGGGGAGAATGAATACACAAATAAGGCCGAGCCACCAACCTGCCGCATGCAGGGAGAAGGAGCCGATATTGAAAGCATCGCTGGTAAAGAAGAGCATGATGCTCCAGCCAGCAATGCGCACGCCGTATTTGTGAAAGGGAGTGATATTGGCGTACTCAGGATCGATCTTAGCGATCAATTGCTGATATTCTTTCCAGCAACCGAAATGTATAATGGTGAAAAGGATGAAAAAACTCCACTGGTTCCAGAATAAGCCCAGCAACATCACAACCACAAATACTGCAGCGGAAAGGGACCGGGTTTTCAAGGTGGCCATATTCAAAGCCATGCTGATATTGGATTTTATGCTATAAATTGGTTGGTAGGGGTGAGCCCGTCCGTGTCGTATACTTTAGACCAGGTGATGGAAGACTTGCTTTTGATATACCATATGATCACGCATACGGCAATCAAACTGATCAACGCAGTCAGCAAGGGCATATGAGGGTTCTCATTCACATAGCGGGGCGAATAATAAATAGCCAAAACCTGAACGGCATTGATCACAAAATGCGCGATGATGGCAGACCATAAACTTCCGCTATACCAGTACAATGCGCCCAATACGATGCCCAATCCTGCCCTGGGTATGAATCCCAGGAACTGAAAGTGCATGGCGCTGAACAGCAGACCCGTGAAGATGATCCCGGCCCAGGGGCTTTTGGTAAGATGGATCACCACCCGCTGCACTGCTCCACGGAAGAAGATCTCTTCGCAGAAAGCAGGCACCAGGGCCACCACCAGCAGGTTCACGATCAGATCCAATGGAGAATTCACTTTCAGGATCGTTTCCATAGTGCTGCCTGCCGCTTTTTCAAGTTCGCGAAGGTGCTCGGCAATAGGTAGTTGCTGGTTCAATTGCCCCAGGTAGAACATGGAAGGCAGGGCTACCAGCGCACAAATGGCGGATAGCAATAACATATATGGCTTTTCCGGTTTGCGGAAGCCGAGGAACCAGAACTGTTTAGTTCTGAAAGTGAATACGGCAAACAGGAATGCAGGAATAAAGAAAAATGAAACGGATGTAAAAACCTGTGTCCATTTCAGCGAGGCCACAGAGGTTTTTGTCAGATCCACTTTCACATCAGGATTATTGCTGGTGAAAACTATGTTAAGGATCACAGTGATCAGGAGTGGGGAAGCGCACAGGATCAGGGCTCCTAATTGCTTTTTGGGTGATCTTATCTTCAAATGGCCTATCATAAGCTGGTATAAACAAATATTAGTATGTAAATTTGCAGCCGGTCAAAGATACAGTTTCCAACGATGGTACAAATCGGCAATATCGCGCTCCCGGATTTTCCACTACTTCTCGCCCCCATGGAGGATGTGAGTGATCCGCCCTTCCGTTATGTTTGTAAACAGAATGGGGCCGATCTGATGTATAGTGAGTTCATTTCCAGTGAGGGCCTTATCCGGGATGCCATCAAGAGCAGGCAAAAACTGGATTTCTCCGAATTCGAAAGACCTTTCGGTATCCAGATCTTCGGAGGCGATGAAGAAGCCATGGCCATGAGCGCCAAAATTGTGGACACCGTTCAACCGGACCTGGTAGATATCAATTTCGGTTGCCCGGTAAAGAAAGTGGTCAGCAAAGGCGCCGGCGCCGCTGTTCTCAAGGATATCGATCTGATGGCCCGCCTTACGGAAGCCGTTGTGAGATCCACCAACCTGCCCGTTACCGTCAAAACCAGGTTAGGCTGGGACGATAGCAGTAAGAATATTGAAGAAGTAGCGGAAAGATTGCAGGATGTGGGCATCAAAGCCCTTACCATCCATGGCAGGACCCGCGCTCAACTATACAAAGGAGAAGCTGACTGGAGCCTGATAGCGGCAGTGAAGAACAATCCGCGTATCAAGATCCCCATCTTCGGCAACGGAGATATCGATTCTCCGCAAAAAGCCCTCGAATACAAGAACAGGTATGGAGTGGATGGCATCATGATCGGTCGTGCCGCCATCGGCTATCCCTGGATCTTTCGCGAGATCAAACAATTCCTTCAGAACGGAGCCATCCTTCCCCTTCCTACCCTCGAAGAAAGGATCACAGTATGCAGGACCCATGTTCGTAAATCAGTGGAATGGAAAGGCGAGATCCTCGGCATCCTGGAAATGCGCCGCCATTACAGCAATTACCTGAAAGGGTTATCGCATATCAAAGAGTTCCGGACCAGGCTCGTGACCGTCAAAACCTTGCAGGAAGTGGAAGCTATCCTGGATGAAGTGGCGGTACATTTTGCAGGCCAAACTCCCGCACATAGCCCGGTTCAGCTCAGCCCCGATCAACTGAGCTCCTGCGCCTACTAGATTGTACTGAATCAAAAATATATGCTCATGAACCGATTCCTGGTATCTGCTCTAAGCCTCGTCCTCATGCTGTCTGCTTCCATTGCCAACAGCCAGGTTGTATCAGCACCTTATTCCAACGTAAAACTGGATAGCGCAAAACTTCTCAATGATCTGGCCTATATCTCTTCGCCCACATTGGAAGGAAGATTGGTGGGAACCGAAGGGAACAGGAAAGCCCGTGAATATATTGCCAGGCGATTTGAGCAATTGAAACTGGATAGTTTCGGATCAGGAAGATTCCAATCTTTTCCTGCCAGGAATGGTGCAACAGGCGTGAATGTGATCGGTATGATCAAAGGAAAATTATATCCTGATCAATACTATGTGATCACCGCCCATTATGATCACCTCGGAAAAAAAGGAGATAAGATCTATACAGGTGCTGATGATAATGCATCGGGAACGGCAGCGTTACTCGCCATCGCCGAACGATTCAAAAAAACCACCCCCAGCCACTCCATCATATTTGTGGCTTGTGATGCTGAAGAAGGTGGACTGATGGGCTCCAGGTATTTTGTGGAGCACCCGCCCGTTGATATTTCAACCATCAAATTCAACCTCAATATGGATATGTTGAGCAGAAGCGATAAGAATGAGATCTATGCCTGCGGCATATATCATTATCCCTTCCTGTCAAAATATATAAAACATGTGCAGGAATATGTAACAGGTATACATGTCATTGCCGGTCATGATGATCCCTCAAAAGGTGCTTCTGATGACTGGACCACCCAATCCGATCATTATCCTTTCCATCAAAAAAAGATCCCGTTCCTGTATTTCGGAGTGGAAGATCATCCGGACTATCACCAGCCTACCGATAGCTTTGAAAAAGTGAACAAGAGCTTTTACTACCAGGTCTGTAATATGATCGCATCCCTGATGATGAGCATCGATGCTCATGCGAAGATCGATTGATGACAGCTATCGTTGTGGCCAGGCAGCCAGATAACCAGAGAGTTTCCGGGTGTATTCCTTCGCCCGCTGTGTGGCCATCGTTTCTATTCCAAACAGCGATACGCCCTGTATCACCAAGGTAAGGCCGAAGCCAACCCAGAACGAGCGCTCAGTACGGCCGTTATAGAGTATCATCAGGATGATACCCACCAGCACAAATCCGATCTCTACTGCCTGATAGATCCTGAATCTTTTGTTGAGCTCCTGCATCCGCGGGAGCTCTTCTGTTTTAAGCAGTGAAGGGTTCATATCATAGGCATAAACCAACTTGATCCGCTCCTCATCACTTCTCTTGTAAATGCCATAACCAACAAAACATTCCATAATACCTAAAACAAGCAAGGGGATGGCCGCCCCCCTGAACAAACCTGTTCTGAAAGCGACAAAGAAGATCAACCCGATCAATATTGCAATACCGCCGATGATCAACACCAGCAAAGCGCCTTGCTTCTCGGCCAGAAAATACTTTTCAATATCAGATTTAGTCAGCATGAAAATGGTATTTGAGTGAAATATAGCTATACCAATTTACACTGAGCTTATTTCGGATCCTTCTCGATGGCATTCACCACTTCTTTGCTCAGCGGGGATATGGAGGGGTCAAAATAATCAGTCAGGTTACCGTTCTCATCAAGTAGATATTTGGAAAAATTCCAGGTGGGCGCCTGGTCGTTCCAGCCATTCTCATCCTTCTTCGTCAACCATTGATAAACCGGATGTTGTTGGGGTGATGGCACTACCACCGATTTCTTCACAAGAGGAAAGGTAACGCCAAAATTGATCCTACAGAACTGCGCGATCTCCTCATCATTTCCCTTTTCCTGTTCGTGGAAATCATTCGCGGGGAAACCAATGATCTCGAGGCTTCCCGAAAACTTTTTGTAGAGCTCCTGCAGATCATCATACTGATTGGTATAACCGCAATTGGAGGCAGTATTCACCAATAATAACTTTTTACCCTTGTATTGGCCAAGGTTCAGCTCCTTTCCATTATTGAGCTGCACGCTCAGGTCATATATCGATGTCATCGGATGTTCATTAGTGTTATGCAATACCTTCGAATTCCTGCCGGTAGCTTTGGTGAGCTTCATCAGCAAAGGATAGAGGAATTTCATGATTCGTTGCCGGATAGTCATACGTGTGCGATTGATGCATCAAATGTCCGGATTTACCGGATGATCTTCTTGAATAAATTCAATTTGCCTTTGAAGGGCGGGTATTTCAGGGAAGGGTCGAACCAAAGGGGTGTTTTCATGATGGACTTGCGATGCGTGAAGGTATCAAACCCTGTACGACCATGATAGGCACCGATACCGCTTCCCCCCCTCCCGCCAAAAGGCAGATAAGGATTGGTGAAATGCCAGCTCGTATTGTTGATGCAACCGCCGCCAAAACTTATATTCCCCAGATAATAGTCTTCCTTCTTCTTACTTCTTGTAAACAAATACAAGGCCAGCGGCTCAGGGTTCTTTTCAATGATCTGAAGCGCTTCCGATGCATGTTCAAAACCGAGCACAGGTAAGATGGGCCCAAATATCTCTTCCTGCATCAATGGGGCATCCAGGGGAACGTCACCCATGATGGTAGGTTCTATATACATCAACCGGCTATCTGTTTTGCCACCGTGCAGAATTTTTCCCTGCCCCAGGTATGACTGTATCCTGGTGAACTGCCGCTGATTGATGATCTTTCCGTAACTGTAGTCTGTAGAAGGATCTTCTGAATAGAATTGACGGATCGCATTTTTCAATGCCTCTACCAATGCCGCTTTCTTTGAACGATGCACCAGTACATAATCCGGCGCAATGCACATCTGCCCGGCATTGGAGAATTTTGTAACGGCGATCCGCCGCGCCGCCACTTGCAGGTCTGCATCTGCTTCCACAATGGC
>JAGIAP010000198.1 GCA_017744805.1 Chitinophagaceae bacterium | reverse complement strand
TCTTGCTCTGAAGGATGTACCGGTACACATCGGCGAGGTTATCATTGAACTGACGGGCCTTTTGCGGCTTCTCTTCTATGAGGTGGCTCAGGGTATTGAGCGAATTGAAAATAAAATGCGGATCGATCTGGTTGCGGAGCGCTTCCAGCTCCGCTTCGGCTTTTGCCTGTTCCAGTTGCGCATTTTTCACCATTTCACTTTCCGATTCTTTCACCAGGAAAACGGTCTCATACACATGCACGATGAAGAGCACTGAGATCATGATGATGAGGGTGCTTTCCGTAACCACGTCCCATCTCACTTTTCCATCCTGGAAGAGTTGATACCAGGTGATGAGTAACAATACACTTACGGGAATGGTAAAGAAAGATGCGGCCAGTATCAATACGATCACCTTGCGCATTGGTTGGTTGAACCAGTTGAAATAGCTTCGAAGTGTAAAAAGAAGATATCTGTTGCCTTCCCATATCAGTAATGATAAACCGATAGTATATAGATAACTGAGCTTTACTTTCCAGTGGGGGAATGTTGTATGATCCACCAGTTTGGTAACAAGCGGAATAAGAATACCGAAGAAAGGGACCAATACCAGCCGGAAACCGATATCGTTCACTCTCGTGGATCCTGGTGATCTCGTCACCGTGCTGTTTGTTTTCGTCGGCTCTTTTTCCACCCCGGTTCTTTTTGAATTGTTGCGCAAAAATTAGTGAAATAGATTCGAAGAAGTGATGACCGGCAGGAATATTTTACTTTTTAAAATCTGGAAAGATGGTTGTGCATTCTGTCAATTGGCTGGCGGTACTGGTAGCCGGAATTTGTGCGCTGGTGATCGGCGGTATCTGGTACTCCCCGGCATTGTTCGGCCGGGCCTGGATGAAAGAGAACGATATGACGATGGAAGAGCTTCGTAAAAGCAATAAGGGCAAGATCTTTGGATGGAGCCTGGTGCTTTCGCTGGTAGTTGCTTCCAACCTGGGGATGTTATTAGCCAATCCTGTTACAAAACTGGAAGGTGATCTGCAGGCAAGGGGCCTCATCGAAGGGGCCATTGCCGGACTGGGAACAGGTATCGGCGTTTTTGCCTTTGTTGCTGTGATCGGTTTGTTTGAACACAAAACATTCCGGCATATCCTGATCAATGGCGGCTATTGCGTGCTTGCTGCACTGCTGATGGGCGCCATCATCGGAGCCTGGCGATAACATTGAAGCCTATGCGAAAAATGAAGGCAGGCCATGATAGCCTGCCTTTTCTATTCCGATCCATGACTATTTTTTCACAGACTTGATCTCAAACATCTTCATTTCCTTTCCGCCGGCAGGTGTATAGTACATTTCCAGGGTATTGTGCTTATCGTCCGTCATGGTCATCACCTCACGCATCGTACAGTCCTTACCGGTAGCAGGATCAGCCATGGTTCCGGTAAGCGTGATGGATTTGGCAGCAGGATCATAGTTGCCTTCCATATTCATGATCCCTGTACTTCCATTGTCTACCCAACTGCTGACGAATTTCTTCTTAAAATTATCATATCCGATAGTGCCGATGCCTTCGAATGGCTCACCCATCATACTTCCTGTGTAAGTAGATTGCTGATAACGTCCTCCAAGGATCATCTTGTTCACCGAGGTGGATTTGCTGACCTGAGGTGGCTTGCCGGGCTCCATCCACATGGTCATTTCATTATCCCATGTACCGTCCTGTTTGGCGAGCATCTTATGCATATCGCCGGGCGTTTTCAATTCCGTCCACATCTTCCTCATGGCCGCACTGTCCATAGGTGGAGGGGGAGCGGCTTCAGTAGCGGCAGGCGTAGTAGAAGCAGTAGTGTCAGTTTTGGTGGCGTCTGTTTTGTTCTCGTTGGCGTTGTTACAGGCTACGATAGCAAACAGGGAGAAGGTGCAAAAGGCCGAAGCTATCTTTTTCATATTGAAAATAATTTTCAAGTAATTTACTGAAAATAGCTTCCCGGCCCAATAGCAGCGGGGATTTTAATGGGATGAACAGCGTTATTAACCGGATAAAGCGCCAGGCGTCCGTCAATGGGGTCTACCGATCGGGAAAGATCAATGAAGACCGTTCGCCTGGTTCACTTCTTTCAATACATTCTTGATCCTGGTCTGCATGGTGTCAAAATCCGAGTAACCACGGCTCAGCAAATAGAATTTTGTGTCCGCCACTTGCATCAATACTGCGGGAAAACCGGTTACCTGCAATTGCTTGCAGAGCTGGAACTCGTAGTAAGCTTTCTGTTTGTACTCTTCGCTATGCAATTTGGAATAGAACTCTTCCGCAGGGATCTTATATTTCTCCAAAAGATGCCGGTAAGCCTCGTCGTCTGTCAGGTCCCGGCCTTCATAATTAAGCCCATACTGAAGATCGGAAGCGAATGCTACCTGCTGCTCCGGATGATATTCCTTGAAAATACACATGGCAATGGCTGGCTTTTCGGAATTCGGGAACCAGTCGCTATCATCGGGATTGAAGATATGCCAGAGGAAATCCTGCCCAAACCTGATGCCTGTTCTTTCTTCCACCACCTTGTAAGCCTCAGCGATATATCCGGCAGTGACACCGATATGTCGCGGTTGCTCAGGCAATATCATCCCGCCGGAAAGCACTTCAAAATGGATCTCATCCTTATATAATGTAGCCAGTTTGCTGATCACCGGGCTAAATCCATAGCACCAGCCGCACCAGGCATCGTAACAGTAATAGATAGTTAGCATAGGGCACAAAAATAAGACCCGCTCCGGGATTAAAGAAACCGGTCTGCTGAAACGAACCAGCGCTTTTTGATCGGTATTGAACGGAGGGGTGGTTGGATGGGACGGATGTGCTGAGCCAGGCCTCTTCGCTTACGTTTCAAAGGACCGGTTTCTCAATCCCTCCGCTAATGCGCCCGCCTCTGTGCAACACCGGAGAGATGAGATGTGAAAAGATGAATGAAATGCCGGCAGAAGGAGAAGGTACAGGTGGAGCTGGGCAATCAGGAAGTTGAAAGTTTGTTCTGTTGGAATTAGGGGTATAACCATGTGGGATATACGAATAGCATGTTGTAAGGATGCGATTATTTGAGCCGATATGGGAGGCGAGTGGTTGTTGAATGAGATTTGAGAATAATCAAGGAAAAATTCAACGGCGATGCGTAGATGAAATTCCGCAGTTTGAACTGGTTCGGGTATTTGTTATAGGAAGATATTGACATATCTAAACACTTCGAATAAACTTATTTACAAAGCAGGTAATTCTGTTATAAGAAGTCGCTTTTTTTCGTAACCTTATAGTGATATTTTTTTTTCCATATCCAGAAAAGCATTGATCATATGAAGCCAAAATCTACACTCTGGCAACGGGCGCTGCTACTGGTGGCGCTCGCAGGGAGCTCAACCCTCGTGCACGCTCAGTTAAAGATCGGAGACAACCCTACTTCCATTCACAAGTCTAGTATTCTCGAGTTGGAAAGTACCCGGCAAGGCTTGCTGCTTCCCAGGCTTACGGATACTACTGCCATCAACCTGCTTACCCCACCGGATGGTATGATCATTTACCTCAATTCCGATAAAAGCCTTCGTTTGCGCAGTAACGGTAGTTGGATAAAACTGGCAGACCTCAGCACGGCTACCAGTAATTGGTCGCTCACCGGAAATACCGGCACTAATCCTGCCAACAATTTCATCGGAACAATAGATGGCCAGCCCCTGGTGATCAGGACCAATAATGCTGAACGGTTACGTATAGACGCTGCCGGCAATGTGGGCATCGGAACCAATAATCCCACAGCCAAACTGAATGTGGATGGTACGGTTAAATTGCAGAACCTTCCCTCCAGCACCACAGATATTGAAGTGCTGGTGATCGCTGCCGATGGTTCCGTTTCAAAACGAACGCTCTCTGCCTCCACCTTTCAGAATGCTATCCGCGCCATCAACAATATCCAGGCGCAAACCCTAAGCTATACTGCGGCTCCCAGTCTCACCACCGATACGGTTCAGGTGCAGAACAGGACCTCCGACAGTACCATCGCTTTGTTCCTTCCTGTCCAAAATGGGTCATCGGGAGCCACCAAGCCTTATGGTTTCCTCACTTTTCCTTACTGGCAAAAGATCCAGAGCGGCATTCAAACCATCACCATCGGTGCCGTAGCCACCTTACCCGATGTGAATGGCATCACCATCGATAGTACCGGGGCCGGAACCAGGGTGCTTACCCTGCATCCGGCAGATGCTACCCATCCGGGTATCGTAACAGCCGGTGCACAAACTTTTGGAGGAGATAAGACCTTCAATAATGCCGTTACGGTAAATGGGGCCACCACGTTGAACAATCTTACCAACAACACTACTTCAGACACGGTGCTGGTTAGTGTGAACGGTGTGATCCAGAAAAGAACAGTGAGTGCTTCCGCTTTCGGTAATGCGATACGAAGTATCAACGGGAACAGGGACTCGGCACAAAAGTTCGCATTCATGAACCAGGGTACGGACCTGACAGTATCTACCAATACAAGGGATAGTGTTTATCTCAACGTACCCGACGCCAGCCCTACCGCCAGGGGTGTTGTTACCAATGCAGCCCAAACCATTGCAGGTACCAAAACCTTCCAGGATACTACAAAGGCAGCAACGGCATTGATCGTTGGAAGTAACGGCGCCGCCAATTCCACCACCCAACTTACCGGATCGTTATCATTGGGCATAAGGACCACCACCAGCAGCACTTCCCTGAGTGGGACCGACAATACCCTGCTGGCCAATACCACCGGTGGCGCTATCACCGTTACCTTACCAGCACCTTCCGGACTTACTGGCCGTATTTACACCATTAAGAAGATCGGATCCGGTGGTATCGACAATGCACTGACCATTACACCCACTTCTGCTACCATCGATGGAGGTTCTACTTACATCATTTATAATGACTGGACCTATGTAACCATCCAAACAGACGGCACTAACTGGTTTATCATTAAAAAGTAAGAAGGCAAAGTTTATCCTATGTTACAGAAGAGGTATGTAATGACAGGGGCATTCCTGTTATGCTGGTATTGTACGCTTATTGCCCAGCAATTGAAACTGGGTAGTAATCCCACCACACTAACGAAGTCCGCCCTGCTGGAGTTGAGCTCTGTGAACCAGGGACTGCTTTTTCCGCGTCTCAGTGATACAGTGTCTATCAATAGTTCCAGCCCACCGGATGGTATGGTGATCTATTTCACGCCAACAAAACAGTTGATGCTCCGCATCAACAGCGCCTGGCAACCCATTGTGTCCGGGGCCGTAACGGCTGCCAATGCCTGGAGCATCAATGGCAACAGTAATGGCGCTACCAAGATCCTGGGAACCCTGGACAATTTCGATTTCCCGATCTATACCAACAATACGGAAAGGATGCGGGTGGCGGCTACGGGCAATGTGGCCATCGGCGCCACCAGTTTTGATGCTGTCAATCCTGAGAAGCTACTCGTGAATGCGGGATCTACCAATTCCGTGAACGCCATCTATGCCAAGGGAAGCATCAATAGTTATTTCCAGATCAATATCATGAACCAGGGTAATGGAGCCAAGGCAAGCACGGATATTGTAGCAACAGCCAATAACGGTACCGAGACTACGAATTTTATGGACATGGGCATCAATGGATCGGGCTGGCAACAAAGCTCGCAAAGCCCTATCAGTACTGGTCTGGCCAATGACTGTTACCTGCTGGCTGCGGGACAGGATTTTTATCTTGCCAATAACAATGCCAGTAAGAATATCATATTCCTGACAGGCGGTACATTGGCTGCCAATGAAGCGATGCGGATCACTTCTACCGGCAGTATTGCGATGGGTCTGACTTCCACCACCGCCAAGCTGGATGTGGCCGGTACCTATAAAATGGGTGCCAAGGGAACGATCAACAAGAACGAGATCAGTTTCGCCTCATCGATCTCTTCGGGAACAACAGTAACGGCAGGCACTATCAGTCTTCTGGCTATTGGTGGCTACACCGTTGGTTCCTCTGACCTTACCTTTGCCATTCCAACTACGAATATACCAACAACAACACAGGCCACAGTAGCCGTTAGTTTTGGTGCCGATCTTCCTGCCAATGTATTTGTAGGATCTGCGAGGGTACAAAATCTTAGCGGTGTCTGGTCTGTGAAGCTTCGCCTGATGAATGGAAGTGCAACCACAGCTACATTTACGACTGCTACCCCTGTCTATTTTACAATTATTGAATTCTAATGAAGCATATCGCCAGACATATCATATGCATCATCCTGATTGTCTGCTTTGCTGAAGTGCAGGCTCAGAGTGGGTTCTATGTGCCTCAGTCTGCGCGTGTTTTTTTTGCCGGCGATACGGCCACTATTTTTTCCAGTGTTCTCAATGCCGGTAACCTGGGACTGGGAAAGAATGCCGTAGTGAATTTCAAAGGCAAGCATTGGGAGAACGATATTGGCGCACTCATTACCGATAGCAGCAATTTGGGCGTTGGCGTGAATGGCTCCGGCGGCTTGTTGCGGTTTATCGGGGATACGGAAACACAATCCCTCTTTGGGGCATACAATGCTGCAAGCCGTTCTGGTCCTGCATTTGCAAAACTGGAATTGAGCAACCCGTTCGGGATGCAGTTGACAGGCAGCAGTGCAAAGATCCTTACGGAGCTCAGGCTGACCAATGGGCTTTTTTACCTGGGCAACAATATCCTGGTGGTTGGCAATAACAATCCGGGCATTATCGCAGGATATGATGCGTCGCGTTATCTTGTTACGGGTAATCTGCCTGGCAATGGGCTACTGCTCCGGGAGAATATCACCCAGTCTGATGGTATCGTGGTGTTCCCTATTGGCTCTACCCCCAACGCCTATACGCCGGGCGCCGTGCATAGCGCCACTACTTTGGGAGATGACTACTATATGGGCGTTTTCGATAGCGTGAAAGCAAATGTCACTTCGGGAGAGAACCTGCAGGACTCTTCGGTGAACAAAACATGGGAGGTAGGAAAGATCAACAGACCGGATATGGATGAAGCCCTGTTGTATTTCCAGCATCTGGTAGGGGATGAGGGAAGTGTTTTTGCTGCAAGGCGAAGCTCGATCTATATTTCACACTATAATGGAACCAACTGGGATAGTACTACCCAACAGGCTGCGCCTACAACCGGGTTCCTTACCACTGGTGCTCCGCTCACCAATAGTGGTGTGAATTACAGGCTGGTGAATTCACTGATCGGCCGCTCATCTTTCTACACAAAATTCACTGGCGTGAACAGGCCGCTGCCGGTAGAAACCAAGGCCTGGTTGAACGCCTATCGCACAGACTGGCGATTTGTAAAAGTATACTGGACTACCAAACCCGAGATCGATCAGGATTATTTTGTGGTGCAGCGCAGGCTGAGCACAGAGTCTGAGTTCCATAATCTGGATACGGTCAGATCCAAAGCTCCCGGCGGCAATAGCATCAATGCCCTGAACTATTCCATAATGGATGAAAACCCGCATACAGGTATCAGTTATTACCGACTGTTGCTGGTGAACTTGCGTAACGAGGAGGCTTATTCGAATATGGTTGCCGTGAAAGGCAAGCCTGGCGGTTACCAACTATTGCTCTGGCCAAATCCGAGTACGGGCAGGTTCTTTGTGGGCATCAGCGGTGCCGCCGTAGTGAAGAGTATCATGATCTATGATATCATGGGAAGAAGGATACGGGAAGAAAAAGTTGGTGAAAGAACGATGATCGAAATGCAATTGTATATCCCCGGCACCTATTTCGTTTCATTTGTTGGAGCAAGTGGTGATATACTGGAAACGAAAAAACTCCTGGTACAGCCTAAGCCCTGATCAGCATTGAAATAAAAAGCAGACAACATTACGGTGTTGCCTGCTTCTCATTGAAGAAATATATATATTGAGTGATTAGCTTAATTAACCCACTTCCATTTCTCCGGTAAGATGATTCTTACGGATGCCTTTTTTCATTTTTCCTGCCAGGTCGTATGCGCCATCTTTCAATTTCTTTCTTGTTTCCTTTCCTTTGTCAGGTGCGAATAACAATCCACAAACGGCACCTACTGCAGCAGCAGCCATCATTCCGATAACAACATGTTTTGTTTTCATAACCTAATGTTTTATGAGTGATAAAATCGTTGTCTGTACTAAGTTAGCCAATTATTATGCCAAACCAGACAAGACTATTATTAAAATGCAGTGAAAGCCTTGCTGAGATTGGCTTATAGCTATGCCTGCACATGCATCGATCAATATCTTATCTGTTGGTGAATTACTACCACAAAATGAAGCTTTGCGGGTAAAAAAACCGCCGGAGCGATTGGCTTCCGGCGGTAGAAAATATTCAGTACTGATATTATTTTAGGATCTCGATGGTCTTCCTCCTCTTTCAGCATGACCACCGCCACCTCCTTGTGAATGACCTCCGCCTCCCTGAGATCGGTTGCCGCCACCACCACTTTCACGTCTTTCCACTCTTCTTTCAGCAGGTGCGGATTGACGGGGAGGGGGAGTATACGTTCTACCTGATCCATAAGATCCGTTATTGCTGCGCTCGTAAGTCCTTCCGCCATTGCCACGCTCGTATGATCTACCCGGGCTTGTTTCACGGTTGCCATTATTGGAGGGATTGTTCGGCCTTTCAAACTCCCTTCTCACGGGCTCACGTGAGGTGCCCGGATCGTAGTTGCGACCAGGCGTGGTAGTCCGGCCTTCTCCGTTACCCGCTCCACCAGGTGTGGTGTAATTGGGTCTGTTGCCGGGGTTGTAGGTACGGCCGGGGCGATTCTCATTACCTCCGGGGCGATTATTATTGTTGCCGGGGTTATTGTTGTTACCAGGGTTATTGCCGGGCCTGTTGCCATCGTTATTACGATTGCCGTTATTGCCTGGATTGTAGGTACGGTCGGGCCTGTTATTCACGTCCCGGTTACGGGTATTGGGATAATCGGTCCTGTTGTTGCGGTTGTAATTGTTGTCACGACCACCACGGTTATAATTATTGTTGTTATTGTATCTACCATCATTTCCCCCACGATTGTAATCGCGGTTAGGCCTGTTGATGGAACCATTTGAATTGGCGTAATCCCTGCGATTATTGTAACGATAGGTAGGTGCATAGCGCTGATTATCGCGGGTTACCACATCACGGCGGTAATTGTATACGTTCACGGTACGGTTGGCATGTACTATCACATTACTTCTGTAATTGTAGTAATGGTTATTGTAGTAGCCATAAGCCCTTCCGTGGTACACGGGTCTGTAGCAATAGGGGGCGCTGTAATAGCGGGGGCCCCACCAGCCACCACACCAATAATCCCAGGGCCTGTAGTTACCATAGCCTATGCTGATATTGAACCATCCTGCACTGTAATTGAAACCGAAGCCCCATCCGAACCATGGGTTATACCGTACCCTGTAACCCCAGGTACAGGGGCGGGGGTAGTAATAACGGTGATGCCATGGGCGATAATAATAACCGGTACCATATACAATGGTTGGACCATAGCTGTATGCATTCAGGTAACCGGGGGTATATCCCATGTACACATAGTCTGGTGCAACATCATAGATATACACATATTTGAGGTTGTAAACAGGGTAACGGGCGGGAATAAGCGCAACAGAGTAAGGTCTTTCCACTGCCACCACCCAGGGGCCATTCGCATACCTGGATTCAAACCAAACGCCATTGTCAACCGAGTAATATCTTCCTCTCCATCTCAGAACGGAAGAAGGCGTGTTGATGGCATATGCCAGATCGGTACCATCGATATCTTCGAATTGGGGATTTCCATCATAATCTATTTCCGCACGGGCTTTGTCGCGCTCTACTCTTGCCGTTTGTGGTACTTCGTTCTCGCGAAGCGCATCCTGTGCTGCGTCTGTTCCTGCCACGCTGGCCAGTACATTGTCTTTGTCTGATCCTTCGCGGATCCTGGCAAAGTCGGCAGGCAGGTTAGTGGAAGGAACATAGTTCCAGGGACCGTTCAGGGATCTGCTTTGGAACCAGCGGCCGGAAAGCAACACGTAATATTGCTGGCTGCTGATGTCCATGAAAATATCATCGTCTGAATTGGAAACGTAGAGCAGGCTGGTGCCATCAACGGGCGACATGCTGGCTTCGCCTTTGGATTGGATCAGTTCTGCAGGCTCGGTACTGACAATGATCTTGTAAATGGTATTCTCATCTTTTTCCATTCCGGACCACCGGTGAGTTCATCCTCGGCCGCGCGCCGATGCATGCGCTGTT
>JAGIAP010000197.1 GCA_017744805.1 Chitinophagaceae bacterium | reverse complement strand
AACTCAGTTATTACTATATGCTGGAAGGCGCCAATAAGGACTGGCAGCCCTTCCCTCCAGGCCGATGAATAGCGGAAGCATGAGTGCCTATCTTCAGAACCTGTACACAGCCTATAAAACCAAAATGCCGTTAGGGGCCGTACAGGCAATGCAGAAGGCTTCGGAAACCTTCGGCGGGAATGCCGATAAATTGAGTGTTGCAGGTGTAGCCGCCTGGTACAATGGGGCTGAAGAAGCAGGTATCCTCATGCTGATGCAGGCAGGCATCAAAAAGCCGGAAGACGCGCTGCTGCTCAATAATCTCGCAGCCCTTCTCAATGCCAGCGGAGCCGCCAGACATGCCTTACCGGTATTGCAAACGCTGGTAAGCCGATATCCTGAAAATCCCATGCTGCTCAATAATCTCGGTCAGGCATATGCGGGAGTGGGACAGTTGGATACAGCCATGAAGTACTTCAACCGTGTTTTCAAAAGATCGCCGCAGCATCCTGAAGCCAGGAATACAGCCGGTCAGATAGAAAAGCAACGGGGACGGACAACCGAGGCCATCAAACATTTCCAGGAATCGTTGAAAGGGGCCTATAACCTGGAAGCCATCCAGGGGCTCAATGAATGCACCCATGGGAATTATTACGCCAAATTGCCTTCACCCGGTTCGCCCATCGGACTACCTTATTTCAATGAGTTCAAGTACAAGCTTCCCAAACAATGTACAGGTCCGGCCGATGCTCCATATGTAAAACAGGAACATGAAGATTTCAGGAATTTTGTGGAAGGTCTGGCTGGAGCTTACTCTAATCTTGCGGCTTCAGAACGAAGAGAAGGTGAAGCATTGATGGAAAAAGAAGGGGAAAAGATGAGACAGCAACTGATGCTGGCCGTCAAAAACGGGACTGCGCTCAGCGCTCCGCCTTCGATTGGAAGCCCCATCAATATTGCGGCTGCGCGCAAGATCATGGACTATGGTATGCGAATGGCCACAGTAGATTATCCGGATCATGATCGCAGGATGGCGAAACTGGATTCCACTTATCAGGGACTGATCAGGTCATACAAAGAGAAATCTGCAAAGATTGCGAAGGAATATGCTGAAAAGAAAAGTAAGTATGATTGTGGTGAAGGCCGGGGAGCAGATTGTGCCGCCATCGAAAAACTGAGCAAGGAAGAATGTGCTGCGCAGGTGGCACTCGGGAATACGGATCAGATCGCTATTTCCGCAGCCAGGACCGATTGGCAGAATGAGCATCTCCGCTTCATTCGCAGCCAGTTCGAGTTCAGTGCCTTCTACGGTTACCTGGCAGGATTCAACCCGCATATGGCCCGCGGTGCCTTTTATGATGCCTGCAACAAATACCTCACAGAACTGAAAAAACTAGCCTATGATCCTTTCGTTTGCGCCGGTCAAAGATGTGATGATGAGTTCACCGATGCCAAGCCAAAAGAAGAATCCGATAATACAAAAGAAATGGATTGCCCCATCGATATCAATGTGAAATTCATCGTGGGCAAGATCAAACTTAACTGCGAAAAATTTGAATTCACTGCCGGTGAAGGACTGATCTTTACCGCCACCAAAAGTTTTACCGGGAAGAAGCAGACCACCATGAGCCTGGGGGCTGGACTACAATTCGAGGGCTCCAAAGAGTGGGGCATATTCTCAGGAGAAGTAAGTGCCAGCGCTTCACAATCATTTTACATAGTTTGGGACAAGGACGACAAGATCATCGATGGTGGGCTCGCGCTGAAAGCGGAAGGGTCTATCAAAGGTGAAGCCAAAGTGGAACTTCCGGGCGGGATCGGCAAAGATCAATTACCCCAGAAGGAGATCAAGATCGAAGGTGAGTTCGGATATACACTCGGCGTGAGCTCCGGCTGGACCTTCAATGACGCCAGCCTCAGCAAGATTGCAAAATCTGTCGGAGTGCTGAAGTGATACTGCTGTTGCTTTGGATTTTACCCTGCAAAGGGATATGTCTGATTGGGCTGCTGAAACAAACCGGCGCAGTTGCAGGTTTGTTGGACTGTTGGTTCGTTGGGTTGAACATTTGTAATGCTATGGCTTCTTCGCTTATGTTTCAAAGGCCCAATCAGACATATCCCTTTGCTCATCTCCCGGGAGGTGCAGCAGATCCATTCCATCACTCCCAAAAATTTTTCATCGGGGTACCACACCAACCGTTGATGGGGCTTAGGTCCCATCATTTTTTATTTTATAGGGTCATTTTTTTCCCTTCCTGCATTTCATCCGGGCTCTTACAATAACATCCCCATCTCTCACCCTCTCAGCGTGCGGGGCGGGGAGGGGTATGGGAGAAGGGCCTTGAAAACATAAGCGAAGAAGCCTGGCCTGGCACCACCGCCAATCCAACCAACCCACAGCTCAATATACCCACAAAAGCGGTGGTTTGTTTTCTCAGCCCGCCTCCCATACCCCGATCCCGCCCATAGCCACGCACGCATCCATCCATCCCTCTCTCCCACAAATGGTGTAAATTGTACTTGTTATGGCAAATCAGGATACCTCGTTCGAGATCATTTACGAGCAGCATACTTTAACAGTCGACATCATCCGTTCCGGTAAGAGCGTGGTATACAAGATCACCAATGCAAAGAAGCCCGGTGTGTTTTTCATTACCCGCGCCATGGATGCAGAGAAGCATTATTTCTGGACTTCCATCCCGGAAGGCCGGCTGGACCTCGCTGCGCGAATGGGAGCTCTGATCGAAGAAAAGATCAAACCTTAATTTTGTCCTATGTGCTATTATAATGGGGTGAAGGTCACCCGTTCGGAGTTCATCCGGTTGAAGCAACTGGAGAAAGCCATCGCAAAACTGGATCTGCTCAACAGGCCGATGATCATCGGGTTCGATTACTCGCAGGCGCCTGTGTTGAAGCGGATCGATGGAAAAGAAGATTTCGAGATCACTCAGATGGAGTGGGGATTCATTCCGCCTTATCTGAGGAACCGGGAGGCGGTGGTCAAATTCAGGAATGGATACAAGGATGCGAATGGAAAATTCCATCCTCCTATCACTACCTTGAATGCGGTGGGAGAGGAGATGCTGCAACCGGGAAAAATGTACCGGGATGCGGCATTGAACCGCCGGTGCCTGGTGCTGAGTACGGGGTTCTATGAATGGAGGCATGTTCATCCCATTGGCAAGCAGGGCAAGCCTTTGAAGACTGCCGTGAAATATCCTTACCATATCGTGCTGCCGGGTCAGGAGCTCTTCTTCATGGCCGGCATCTGGCAATCCTGGACCGACAAGGATTCGGGGGAAACGGTAGAGACCTTTGCCATCGTCACTACGGCTGCCAATAAGCTGATGCAGCAGATACATAATTCCAAAATGCGCATGCCATTGATCCTGACGGAAGACCAGGCATGGGAATGGTTGTTCGGGGATCTGAGTGAAGAAGATATCAAACGCATTGTGGCGGCGCCGATCGCATCGGAGCTGATGTCTGCCTATACGATCGCCAAAGACTTCAGGGCGATGAACGATCCTGCTACGCCTTTCGAATATCCCGAATTGACGCCCGTTGAAATGTAGGGTGGTGGCGGGTTTCGGAGGGGAGTGATTCCAGGCCTTTCGCGCGCATCAGCGATCCTTCTCCAAAGCGGTGTTTGATATGATCGATACTCTGGTAGAGTTTGATCATCTCCTGTGTGTCCTCGAAAAGGTTGATCTGGTAATTGCCCGGCACCAGGTGTGTGAAGCGTATGCCCAACAGACGCACCAGCATCCTTCTTTCATATAATTTATCAAAAAGATCCTTTGCCGCTTTGAGCAGGGTATGATCGGCGGCTGTATAGGGGATGGTAAGCTGTTTGGTGACCGTATCGAAATTGGAATAGCGGAGCTTCACCGTTACACAGCCGGTGAGTTTGTTCTGCTCGCGAAGCTGGAAGGCGATCCTTTCGGTCATACGTACCAGTTGGGAGCGGAGGAATTCCACATCGATCGTGTCTTGCTGGAAAGTGCTTTCCGTGGAAATGGATTTCTGCTCGTGATAAGGGATGATGGGGGTGTCATCGATGCCATTGGCGCGGCGCCAGAGGTCGGTGCCATTCTTGCCGAGCAGGTTCTGCATCATTTCGGGGGGGATCTCGCTGAGCACTTTTACCGTTTCCACACCCATACGGAGCAGGAGGAAGGCGGTCTCTTTTCCAACCCCGGGTATCTTGGCCACACTGAGTGGGGCCAGATAACTTTTTTCTGTACCGAAGGGAATCTCGATCTGTCCGTTGGGCTTCACTTCGTTGGTGGCCACTTTGCTGATGAGCTTGTTGCTGGCAAGGGCATAGGAAACGGGAAGCCCGCTTTCCGATATCAGCTTCTGCCGCAGCTCCGTGGTGAACTGGTTACAGCCGAAGAACTTATCCATTCCCGTTAGGTCTACATAGAATTCATCTACGGAAGCCTTTTCGAACACCGGAACGGTATCGCGGATGATATCGGTAACAAGGCGGGAATACTTGCTGTAGGATTCCATATCTCCCTGAAGGATGATCGCATGCGGACAGAGCCTTTTGGCTAATTTCATCGGCATGGCCGAGTGTATGCCGAATGAACGGGCTTCATAGCTGCAAGCTGCCACAACACCTCTGTCGCTGCTGCCGCCTACGATCAATGGTTTTCCTTTCAGGGAGCTATTTTTCAAACATTCTACAGATACAAAAAATGCGTCGAGGTCGAGATGGGCAATATGCCTCTCTTGATTGATGAACATAACCCGGGATTAAAGGTTTGCGTATTTTCTTTCCTTGTAACCGATCTTCTGCATGTAATCAACTTCCACGCTGAATACACCAAAGTCGGCCACCACTTTTCCACGGATACGATAGAAACCTTTTCCTTTCATAGGGTATATGCGGAGGGCGATAGGAAAATGGACCGTATCTACCCAATTGAGATCTTTATCGATGAAGGTGCCGAAGCTCATCACTTCCTGGTTCTTCGTAGGCACCGATTTATAATCTATGAAATAGAGCTGCATGGTCACCGTCTTGCCCAGGTAGTTTGGAAGATCACCGGCCAGCAGGGTGGACTCGTCATGCTCAACCAGCTCGAAAGGATTACGTAAAGGGAAGCCGAGCAGCTCTATTTCATCGTGAAGGTCGTCCAGAGGATTATCCGACAATTCCGGTAGCTGGAACTGAAGCGGCGTTTCCTGGAACAAACGGTGACCAATATGCGGTTCTGTATTTTTCTTTTGCAGGAAATTCGATTCCCACAATAATCGTTTTTTATTTTTTCCGGTAAACCGGAATGCGCCGATCCTCACCAGGATATTCAACTGTTCGGCGCCGGGCCTGGTTCTCTCAATGAAATCCTGCAGGTGCTCAAAAGGTCCGTGCAGAGAGCGTTCCAGGATGATGGTCTCGATGAGCTGGCACTCCAGCCCTTTCAGGTGAACAAAGCCAACATGCACATCCGTGCCTCTGATATTGGTGAGGTAGTCACTGTTGTTGACACAGGGAAGATGGATGGTGGCGCCTGTTTTCCGCAATTCCAGGAAGTACAGTTCCTGCGAATAAAATCCCCCGAAGTTATTCAGCACACCCACCATGAACTCCATAGGATAATACGTCTTCAGATATAGATCCTGGAAGCTCTCGACAGCGAAACTGGCCGAGTGTGCTTTACAGAAACTGTACCCGGCAAAGGATTCCATCTGACGCCAAACCTCTGCACTCAGCTCATCAGGATATCCTTTTTCCCTGCAATTGCGTGTGAACTGTTCCTTCATCAGGGCAAAGCGATTATGGCTGCGGTACTTGCCACTCATGGCCCTCCGCAATACATCAGCCTCGCCCATGGACATTCCACCAAAAAAATGCGCCACCTTGATCACATCTTCCTGAAATACCATTACACCGAATGTGTCTTTCAACAGCTCCCCGATCACAGGATGGAGATGCTGTACGGTTTCAGGGTTATGATAACGTTTGATATATTCCCGCATCATACCGCTGCTGGCAACGCCAGGCCTGATGATGCTGCTGGCCGATACCAATGTGAGATAATCGCGGCATTTCAATTTGCTGAGCAACTGCCGCATGGCAGGGCTCTCCACATAAAAGCATCCGATCGTATTCACATTTTGCAACTGGTCCTGCACTTTCGGATCTTTCTTGAATTTCTCCACCTCATCTATCTGGATGCTGATATTCCTGTTTTCTTTCACCAGCCTCACCGTTTCTTTGATATGCCCCAGGCCTCTCTGCGACAATACATCGAATTTGTACAGGCCGATATCTTCCGCCACATGCATATCTATCTGCGTGGTGGCGAAACCTTTAGGAGGCATCCAGGTGGCAGTGTAAGAATGAATGGGCGCTTCGCTGATCAGCATGCCGCCTGCATGGATGCTGAGGTGGTTCGGGAAATTGTTCAGCAGTTTCCCATACTGCATGATCAGCGAATGATACTGATCGCTCTGGGGTTTATTGAAACGCTCCTTGCGACTATCGCCATAGTAGTAGCCACGTGCGCCCATTTCGTCTATTTCTTTGGTGGGGAGGCCAAACACTTTGCCCAGCTCGCGCACTACTGCATTGTACTGGAAAGTGACATAGCAGCCCACCAGCGCCACATGCTGTTCCCCATAGCGTTTGAAAATATAATCGATGATCTCATCCCGATCGAGCCAACTGAAATCTATATCGAAATCAGGAGGCGAGGTGCGTTCCGCATTGAGGAAACGTTCGAAGAAAAGATCTAGTTCCAACGGATCCACATCCGTGATCTTCAAGCAATAGGCTACAATGGAATTGGCGCCACTGCCACGCCCTACATGAAAGAAACCCCGGTTGGAAGCGTATCGCAGGAAATCCCAGGTGATGAGAAAATACGCGGTGAAACCGAGATCTTCTATCACCTGCAATTCCTTGTTGAGCCGGTCGATGGCCTGTGAATTATTGCCATACCGGGTGCGATAACCGTCGTAGGCCAGCTTCCGTAGCAGTTGCACATCATCTTTTTTGCTGGCTGTGAAAAACTTCTTGTTCTTGTCTTTCCCGAATTCCATCTCTATGTTACACATATCGATCAGGCGGAATGTATTGGTGACAATGAACGGGTATTGCATGAATGTTTCAAACAGCCTGGAAGGGGCCACAAACTGTTCCGTGGTTGCACAGATAGCTTCCGGTTCCAATTTAGAGAGCACAATATTCTGATCAACAGCCCGCAGCAGGCGATGTACATTATGGTACTTCTTGTTCTGTACGGTAACAGGTTGACGAATGATAAATTTTTCCTTGTACTGATTGCCCATTCCGAAGAGCTTATTCACCTCTTCGGGGAGGATGCCGATCAGCTCATTGGGGAGCAGGGCTTCTACGGGCTTGTTTCCCAATGGATAGATCACGTAGCCGTCCCAGAGATCCTGGAAAAATGGTTCCTGTCCGGCCTTCATAGGAAAAGGCTTGTTGGCTGAGAGATGGCCGGACAGGAACGCATTGATCCAGGCGAAGCCGCGATTGTTGGCTGCCAGCAGGATATACAGCAACTGGTTGCCATTGCGGACTTCCGCACCAAGGATAGGTTTGATACCTGATTCTTTGCAGCGGGAAACAAATTCCCAGGCATCACAGGTGTTATTTATATTAGTGAGTGCCAATGCTGTAGCCCCCGTTTCCATACCTGCCTGTATAAGATCCGCCGTGCTGTAGGTGCCATAATGAAAGCTGAAATATGTCTTACAATTCAAATACATCCGGGAGCGATTTTCTTTTTCAAACCTACGACTTATGCTAATAATTTTAGCATGATGAATACTAAAAGAATTAGTATTTTTGTTGCGGAAGAGCGCATGGAATTATTAGAAAGTAGTTTAAGGTGATGTCTGAAATGTAGGTGGGACGGGAGGTTTGAAAGAGTCAAATTTTACTGATAAAAAAAGATAAGTATAATCCCCGTTCAGAAAAAGTAGAATAATGAACAGAAAAAAAGTAAAAAAACTACTTAAAATAAATGGCCCTAATAGCGCACATAAGTAACATTCAAATGAAATTTGATTATGGTTGACGATCCAAGATATATTGCCGCAAAAAGAATGGTTGAGCAGGGTGATATCAGCGCATTCAATCAGTTGTTCACGATCATTCCCAAAAGCATCGTTGCTGCAGATATGGGAACACAGAATGTGAGATTTACGACACTGATGAATCATATCGAAAAATTCACCTTGCAGGAATTGTTCATGCTGAGTAAGTTGTTTTCATTGGATGAGAAGGTGATCCTCGATCTGGCATTTAGCCAATACCAGGAACAAAAGAAAAGCAAAGCAGGAAAAACATAGCGCGCTCTTCTTGCGATAAACGCATGTCGCATTGCCCTTATCCATTCAACACACTGAATCATTTTCAAAGAGTCATCATCTCAGCGATGGCTCTTTTTTTATTTCAGGAGCCGCCAGCGCCCGCGTCCCCGCGAATGCCTCATATATAGTTCGCCTCCGGCGAACCAACCAGGTGCTGCACCTGGCCGGCCGCCGGAGGCGACAAAATAGTAGCCACCCGCCAGAGGCGAGCGACAGATCCCCGATGCTTTAGTATTGCTTATTGGGTATGATATGCACTGCCAGGAATCCGAAAATACCCGTCAACGCCACCAATATCAGATCAGGGATACTCCTCGAAATGGATTTACCTTCCCTGCGTATAAGGATAATGGTTGCTATCAGTAATAGAATGTTCAGTACCAGCCAGCTCCAGTTATTGCTTTCGGAAAAATGGAAACCGATGAATTCATCATGAGGTGAACTGAGCTCCAGTTGAAAGGGGAAAATAGCACTGGCCACTTTGCCAATGGCCATTTCCGATTTCTGTGGCAGGGGATAGAAATATCTGTCTATCACTTTGTAATCCCTGTCCATGGTAGTCAACTGCACACCCTTATCTGATTTTGTGATCACCGTTTTATTGAAGAGATTGCCCGTTACGATAGCACTGGTATTCTCTGCATTGAAGCCTTCCACGGGCAATTGAGTGATGCTGTAATCCCGTTTGTTCAACACATGCATGGTGTGGCTGGGAGTGATGAGGATGGCATAGAATTCATCGGCATCGAAATCGTTGCAGATGATATACCTGAATTTCATACCGGCAGGTGTTGCGATCTTTTTAACCCAGGGCTGTCCCTTGATCATTTTCAGGTGGAAGAGCTGTTCCTTGCTGTCTACAATGAACCAGCCTTCATCCCTTTTCTTCATCAGGGTGGGCAGCCCTGAAGCCATCTTTGCAGGATAGCTGAAACCCTCTTTGCGTAAGGCTTCATCAAATATGCGGCTCTTGTCCTGGTTGAGTATATTGCTCTTCGCATCGATGAACTCGATGCGCTGACCGATGCGGAAATAATCTTTGGAGAAGCTCAGCCCGAATTCCGGTTGGGATTCAAACAATGGATAGATGCCGTATTGCGGTGTGTTGAGCTGCGAGAATTCGATCCAACTGAAAAAGTTCTCTTTCTGCAATTGCCGTGGATCGAGGCGCATGCCGGCGAAACTGTCCAGGTAAGTGCCTTTAGACAAATGATAGGAATAATTCTCGATGGGAGTATTGTCCATGAACTCATGCTGGGTGTAGGTTTTGCCATGCCTGTCTGTAAAAATGGATTTCCCATCTTGCCAAAGGGCAGCATAATATTCTTTTTGGGTGGTGCTGTACGTGATGTATGGCGCATTGATACGGGTATCGAACAGCACATTGTAAATGGACGGTAGTACGTAGGCGAATGTGAGCACGGCGAGCACTACCAGCAGGTAACGACTTATTTTAGGTATCATATTACATTTCTCCTTTTCTGAAACGATAAATAGAAAACAGTGATGAAATACTGAGCATCAGTACGCAGATGAGCAGCGGCAGGATAGCGGGTTGATAGGATCCTGAAACATTGCTTTTGAAGAAGAGCGTAATGAATGCCCCACCGGTAATGAGGTACAGGATGCGGTATTTCCAGATCGGCTCCAGTATCACGAAGCTGGAAAGGAAATAAGCGGCCAGCCCGGAAAGGAACCAGGGAATGAGGCTCAGGGCTGTTTTGTTCACGATCTCCACGGGGAAGTACACCAGGCTCCAACCATAGATCACGGCAAAGAGCAATACGAAGATCAGTAGCACAACAGTTGTTCCGATGCCAACCATCTTCAACACGATCCCCTCTTCATTGATGGGCAGGTGCAGGCTAAGCTTGATGCGTTTGTCCACCGTTTCCGGGATAAACTGGGAGAGGCCGATCAGCAGCCCTG
>JAGIAP010000196.1 GCA_017744805.1 Chitinophagaceae bacterium | reverse complement strand
ATCTTCATGCGAAGGCCTTCCACGGTGCGGACACTGAGGAATATCTTTTCTCCTATTTGCTTGCTGGTGAGCCCGTCGCAGATATAACGGATGATCTCCTGTTCCCGCTCATTGAATTCAGGTTTTACTTGCTGGCGGTAAGGATTGAATTTACTTTTGGCCACCATCTCAGCCAGTTTATGACTGGTGTGCCGGCAGTAATAAGGCTGCTGTTCGTACACAGACTTGATGGCATCCACTATTTCATTTTTATCCGCATTCTTGAGCAGATAGCCTTTGGCGCCTGCTTCCAGCATATCGATGATGAGGTCTTCTTCATCAAACATGGTGAGGGCAATGATGCCGATATGAGGATAATGTTCAACCAGGTGGCGGGTAGCAGCGGCACCATCCATGCGTGGCATCTTCACATCGCTGATAACGATATCGGGGAGTAATTTCTTTACTTGTTCAATCAGTTCCCGGCCATCTTCGGCTTCGCCTACCAATTGAATATCTTGTTGCTTCTGCAACATGATGCGCATGCCATCTCGGAAAATCTCGTGGTCATCGGCAATCACTACTTTGATAGTGCCGGGTATTGTACTCATAAAACAGGATTGTGATCGTCAAAGAGTTATTTCAAAGGTGTACATGGTCCCCTTCCCTGGCTCAGACTGACAACTCAGTTCTGCTCCCATCACTTCTGCCCTACTCTGCAAGTTACGAAGTCCAAGACCCGGATTGTCTTTTATTTTGGAAAAATAATCGAAGCCTTTTCCATTGTCGGCAGTCATCAGTAGCAACCTGTTCTCTTCGATCATCATTTTGATGATCAGGCAGGAGGCGTCCGCATGTTTGATGGTATTATGAACGATCTCCTGGATGATCCGGTAGATATTGATCTCTTTCTGTTGATTGAGATCGAGGTGTTGTTCGCATACATATTTTACCTGCAGGCCGCTGGATTGTGTTGCCTGGTTGGATTGCTCCACAAATTCGATGATGGCCTTTTGAAGCCCCTTACGTACAAGGGTATTCGGCATGAGGTTGTTGGAAATTTCGCGCAGCTTGGTAATGATGCTATCGATATGTGTGCTGGATTTCATGATGGTGAGGGCATCCAGGTCATTGGCGGCATCCAGGCTATTGATCTGTAGCTTTACGGCGGACAGCAGGGGGCCCAGTTCATCGTGGAGATCGGAAGCGATACGGGTGCGCTCTTTCTCCAATGTATCGATCTCCGCCTGGATCTTCTCCTTATGCAAACGGAGGCTCCTTCGCTGGTAGCGAATGATAGTGAAGATAAAGTAGATGAGCACGGTGCCCACCACTCCTACCACTGTCAGAAGGGCTTGATAAAGTTTTGTTTCCGGGGTATCCATACTATGGCTACAGCATACAAGAAGTTAACCAAAATATTTGAACAGACATTGATAAACTGAAGGTTTTGTCTGAAAGGCTTCGTTACTGAATTGACAACATTGAGGTTCACCAGGCAAACCAGGAGGAAGAATGTGTAAAAGATGATGATGCCGAGACAGATCCAGAATTTCGGATTGTGAAAGATATTGCGCCTGTCCGTTACCACTGCCTTATTGAAAGTGTTCACACTGAAAATGATCAGGAGCGCAGAATAGAGTATCCTGAAGATAAAATTGGGCGTAAGGATATTCCCAAGGATCAGCGTGATATAGACCCATGCAGCAATACCTGTTGCAAGGAAGGAGATGAATACCGTTCTGTTGCCATTGAAGAGTCTCCAGTTATGGAACATCCAGGTAAAGAGACAGAAGTCGAGAATGGAAAATGAATTGGTGACGATAGTGAATCGCCGTGGGTCATCGGACATAAAAAGGATCCTTGCAGTGATCTCAACGATCAATACAAGGAATATGCGATAAAGAAAGGGATAGTAAGATCTGTCAACTTTATTAAACCTTACTATCCCGATCAGTACTGCAAACACAATGCTCAGGCTCAAAACAAAACGAACTGTATCATTCATCAGCTAAGGTGGAGAGGATTATAGATTGGTTTGCCGGATTTTTTTTATCAGTTGGAACCGGGCTGTGGTCCGGGGCCGGTGAGGCAGGGAGGATCGCACTGACCGTATTCAGCACCACCTCTTCCGCCGGGAGGGGCCTTGGTTGCGATAGCAGAACCATTATCGATATAGAGGTCGCGACCATCCTTATCCACGCCTGTCAGGATCAGACGGAACTCATCCCTTCTGCCGCTTTTATCTTTTGAGATCCCGTGATGGATACGCAGGCCAACGCAATTGGGGTCTTTGAGTATTTCCAGGAGGATCTTTTTATTGAAGGTTTCGCTGTTGGGAATAAAGATATTTGGCGCCAGTTTTTTGAGACTGTCGCGATCCGCAGCAAAATCGCCGAGGAAGGTTTTGATATTATCGAGCGTAATGAAGTGATTCCTTTTGGATAGCTCGGAGGTATCTTTGGGATTTGGGATCCACACTCCTTCCTCTTTGGGGCCTCCGGTGCAAGAGCTAAGGAGGAACATCGCGGAAGTGATGCCGATCAGTGACCACACACTGGCTTTTTTCGGGTTGATTGCCATAAGAAAACGTGTTTATAGGTTAAATAGAAGCTTAAAGGTATTCGTAAAAGCCTTCCTCCCAATCAGTATATCTACTGAATCTGCCTTCATGGCCTACCTGCAATAAAGGGTATTTTAACGGTTGTTGGGGAAAGAGGATTATAGGAAATTTGGGAGCAACTTATCCATCGAAATCATTAAACAGCCCGATCATGCGCCATCACTCACCGGTACCAGGCAGCGGTAAGCTTTCAGCCGCCTTGCCTTCCGGACAAAAGCCGATCATTGTGTCACCGATATTGGGTGATTCTCTGGAAGCCATAGAACTGTACCATCGTGAAAAAGCGCAGGTGCTGGAGAAGAGCCTGCAACAACTGAACCTCCTGGATGATGCGAAGGAGATCGCATTCATTTGCCGGGAGGTATTGGAGATCCGTGAAAAGATATCAGCTATCCTGAAGAGGAAATACAAAGCATAGCAAGGAGTTCCTTTCCCTTAAAACAACTTCATTTGTTCGCCGGGTCGGCGGAATTGGGAGCAGTCGAGCTCCCATTTTTCTTCATTCAGCCCGAAGCGTTTACACCAGGTCTTGAACTGTCGGTTAATGAGCTCGGCCAGTGGGCCTTCGCCGCGCATCCTTGTTCCGAAGCGGCTATCATTTACCTGTCCGTTATGGCCTTGCTCAATAAAATGCCAGACCTTATCGGCCCTGTCCGGATAATTCTTATACAACCAATCATGGAATAGCAACTTCACTGCGCCATTGAGGCGCACGAAAGTGTAGGCGGCAAAAACGGCCCCTTCCTCCGAGGCTGCTTTCAGGATATTATGCATTTCCTGATCGTTCAGCCCCGGGATCATGGGGCCTAACATAACGCCCATGCGCACGCCGGCATCTGTCAGTTCCCGTATAACACGCAGCCGCTGCCGGGCTGTAGTGGTTCTGGGCTCCATCCTGCGCCGCAGCTCTTCATCGAACGTGGTCACTGAAACCAATGCTGATACAAGGTTCCTGGCAGCCAACTGCTGCAGCACATCCTTATCACGCAGAATGCCGGCATTCTTGGTAATGATGCCTACCGGCTGATTAAACTCCAGGCATATTTCCAGGATGCGACGGGTTAAACGATATTTTTTCTCTGCTGGTTGATAACAATCCGTATTGCCACTGAGAGATACCGGAACACATTGCCAGCGTGGGTTCATGAGGAATTTCCGGAACAACTCGGGTGCATTTTTCTTCACCATAATATTCCTCTCGAAATCCACGCCGGCGCTGTAGCCCCAGTATTCAAAGGAGTTGCGGGCATAGCAGTAGATGCAGCCATGCTCGCACCCCTGGTAGGGGTTGATACTGTACCACATGCCAACGTCGGGGCTATCTACTTTGTTGACCACTCCTTTGGCATTGTCTTCGAGGTAGCGCGTAGCTACATCGGGCTCGATCCAGTCATCGATGCCCTCGACATGTTCCTTCACCCGCTCGTTTTTCAGAAAACGGTTGCGTGTATTGATCTGCGCTCCCCGTCCTTTGAGATAGGTATCGGGTTTTTGTTCTTCCTGGTTTTCCATTATTCATTCTCCTTCTTCACTATGCGAACAATTCGCCCTGCCTGGTATTCACAGGAAGGTTCTTGAATTCGAATCGCTCGGCGATCTGCCAGGCGCGGTCGCCTGTTCTTCTTTTCAACAATAACATTCCATCGGCCAGGAAACGGCCGGTGAACTGGCGGTGGGAATATTCCAGCCAGCCTTGTTCATATTGCCAGGGCTGCAACCTGCTGGCGATGGTGATGAAGGGCTCATCGATGAAATGAGGTTTCTTGTCCTTATCATATTTCATCAATCTTCCCAACTGCCTCACTTCTTTCACCAGGGCCTGGATCGGTTGCCTGGTAACCACATTCACATAAATGGAATGGGTAGGAAAAGCGCCATAATTCTTCAGCTCCACCCGGAAAGGATGATAGCCATGCCCTACGAGGCGAAGGCGGTGCAGTATCTTTTCTTCCATCATCTCCAGTTGTGTGAATTTGGCAAGCAGGATATGCGGCCGCACAAAATTCGTATATCCGCCCGGGTAAGTTTCATGAAAGGCTTTCTTCACTGCAAGGATCTTATTGCGCAGCTCTTCATGTGGCGAAAGCACCAATTGATATTCATTGGTGCGCAATCCGTTCTTGTAGAGCGCGCCATAATCAGGTAAGGTGTCAATAAGCTGTTTCATTAGCACAATTTTAAAGGATAGAAATAAGGATAAGGCTCAGGACAATTCCTGATATAGTTCATAAGTCCCCGGAAGGAACCTGAATACGTTCACTGTTTTATTATTGGCTTCATAAGGAGAACTTTTCACCAGTAAAAGATCATTGGCCAGGAATGAATGGTGGAAAGATCTTCTTGAATATGCCGGCATCGCCTTCTCGTACACGGTTTGCGGGAGATGACCGGCAATGTCCAGGTAAGGGCGCATCATCATGATCGGTGGCGGACAGGCAGAAGAACGGATAAATTCTTCTACAGGGCGCAACTGCCTGATGAGCTGCTGGATCGGCCACTGGTCCTGGATACGCAGGTAAATGGTATGTGGCGGAAGGCCGCTGTAATTATTGAGTGTAACAACAAAGCTGCGCAGGTTGCTGCAGATCCGTTGCATCCAGCGGGACAATGTATCCTCCATACCCTCTCTCACGGCAAATTTGGCTACGGTGATCTGGCTTACGGGGCGTAATTGCCCCTTCAGACCATACTTCAGAAAAAGGTCCTGTTGCTCCATGGATAATAGGTGGCTGACTACATTATCTGCCTGAATCACAAGACTATATTCCTGTAAGCCTTCTGCCATCCAACCCTTGCTGCCACTATGATTAACCGATCCTGTGTGCATAAAAATACTTTTGTCTGATCATATATTTAGCATAAATTTACTAAATAATTTAGCGCATCCAAATTTTATTATATGCAGGACGAAATTTTTTATGATGCCGCTTACAAAGGTTCCAAAGATTACAATCAATGGAACGTGAAGACTGCCGATGCAACGGGCTTCGGAGCGGCCGCAGATGATTATATGGAGAGGGGGATCGATCTGAATGAACAGCTCATTCACAATAAACCCGCCACCTTCTTTTTGCGTATGAGAGGAGAAGCCATGACCGGTGCAGGGATCCATGACGGGGATGTGGTGATCGTGGACAGGAGCCTCAAAGCGCAGAGCGGGAAAGTAGTGATAGCCGTACTCAACGGGGAGATGCTGATCCGCAGACTGGAACGAACATTCAACAAACTGAGGCTACTGCCTGAAAACAGGCAGTTTGCCAGTACGGAGATCGATCCCTCCTGTGACACCCTCGAAATATGGGGTGTTGTCACTTACGTGATCCACCATTTGTAATAAAGGCAATGCCTTGAAGATACTGCCAACGAGCAGCCATTACCATTAAGCCTCCTATGAGAGAAGTGAGCAGCTCTTCCGTTCCATGAGTTGCTCATTATCTCTCACATTTCATCATCAGCAATCATTGAAGGCATGAGAACAGCAGCAGCACCCGATCTTTTCACCGCCATTCCGGGCACGTACGGAATGAAAGCGATCGTAGACTGCAATAGCTTTTACTGTTCCTGTGAAAGGCTGTTCCGACCTGATCTCAGGGATAAGCCTGTGGTAGTACTCAGCAACAATGATGGCTGTATTGTTTCGCGCAGTGATGAAGCTAAGAAGTTCGGGGTGAAAATGGCAGGCCCGTATTTTGAAGCAAAGCCATTGATCCGTCAATACGGTATCACGGCTTTCTCTTCCAATTACAACCTGTATGGCGATCTGAGCTGGAGAGTGATGGAAACACTCCGCATGCTTGTACCCTCGGTGGAAGTATACTCGGTGGATGAGGCCTTTGCAGACCTCAGTCATGTACCATATGACCAACTGGAACAAACAGCAATGCACATACGTAAAACAGTAGAACAATGGACAGGAATATCCGTTTCAATAGGGGTAGCGCCTACAAAAACGCTGGCCAAACTGGCCAATTATGTAGCGAAGAAAGACAAACAGGCTTCGCAATGTGTCACCGTTCTGGCCACCCGGGAGGAGCAGCTCAAAGTGCTGCAATCTACCAGGGTGAACAATGTCTGGGGCGTAGGGTGGGCTTACGCGGAAAAACTCATCAACCAGGGGATTACGAGTGCCTGGGACCTGAGCAATATGCCCGAAGAATGGGCTCACCGGCACCTGGGTGGTGTGAATGGCGTTCGACTGATCCGCGAACTCAATGGCATCCCAGGGAAAGAGATGGCAGCGCCCCTGACAACCAAGAAAATGATCGCTACTACCCGTATGTTTGGGCAACCCGTAACGGAACTGAATGATGTCCGGGAAGCCATCGCCACATACACTTCAAGGGCAGCGGAAAAACTCCGCCGGCAACATGGGGCGGCAAAAACGATCAGTATTTTCCTGGTTACCCGCGAAGAGAACCATATGACCAGTTTCAAACGCGGCGCCACCCTGCATTCGCATATCACCCTTCCTTCCGCCACCGCTGTTACGCAGGAGCTGATCAAAGCAGCCGTGCAACAGGCAGAACAATTGTTCAGAAAAGGAAAAGTGTACAAGAAAGCAGGCGTGATGCTCAGCGATATTGTGCCCGACAATTCCGTACAGGGCAATCTCTTCGCTCCTTCTTCGTCTAATGAACATCGTTATCTGATGGATGTGATAGACAATTTGAATTTCAGTATGCGCGACGATGTGCTGAAATTCGCTTCCAGCGGAACCTCCCGCGATTGGAAAATGCGGCAGGAACTGCGCAGTAAACGCCATACCACCCGCTGGGAAGAATTATATGAAGTGAAATAAATCCTTTAACTAAAACATACTCATCTGAGTACCGCCGGTATTGGGTGCAGGCTGTATGAACTGAGGCCTCGGAATATGCAGGCCACTTACAGCCTCCATCCTGCCGGCAAAATAATCCACCATCTCCGGCGCCATGATCTCCTCAGGCGTATGCATGAAAAACCAGATCTCCTCCAAACCCTGATCAAGCCAACGTTTCAAGCGGTCGCTCCAAACATCCAGCCGCACCGGATCGGTAGGCCCCATTCCATGCCCCACATATCTTACAAAGGTCTTAGGCAAGGTCAGTTCCATATGCGCACAATCCCTTCTTCCGGAAGTATCGGTGATCACGGCCCCGATCTTCATCTCTCTCAATGTATCGAACAATTGCCTCTTTGGCGCGCCCGTCAGCCAATCCGGATGACGCACTTCCACAAAGATGGTAAGGTCCGTGGGCAATGAGCGCAGGTAATTGAAAAGTTTCTGTTGATTGGCGGGAGAATGTTTCTCGCTTAGCTGTAAGAAGATGGGGCCAAGATGTTCTCCAAAAGCCATGATGCCCCTGAGAAAAGAATCGGTAGGTTCATCCACATTGTTGAAACCACTGTAATGACTGATCAACTGTGGCACTTTCGGACAGAACATGAAATCCCTTCCTTCGGCCTTTGCCGCCCATTTGGCAATGGTTTCTTCCCCATAGATCTGGTAATGCGTGGCATTGAACTCGATACAATTGAAGTGCTTCACATATTCATCCAGAAAATCCGCTTCTTTGGTCCCTTTCGGATAGATCTTGTTGATCCATTGTTTGGGCCCGCGGGTGGCGCATCCCACATAGAGACGGGGCTGTTCTGCCGGTTTGCCGGGCAGCACCAGTGCATTCCCGGGAGGATCGGGGGGAAGACTGAAATCAATGTTATTCACCTCGTTTTCAGGAACTTTGCCAAAATGCATACATCGTGGTTTCGAATGCAAAACTAGCAAAACCTATCATTCCTGATTTTTTTTCTGAATTTTAAAATATCCTGACAACAGGCCCGTCTACCCTTTTATACAAAGCATGGAAGAGAGCCTGACGATATCACCGGTTATGCCAACTGAGCGCAAAAGAAATATAACACAGGTCATCAATGACTACAGCAAAAGACTGTTCGGGTTTATCCGCAAGCGGGTGAACAACGAGGCTGATGCGCAGGACATTATGCAGGATGTGTTCTATCAGTTTGTGGGCAATACCCAGCCCATCGATCAGTTGACAGCCTGGTTATTCACGGTGGCGAGGAACAAGATTACCGACAAGCAAAGAAAACACAAGCCCACCAATTTCAGTGATCTGTATACGGAAGAAGAAAATGAGGATCTCGAAGGCTTTACTGACCTGCTTTTGGATACCGGAGATGACCCGGAAAAAGAATATCTCCGTTCTCTGTTCTGGCAGGAACTGAACACTGCGCTGCAGGAATTGCCGGCGGAACAACGCGATGTATTTATCAAACATGAGCTGGAAGGGATCTCCTTCAAGGAACTTTCCGAAGCAACCGGAGAACCGGTGAATACACTGATCAGTCGCAAACGCTATGCTGTACTGCATTTGCGAGACAGGCTCAGTGCATTGAAAGACGAACTATTAAATTATTAATGCAATAACGCAAATTATGAGACGAAGAATCAACGGGGGCAAAATCATCAAGATCGTTTTATGTGTGGTATTGTTCGCAACATTATTCACGTTCATTGTGATGAGTTTGTGGAATGCCATACTGCCCGCAGTACTGGGCGTTAAAGCGATCACCTTCTGGCAAGCCCTTGGCATCATTATCCTCAGCAAGATCCTTTTCGGAGGATTCGGCGGAGGCGGTGGTGGCCCATGGAAAGGAAGAGCCCGCGCCCGCTGGAGAGAGAATCTGGCAAAGAAATGGGACAATATGAGCCCTGAAGAAAGAGAAAAATTCAAATCCTCCCTGCAAGAACGTTGCGGGAACTGGAGAAGACCATTCGGCGGAAGACGATTCAATGAGGATCAACCCGAAGAAAAAGGCCAGGCAGGAGCTGAATAGATCAACCCTTTAAAACCATATTTATGGAAGTGCTGGTGTTCAAAACAAGTGTCCAAAGCAAGAACAATGTTCAATCGGTAAGCGCAGCCCTGGATGCATTAACTGGTGTTCTGAAATGGAACTTCGACCTGCAGGATTCAGATAATATACTTCGTGTGGTAGCCGATGATGTATCACCCAGGAAAGTGGAACTGGTACTGAATTACGCAGGATTTGCCTGTGAGGAGTTACCGGATTGACGGTAAAGGAAAGCACTCTTACTAAATGCAATGCCAGGAGCATTGCATTTTTTATTGGAACAACCCGGGTTATCGCAATTGCGGCATGCTGATGCCCGTGATCTTCCTGAAAATGTCCACGGCATACAGATCGGTCATACCGCTGATAAAATCCACCACGGATTGAATATCATAATACAATTTCTCCGGCTCGCCCGTTACCACAAACTGGGGAGAGATCAGTTGCAATACTTTCTTTGCCTTGGCAGACTTCTGCTCGATAATAGCTGCAAAGAATTCTTTCAGCAATCCTCCGATCACATTGTAACCGGCGATCTCGATCTCCACCACTGAGCGGTGATTATAGATATGCTTCACTGAATAATCATCGATATGCTTTATGAGAGATAATTCATCATCATTCAAATAATCGATCAAACTCTTTTCCAACGTACCTTCCAGCAATTCAGTCTCTTTTTCCATGAATACCTGGCAGATCCGGTTGAGCAGCAGGTTGATCAATCTTGCACGGAGGAAGGAAACTTTCTGGTTATCGTCTTTTATCTTTTTGAGAGAGCTTTCCACTTTTTCTTTCGACTCATATCCTTCTTTCGCATCGAAGAAAGACAGGAACAATTCTTTGATGGTATCGAGAGAAATGATATTCAACCTGTGCGCATCTTCAAAATCGATGATGCGATAGCAGATATCATCGGCAGCTTCTACCAGGTATACAAACGGATGGCGCGCATATAC
>JAGIAP010000195.1:265-10459 GCA_017744805.1 Chitinophagaceae bacterium | reverse complement strand
TGGTAACGGAGATGCCCATCTCAAGAATTTTTCCCTCATGGAAACCGATGATGGGGACTATTTTCTATCCCCCGCCTATGACCTTCTTTGTACGGCCCTGCATATCGATGATGGATACCTTGCCCTATCAGATGGCCTTTATGAGGGAGATTATACGGAAGCTTCCTTCCAGGTATTTGGCTTTTACACCAGCGCCTCCTTCATCAAATTCGCAGAGAAGGCGGGCATCGATCCCAAAATAGCCGCCGGTATCATCAAACAAATGATCCAATCGGCCCCGGAAGCCTATACATTCATCGAGCGCAGTTTCATGAGTAAAGAAGCCAAAAAGAAATACAGTCATCATCTTCAGATGCGGCTTCACAACCTCTCGGCACAGTAATCCTTTCATTCAGCACAGTTTCCCTACATTTCAGCCCCTCTTCTTACCGTTCAATAACCCGGATTGACCGGAAAATAACCTGATGCCTGTTACGCGCCCGGCAACTCCATCTTTGCGCCATCAAAAACAGAACTGACATGAATCATTTACGTAACCTTTCCCTTTGTCTTCTCCTGGCTGTTCATACCTTGACTGGATGCAGCAAGAGCAAGGCGGATGAAAAACAAACACAGGGCTATGCCCCCGTATCCATCTCCATCAGGCAGGGTGGCAATACCACTCCCACCGCTACCATCAATTTCGATTACAATCGCAGCAATCAGCTTACCACGATCTCACAAAAACAAGACGGAGGGACTATGACCATGGAATTCGAGTACGGCCTGGATGGCATGGTCAGCAAAGCCACTGTCACCAATTTTGTGGGCGCCACTCCCATGGTGTACAATTACCAATACAAGAATGGTAAACTGTCAGCCATCGCCTACGAAACAGCCTCTCTCACAGAAAACCTGACCCTTACTTACGATGCAGCAACCAGGTCTTACGCGATGCAATCTGAAGGCAGCTCCGACAAGCTTATTTACCAGCTCAATGAAACCGGCGATCTGACTGGCTTTGGCAGCAATAAATCTGATGTGTTCAAACTTACTTACGGGGCCGGCAAAGGCGTATTTGCTGATTTTCCTTTGCAGATAGGTCATTTCATTCCCATGCAACTTGGCCTGGTCTATCTCTATTTCGGCAGTAGCCATGAGATCAAAAAGTTGATGGTATCGGGTCTGGAAGTCAGTATCGTCGCCACTACAGATAGCAAAGGATACATCACACAATCTGTGATTACCGACGGAAATAACAACAATAAAACAACGAGCGATTACACATATGTTTTAAAAGATCTCAACTAGTCTCAGCAGGGTTTATCTATAATAGGGCGCCGTCCGTTCGCGGACGGCTTTTTGTTTTGTATTTTCCCTTACATTTGATCCACTAACCACTGCTCCATGAAGCCCATCCGGTTCTACGATCTGATCCATATCGACGAGTACTCAGCCACTCCCAAATACCTGCAACTCACCAATTCCATCCTCACTGCCATTGAAGCAGGAAAGATCGGAAAGGACGATATGCTTCCCAGCATCAATGAGCTCAGCTTCGAGCTGGAGATCTCCAGGGATACAGCAGAGAAAGCGTACAAACACCTCAAGAAGATCGGGGTCATCGGGTCTGTCCCCGGCAAGGGATATTATATCGCCAATACCAGCCTTGGCCGCAAGCTGAGGATCTGCCTGTTTTTCAACAAGCTCAGCGCCCACAAGAAGATCATCTACGATTCATTTGTGGCAGCCCTCGGAGAAAATGCCGTGATCGATTTTTACATTTACAATAATGATTACAGCCTGTTCAAAAAACTCTTATTACCCAAGATCGATCATTACTCGCACTACGTGATCATCCCGCATTTCCTGGAAGGAGGCGAGAACGCACACGAGATCATCAATACCATCCCGAAGGAAAAACTGGTGCTGCTCGACAAGCAGCTCACCGGCATCACGGGGCAGTACGCTGCCGTTTACGAGAATTTCGAGAAAGATATTTACAATGCACTGGAACAGGCCAATGAGCACCTCAGCAAATACCATACACTGAAGCTCATTTTCCCGGAAAAAAGTTATTTCCCCCGCGAGATCATCACCGGCTTCGAGCGCTTTGCGCAGGAATATGCATTCACCCACAAGATCGTGAATGATGTGAACAGCGAACCCATCCAGGAAGGTGAAGTGTATATCAACCTGATGGAAGACGATATGGTCAAGCTCATAGAGCGGATCGTTTCCCTGGGCCTTGAAGTAGGCCAGAAGGTAGGCGTGATCTCTTACAACGAAACCCCGTTGAAGAAGATCATCCTCGATGGTATCACTACCATTTCCACGGATTTCCATGCCATGGGCACGATGACGGCCGGACTGATCCTGCAGAATGAGCCCAAACACCTGGAAGTGCCTTTCTATTTTACCCACCGTCCTTCCCTCTGAGCATGACAGTGCATGACAGCCGTACTACTATGAACTATTATTTTTGTTTTCATCCGGTTGAACGGATCGTTTGCCAACTTGAAAAAATAAATCAGTCCATATGGGTGTCATCCTGGGAGTACTCTTTCATTTCATCGGAGGCTTTGCATCCGGCAGTTTCTATATCCCGTATAAAAAAGTAAAAGGCTGGGCCTGGGAAAGTTACTGGATCACCGGTGGTTTCTTCTCCTGGCTGGTAGTGCCTTTCATTGCAGCCGCACTCACGGTGCCGCATTTCATGGAGATCATTTCCAATACGGATGGACAAACCATTTTCTGGACCTATTTCCTGGGAGTGCTTTGGGGCATTGGCGGCCTCACTTTCGGACTGAGCATGCGATACCTGGGCATTTCGCTGGGCATGGCTGTGGCACTGGGCTTCTGCTCTGCTTTCGGCGCACTGATCCCGCCAGTGTATATGGATCTTTTCAGTGATGCCGACCATGGCACATTCACTGCTATGATGCAAACCAGTAAAGGTATCTTCGTGATATTGGGCGTGGTCGTCTGCCTTATCGGTATCATCGTTTGTGGCAAAGCAGGCATGATGAAAGAAAAAGACCTTCCCGAAGAGAACAAGAAATCGGCCATCAAGGAATTCAATCTCCGCAAAGGACTGGCCGTTGCCGTGATATCGGGCATTCTCAGCGCCTGTATGAGCTTTGCCATCAGCGCCGGTAAACCCATGGCAGAAGTGGCCGAAGCACAGGGTGCCAACCCGCTCTTCAGGAACAATGTGAGCTATATCGTGATCATGCTCGGAGGCTTCACCACCAATTTCATCTGGTGCATGTACCTGAACACCAAAAACAAAACATTCGGAGACTATTCCAATAAAAAGACCCCGCTGCTCAATAACTATTTCTTTGCAGCACTGGCCGGCACTACCTGGTTCATGCAGTTCTTCTTCTATGGTATGGGAGAAAGCAAACTCGGCAACGATGCCAGCTCATGGATACTGCATATGGCCTTCATCATCCTGATCTCAGGCTTATGGGGACTGGCATTGAAAGAATGGAAAGGCGTCAGCAAAAGAACATACGCCACCATTGCAGCAGGCATCGCCATCATCATTCTATCCGTAGTGCTGGTAGGCTATGGGAATTCATTGGGAGAATAAAATTTCAACAAACAATACAAAGACTTTATGTCAGCAGCAACAAAAGAACCCATGTTCAGGCATGTGAGTTACCTCTGGGATAACCAAAAGGCCGCAGAACTGGAAGGAGATGAAGTGGCATTATTGATCTATCGTTCCAACTTACTGGGAGCCGATCTGCGGCTCACCAATTACGGAGGTGGCAACACTTCCTGTAAATTGATGCAGAAAGATCCGCTCACAGGTGCAGAAACGGAAGTGATGTGGGTGAAAGGATCCGGCGGCGATCTGGGCACACTGAAAAAAAGCGGTCTTGCCGCACTGTATACATCCCGCTTACGTAGCCTTCAGAACGTGTATCGCGGAATACAGCAGGAAGACGAGATGGTGGAGCTCTTCAATCACTGCATCTACGACCTGCAATCGAAAGCGCCCAGCATCGATACTCCCCTTCATGGCTTCCTTCCTTTCAAACATATCGATCACCTGCATCCCGATGCAGCCATCGCCATCGCTGCCGCCAAAGACGGCAAACGCATCACCGAAGAACTTTTTGGAGGCACCATCGGATGGGTAGAATGGCAACGCCCCGGGTTCGACCTTGGCCTGCAACTGAAACGCTGCCTGGACGAACATCCCGGCATCCGCGGCATCATGCTGGGATCGCATGGCCTCTTCACCTGGGGAGATACCGCTTATGAAAGTTATATCAACACCCTCGAAGTGATAGAGAAATGCGCGGCCTATATCGAGGAGAATACAGGAAAGAGATCGCCCGTTTTCGGAGGCGCCAAAAGAGGATCGCTTCCGCAGGAACAACGCATCGCGCAAGCATCCGGACTGATCCCTACCCTTCGCGGATACTGCTCTTCCAACAGTTCCATGATCGGCCACTTTACCGATGACGACAGAGTGCTTCAGTTCATCAACTCAAAAGACCTGGACAGGCTCGCCCCCATGGGTACAAGCTGTCCTGATCACTTCTTACGTACCAAGATCAGTCCACTTGTACTGAACCTGGCCCCTGATGCGAATCTCAGCAATGCGGATGCTATCAGGGCTGTACTGGAGCCACAGTTCGACGCCTACCGGAAAATGTATGCGGCTTATTACGAAAAATGTAAACATCCCAATAGTCCGGCCATGCGCGATGCCAATCCCGTGGTGATCCTCTGGCCCGGCATCGGCATGTTCACGTTTGCCGTCAACAAACAAACGGCCAGAGTGGCCGCAGAGTTCTATATCAATGCCATCAACGTAATGCGCGGCGCAGAAGCCATTTCGGAATACACTTCCCTTCCTGCACAGGAAGCATTCAATATAGAATACTGGTTACTGGAAGAAGCCAAATTGCAAAGGCTTCCCAAACCGAAGGCATTGAGTGGCCGCATAGCGATGATCACCGGCAGCGCCGGCGGCATCGGCAAAGCCATCGCCAAAAGATTTGCCGATGAAGGCGCCTGCGTGGTGCTGAACGACAATGATGAAAAAAGACTGGAAGAGGCCGGCAAGGAATTCAGTCAGAAATACGGCAAGGATGTATACATTACTTCTTTATTGGATGTGACCAATAGCCAAACCATCAAAAACACTTTCCATCAATCGTCCCTCGCATTCGGCGGGATTGATATTGTTGTAAATTGTGCAGGGCTATCCATCTCCAAGCCCATCGAAGAACATACGGAAGCAGACTGGGATCTCCTCTATGATGTACTGGTGAAAGGCCAGTTCCTGGTGACCCAACTCGGCATCGAAATCATGCGGAAACAAAACAAAGGAGGCGATGTGATCAATATCGTGAGCAAGAATGCACTGGTATCAGGTCCTAACAATGCAGCATACGGTTCGGCCAAAGCAGCACAACTGCACCTCAGCAGGCTCAATGCCGCCGAGCTGGGCAAGGACAGGATCCGGGTGAACGTGGTGAACCCCGATGCCGTGATCCTGGATAGCAAGATCTGGACAGGCGACTGGGCCGCAGGAAGAGCGAAAGCCTATGGCATCAAGGTGGAAGAGCTGCCTTCGTTCTATGCCAAACGCACTTTGCTGAATGAGATCATCCTTCCTGAGGATATCGCCAATGCCTGTTATGTGTTCGTAGGTGGACTGATGAATAAATCGACAGGGAATGTATTGAATGTAGATGGAGGCATTGCCATGAGCTTTGTGAGATAATTCTTAATCCGGGTACCATCCCTTCCAAAACCAAAACGTATGCAACTTGCCAGAACCAGCATTGCAGACCATAACCAGTCGCTGCTGAATAGCCATGAAAGAAAACTGCGAGCTCTCACGGGAGAGATCGCCAACACACCGGATATCATCGACAAGCTCGCTGCTTTCCAGGTAGCCATTCCAAGCTGGGCCTTGGGCACGGGGGGCACCCGCTTCGGGCGTTTCTCAGGTGGTGGCGAGCCTCGTAATTTAGAAGATAAGATCGAAGACATAGGCCTACTGCATGCGCTCAACCGCAGCAGCGGGGCCATTTCCCTCCATATCCCCTGGGATATCCCGCAAGATGCCAATGCCATCAGGCAGTTGGCCGCACAACATGGTCTTAAGTTCGATGCCATGAACTCCAACACTTTCCAGGATCAGCCCGGTCAGGCAGAAAGTTATAAGTTCGGGTCTTTACAGCATGTGAACAAAGCCGTTCGGAAACAGGCCATCCAACACAATATCGAAGTGATCAAACACGGGGTGGACCTGGGCTCCGAGTCCCTCACCGTTTGGCTGGCCGATGGCAGTTGTTTTCCCGGGCAATTGAATTTCCGGAAGGCTTTCCAATATGTGCTCGAGAGCCTGCAAGAGATCTATGCAGCCTTACCTGCCAACTGGAAGCTCTTTGTAGAGTACAAGGCTTTTGAACCGAACTTCTACTCCACTACTGTGGGCGATTGGGGCCAATCCTATCTCTACGCCAGCAAGCTGGGCCCTAAAGCCTATACGCTGGTGGACCTTGGCCATCATCATCCCAATGCCAATATCGAGCAGATCGTGGCCTTGTTGTTGATGGAAGGCAAGCTGGGCGGGTTCCATTTCAACGATTCAAAATATGGCGATGATGACCTGACGGTTGGCAGCATCAAGCCATACCAATTATACCTGATCTTCCGTGAACTGGTAGATGGCATGGACGCCAAAGGGATGGACCATACCACTGATCTGGGATGGATGATAGATGCTTCGCATAATGTGAAAGACCCACTGGAAGACCTGCTGCAATCCGTGGAAGCCATCATGATCGCGTATGCGCAGGCACTATTGGCAGATGCGAAAGCACTGGAAGCAGCACGTGAATCAAATGATGTAGTGGCTGCTCAGGAGATCCTGCAATCCGCCTATCGCACCGATGTTCGCCCCCTGGTGGCAGAGGCCAGGCTACGGGCGGGTGGAGCACTGGACCCGCTGAAGCTCTATCGCAGTGCAGGCATCCGTCAGCAACTGATCAATGAAAGAGGTACTAAAACGATCGCAACAGGACTGTAATGAAACCAACACCTGTTATCGCCATATTCGATATTGGTAAGACCAATAAAAAACTCTTCCTGTTCAATGAGCAGTACCAGACTGTTTTTGAACGGAGTTCCCGCTTCTCCGAAACTACGGATGAGGACGGTGATCCCTGTGAGCATTTGGAAAGCCTGCAACTGTTTGTATTGGATTCATTGCGAGATGTGATGGCCATGGATCAATATGAAGTGAAGGCCGTGAACTTTACGGCCTATGGGGCCAGCCTCGTGTACATCGATGCCACGGGCCAGGTACTTACGCCGCTGTACAATTATCTCAAGCCCTATCCTGCTGCCTTGCAGGAGCAGCTATATGATACTCATGACGGGGAAGCGTTGTTTGCGCAACGCACTGCATCGCCGGCATTGGGCTCCCTCAATTCCGGCCTGCAGTTGTTCCGCTTGAAAAAAGAAAGGCCGGAGCTGTTCAGGAAGGTTCAGTATGCATTGCATCTTCCCCAATACCTGAGCTACCTGTTAACGGGGGTGGCCTGTTCAGATATCACCAGTATCGGTTGCCATACAGCGTTATGGGATTTCGATCAACAGCAATACCATCGCTGGACCAGCGATGAGCAATTGCAGGAGAAGCTGGCGCCCATTGCACCGCATACGCAACTGAGCACAGTGAATGTCACTAACGTTGAGCAACAATTGAAGGCGGGTATCGGGTTGCACGACAGCTCCAGTGCGCTTATCCCCTACCTGATCAGTTTCCCGGATCCCTTTGTGCTGATCTCTACAGGCACCTGGTGCATCAGTTTGCATCCCTTCAATAGCAGGGCTTTGACGGCAGAAGAATTGCAGCATGACTGCCTCTGTTATCTGAGCTATGAAGCGAAACCCGTAAAAGCATCCAGGCTGTTTGCAGGGCAATATCATGAAGAGCAGGTAAAGAGGATCGCCACTTTTTTTGCGCAACCGCTAAATCGATATAGCAGTATCAATGCAGACGAAAATATTCTTCGTTTGTTGGGAACCGGTAGTACAGATGGAACGAAGAAAGCCCCCTCCCAATATTTGCATTTCCATGAACGCGACCTGAATGCATTTGCAGACGATATCACTGCCTACCACCAGTTGATGATCGATATTGCCCATGCACAGGCCAGGAGCACAGCACTGGTATTGAATGGTGCACCAGTGAAAAAAATATTTGTGGACGGAGGCTTCAGCAGGAATGAATTGTACATGCGTCTCCTATCGATCCATTTTCCACAAATCGACATATACGCGGCAAGTATGGCGCAGGCAACTGCTGTCGGAGCCGCCCTGGCAGTGCATACTGCCTGGAATCATCAGCCCTTGCCACAGGACCTCGTCCTGTTACAAAAATGCTGAACAATCAACCATCAAGCTTTACCAGAAGTTTGTAATGTTTATTGTCCTGAGCATAATGCCCCTTTATGCAATATCAATTCCTAATGTGTGGTTTGAAGGCCTCAAACGCAGTACAGTACAGGATAGTTAAACGGATAGTAAAATATATTTTCACCCGGTAATCGAAACATTTTTTCCAAAAAACGAAACGCTGTTTGTATGAAATTGAACCCCCGGCACATCAGGCAACTCAGCTTATGGCCAAGCAGGATAATGGTCTTATTCTGCGCTCTTCTTCTCACCTGCATCCAGGGTATTGCGCAGGATGCAGGCAATATCACAGTCTCCGGTAAAGTATCGATCAGCTCCGGAGGCGAGCTCGCCGGAACAACCGTGCAGGTTAAAGGCGATAAGAAAGGTGTGAGTACAGATGCTGAAGGACATTTCAAGATATCTGCACCTAAAAATGCCATTCTCGTTTTCAGCCGCATCGGCTCCAAATCTGTAGAAATAAAACTGAATGGACAGTCTACCGTGAATGTAACACTGGAACCTGCCGACAATAGCCTTGACCAGGTAGTGGTGGTGAGCTATGGTAAACAAAAGGCCAGGAATATCACAGGCTCCATCGGAAAGATCAATGGCGCTGAACTGACGGATATCCCTGCGGCCGAGTTTGCCCAGCGACTGAATGGTAAAACCACCGGCCTGCAGATCAACCAGGTGACCGGCCGCCCCGGTCAGGCAATGACCTTCCGCATCCGTGGCGCTGCTACCATGAGCGGAAGCAATAGCCCTTTGTTTGTGGTGGATGGACAGGTAATAGCCGGGGACATCAACACCATCAACCCTGATGATATTGAAAGTATCAGCGTACTGAAAGACGCCGCTGCTGCTGCGCTCTACGGTTCCAGGTCAAGCAATGGCGTGATCCTCATCACTACCCGCCAGGCAAAAGCTGGTCGCACGTCCATGAGCTTCAGCACTTACTACGGCTGGCAGTCCGTTCCCCGGCGTGGAAGGCCCGATCTCATGAATGCGCGCGAGTTTGCCAGCTTCATGAAAGGCTATTATGAGGACAAGATCAAGTATGAGAACTGGAAAGATGGCTCCGGGCAAGCCGTTGTTCCCGCCGACTATGCAGACCCTTCCAAATACGGCGAAGGAACAGACTGGTATGACGCATTGCTCCGCACAGCGCCCATGAACAATTACACGTTCAATATCTCTACAGGTACCGAGAAAGTGGCAACCAGTATCACTGCCACCTATTTCAACCAGGAAGGTGTGATGCTCAATACCGGGATGGAACGTTTCTCTTTCCGTGCCAATACGGAATTCAAACCAGTGGATGGATTGAGGATCGGATTCAATATCTCTCCCACTTACCAGGTGGATAAGAACACCACCGGCAACACCGATGGCAACAGGCAGATCCTGGGCCTTGGCATCATATCCTCTCCCATCGTGAATCCCTACAATGCCGACGGATCCTTTGTTGCCAAATCAGGTTCCTTTGGTATGTACACCATGGCCAACCCGCTTCAACAACTCAATATCCTGGAGCAGAGCCAGAAAACATTCCGCACACTGGGCAATCTCTATGTAGACCTCGAGATCGCGAAAGGCCTGCACATCAAACCCTCGCTGAGCGTGGACATTGCTGCGCAGGATGTGAACTATTTCCGCGGCTCCAAATACGGCGGATTTGGTGTGGCTCCCCCCAACTCCAATATCACGGCCGGCAATACCTCCTACAACTATAACTCATGGCTGACAGAGAACCTGATCACCTATGAATTGAAG
>JAGIAP010000195.1:0-255 GCA_017744805.1 Chitinophagaceae bacterium | reverse complement strand
GAAGAAAGGTGCTCATAATTTTGATGCGATGGCTGGTTATACCTATCAGTATTACGACAGGAATTACCGCAGCCTCTCCGCCAGCAATCTGCCTAACGACCTGATCCATGTGGCGAACGTTAGCGGCGCCACGCTGGCCGCCAATAGCAATAACACCGAATGGAACCTCATCTCCTATCTCGGTCGCTTGAACTATAACTACGACAACAAATATTTCTTCAATTTCAATATCCGTCGCGACGGCGCCTCCCGTTT
>JAGIAP010000194.1 GCA_017744805.1 Chitinophagaceae bacterium | reverse complement strand
CCGTTTGCTCTGGTGATCTTTGCTGCTTCTTTGATGGTGGCCCCTTTATAATGTTGCCTGATATAATTGGTAACTGCCGCGGGCAAAGCGTTTACTGCAATTTCTTCTTCTGTTTCCTTCAGTACGCCGGCAGCGTCGTATACTGCTGACATTTCCTTTTTGCCCTGGTTAAAGTTTACTTCAAAATCTGCGTTTTCTTTTCCCCATTTCACTTTTGTGGCGCCGGGAAAAGCTTTATGAAATGCTGCTTGTGCAGCAGCAGAAGGTTTTTCGCTTTTTCCTTTCTTTTCCTGTGAAAAACCTGTTACGGTCACCAGCAACATCGTTGCTGCTAAAAGATACTGTTTCATGAATGAGCGATTTTATTGTAGTACAATACTAATGCGCAATTCTGAAGACTCTTGGAGGAAGGAAACAAGAAGGAGTCGTTACAACAGGTTATCAGGTTATTGGTTTGTTAACAGGCCATGGGTTGGCTCTATTCAACGTTTCTACAGAGTAGCTTGCTATAATCAAATAACAATGCAGTGCCTTAAATGCCTGATACATGAAAACAATTAGTGGCTTGTTGCTCATAACATTATTGGCAGTAAGTATTGCCAGAGGCCAGGACACCAGTGCAAGCAACCCTGGGAATTCATTGCCCAAAGACACCATGATCTCCCTGATCGATAAACCGATGCCACCACCTAAAAGAGTTTTTCCAACACGTATGCTGTTGGTGCCCGCTATACTGATAACGTATGGGGTTACTTCCATCGGCAATGAAGGATTGAAAGATGTGAACGAAGAAGTGCAGGAAGAATTGTGGCTGGAACACAGGCACCGGCAGATACATATCGACAACTATTTGCAATGGGCGCCTGCCGTGGCGGTATTTGGGTTGAATGCCCTGGGTATCAAGGGAGCGCATAATTTAAAGGACCAGGCAATCATTTATGGATTCTCTACAATCATTATGAGCTCCACCGTATATGCTACTAAAAACTTCAGCAAACAATGGCGACCAGATGGTGCAGACAGGCTTTCCTTTCCATCCGGTCATACGGCAAATGCTTTTGCGGGCGCTGAGTTTCTTCGAAAAGAATATAAAGATGTTTCTCCCTGGTATGGAGTAGCGGGCTATGCGGCGGCGATCACTACTGGTTATCTCAGGATGTATAATAATAAACATTGGTTCGGTGATGTAGCAGCAGGGGCAGGCATCGGTATTTTGTCAACAGATCTCGCTTATTACCTGTACCCTACCGTAAAAAAAGTATTTGCAAAAGGAAAAGACAAGCAGCATGCTTCCATTATCGCTCCGTTTTACAACAATGGCGCAGTGGGAGTTTCACTTGTTCACCAGTTTTAAAACAACGGGTTAAAGAGATATAACCTATCGAAGTAAACACTATTTTTTCTACAATTCTATCCTTGCCCATCCAATTCCTGAGGTCCAGTTGAGCAAACTGGTTTGCGGGTCTTCATCTGCAATGGGAACAACAATGGAATGCTTTTCCTTATTGACAGTTAAAATACCCTCCGGTGAAATATCCACCAGTATCTCTCCTGTTATGGCATCCAATGCCTGCACATGGATATTCTTGCGGATCTTGGGAGAAACAGGACTGGGCGTTCTTTTGTAATACAATAATTCAATATCAAGGGGCTCACTCATTTCTTCATATCCAACATTCTCGAACTTCTTTTCTATTTCTTTCAGGTTCACGAAAGTGTTCACCGAGTCCCTGAACAATTTGAACGTAACTTTCTTTTTGACACCATTCTTCATGATCTTGTTTACCAGTTGTATGCGGATATGTTCTGTGGGGATGGGATCAGAATTGTCTGAACGGTCCTTCATGAATTGCCTGATGCCAAGAGCATTATTGATCAGTACCCTGAAAGCGTTCAGATGCTGCACCTCAAACACAGAATCGAGATACAATTCACCGGTGGTGGCATCTTTAAGGGTAAGGGTCATTGAACCTGCAGCGCCATCCCTGGGCAGCAATTTATTTACACCCGATCCGGCATTCAGCTCTCCCACAGCAATATTGTTCACAAATACAGCTACCTGCGATACATCGGATAAGGACAGGCTTTCAACGGTGATCTTTGTAAATGCAGGCGCTTCGATAACGCTCCCTTTTTTACATCCGGAAAAAACGAAAACAAGAAAAACAGTAGTGAAAAGAAGAAATCTTTTGTACATAAAACTTTTGTGTTGATATAAAGTGGTTGGATATTTCTATCCAACCACTTGAATGGAAAACAGAGTTCTGAATTTTTACTCGAAGATGGCCCAGTTCACAGCCCAGTCGCTTCCTGCACTTGAGCTGAATGCTCCAACATAGTTGACAGTGCCGAAAGAGTAAGAGCAGGGATTGGGGAGGCCCGGTAAAGCACAGGATGTAAATCCTACATTAGCAGTGGTGGTAGACACTGCAGGAGAAGTGCTTTGCGGGCGATAGAAACCGGTGGTGCTGCGCACATACGGATTGGTCAGCAGGATACCTGCATTTGAATTCAAACCGGTATAGCGGAGATTTTCCTGGAAGAGTGTATCGCCGCAATCGATGGAAGACACCAGCAGAGCCCTGGTGTTGAACTGAGCAGTAGTGTATGGTCCGTTGGTCACGAATGATGCCGTAGTACCATTGTAAGCATGAACCAGGTTACGCTTCAGTGAGTCACGCACTTTACCGGAGCTGTACGCTGCGAGGTATTTTTCCTGTGACAGGTTGCCATCCAGCAATAATCCTTCTTTGAAGCCCATCACGATGGAATTCTGCAGCATGAAGCCTGTGTTCCTGCGCCAGTGATTACCCCTGCCCCTGTTGGTGGAATTGGCCAGTGTTGAATCGGCATAACCGATCAGGGTCATATTGGAGATCACGGGGCGTGTTTCGATAGTGGTAACAGTACCACCCGCGTTGTTGTCAGACTCGATACCATTGGAGGTGCTCTGGTCTGCGCGTGATTGATCGGCCAGGCCCAGGGCAAACTGGATATGGCCTCTGTAAGCATTGTCGAAATCGAACATGTCGTCCAGCGGATCTACCGCAATCAGGTGGCTGGCATTCACTGTACCACCGAACCATTCGAATGCATCGTCATTGGCCTTGAACACTTCCACATAGTCGATAGTGGTTCCGCAACCTACACCTGCCATGGTGAGACCATTGATCTCGTTGTTGTCAGACAAGGCAAAACCTGCATACTTGATCACAACATACTTGAGGGTACCAGAATTGTCGTTGTCGATATTACCACCATAGGTAGCATCGGCAGGAGGATTGCTGGGAACACCTTCCACGATGTTGGTAGTTCCGTTGTTGGTGGGGGCCTGCCCTAACAGAACAACGCCTGACCAGTCGCCGGAAGCGGGTGTACCACTGCCATCCCTGTACGAAGTGAATGTAATGGGACAAGATTCCGTACCCACAGCATTGATCTTGGAGCCTTTGGTAATGATCAGGCCACCACCCGGGATGCGGGGATTGCTGGTTAAGTTACCAGGCAGACCATAGATAATGGTGCCAGGTTGAATGGTGAGCGTTTTGTTGTTGGACACATACACCAGACCATCCAGGTAATAGATGGTGTTACAATTCAGTGTTCTGTCAACGGTAATCACTCCACGCAGTGTGTCCACATTGGCATAGGTGCAGGTGTCGCAGGAAGCCGCTGCCGCCCTTACCGGCTGATCGTTTCTGATCTTGTCTCCATTTTTTTTACAGGATGCAACAGTCAACACCACGAGGGTAACTGTAGCCATAGCCGATACAAAAAGAATGCTTGCTCTTTTTTTCATAAACCCAATTTTTATTTTAAGAATAAGGAAAAAATGAAACGAGGATCAGAAGTTGTAGTTGAGGGTTATAGAATACGTTCTACCAGGTTTGTTTAAGAAGTTAATAATGTCGTTACCATTTTTGTCGAACAAATATGCACTATTGGGAAGATCATTGTTAGTGGCTTTATCGATATTCTCTCTTGTAAAAACTTTTTGATAGATCACACTGTAACTGTCCAGCAGGTTGCTGACAGACAAGCGTACTTCCAGGTGGCGCTTCATGAAGTAGCCGGATACCTGGCAATCCAGGGCTTCTATCGGTTTCTCGAAATAACTTTCAAAATAGGCTACGGTAGGCCTGAACACCCGGTTGGTGGTTCGGTTATAGGTGAGTGATACTCCCATGAATTTATTATCATAGAACGCGCCGGCATTGTACGTGTAATTGCTCTGGCCGCTCAATGGCCTCTTTTCTTCGGGTTTGATCTCGGTCTTGATGATGATGGAATCACTGGCTTCGTTCAGGGAAGCGGTCTCCACCATCTGCCGTACTTTCGCGTTCATATAGGTGAAGTTCCCGTACAGCACTATATCCTTTATGATGGGAATCTCCGTGAAAGCCAGGCTCTTCCTCACTTCCAGCTCGATGCCATAATTCTTTGAATCGTAATTATTCTTCAGTTCAAATATCCTGTTGCCGGATTGCTGGTATATCTCCATCGGGTATTTGAAATATTTGTAGAATAGTGAGGCGGACAATACTTCGCCAGGCCCCGGGTACCATTCGTACCTGAAATCGTAGTTATGGAGTATCGTGGATCTTACGAGGCCACCGATATACATGCCACCCAATTCAAAATCATATTCCTCGAAGAAGGAAAGATCCCTCAGATCAGGCCTGATGATGCTTTTAGAGAATGCCAGGCGGAAATTCATCTGTGGTGTCAGGGAATAAGTGAGGTTGGCTGATGGGAAGAACTGCCATTTCTTTTCCCTGCTGAACAAAGCGGTCGGGTCTTTGTCGGGATAGCGTTTGGCTATTTCCCTGATCTGATCGTTCACTTTATCCATATCGAAATATTCTGCCCGCAGCCCCCAAACCAGCCTCAGCTTTGAGCCGAATCGATTATCGAACATACCATAGCCGGCATACAGGGGCACTTTCCTGCTGAACTCATCGCCATAGGTGGCGATATTGGCCTTATGATCGAACTCCGGTGTGAACAGCTCCCCGATAAAAGGATACACGCCTGCATCGCTGGCGCCATGACCGCTCCTGAGCACATAGAACTGGCGGTTCTTGTACCAGCCCGCCGTACCCGCCTTAAAAATATTTTTGGAGATGCTCCATTTGAACGGGATTTGTACGGATGCATCCCAGGCATAGTTCTTCTCTTTCACCTGGCTCCAACTGCGTAATACCCCGGTCACTCCATCACTGGCTGAAGAGGTGGTGGGCCCTGCGGGGAAGATGATATTGTACATATCCAGTTCGGAACGTTTGGGAGATGAATTCCTGATCTCACCCCAGAGCGCGTGGTTATCGGGCCTTTGCCGGTCGAGATCGATATAGGATCCCATCCAGTTCACCTTAATTCCATTATTCCCGATGGCGTGCTCGCCTTTCAACTGTGTTTGAAAAAGTGCGGACTGCTGCACATTGTCGAAGAAGCCGAGGGACAATGCATTGTTTGAATTATCGGCATGCCTGCCGATCCCCGTCAGTAATTGCTGATCCAGCACCCTGGAATAAAAATTCTGCCAGGAGAGTTTGAATTTCTTTCCACTGTAGCCTGCGCCTGTGAGCACACCGATATTGGTGGTGAACCCATATTGTTTTCCCTGAAGGCCTACGGTGTCCATATCCCCATTGGTCATTTTTGCATCAAAGCCATTCCTGCCGGAAATGATATCCTGCGTTTGAAAGGTGTTCCTGTAGCTGACAGCGGTTACAAAACCGAGCTTCTTTTCATTCTTCAGGGAAAAAGCCCTGCCAAGGGATATCGCATAATTTTGAGAGGGTTGCGCATTCATCTGATGAACAGCCCAGTTATTGCCAAAGGATGCTGGAGCCTTGCCCTTGCTGTCGAAATATTGTTCAACTTCTTTTACTGAATTCAAGTCTGATCGTCCGAATAATTTCCTGTGATCGGAGATGGCCCCGAAATATTCTTTGCCCTCAAGCTCCAGCGTATGAAAAGGTTTCCCGGTTGTTCTGTCGTTGAGGCCGATACCTGCGGACACGGAGGTGAAATCACGGGTAGGGATATCCTTTGTATTCACCTGCACCAAGCCGCCGCCAAATTCTGCGCTTTGATCGGGCGTGATGGATTTTACCACAGCGATATTGTCCACCATATTGGAGGGGATCATATCGTAGCTGAAGTTCTTGCGGTTCAACTCCGTGCTGGGCATGATCTGCCCGTTCAGCATCGCCTGATTATATCTTTCAGTCATACCCCTCACCACCACATATTTGTTGTCTACGGTGGACAGTCCACTTATACGTTTCAGGGCTTCACCTAAATTCTTATCGGGTGTGCGCTGGATCTGTTCGGCACTGATACCGTCACTGATGGATGCAAAGTTCTTTTGCCTGGCATAGAGGGCCGCAACACTCTCTCTTCTGGCAGAGGCTTTCACCACTACTGTTTCAAGGGAATTCTTCTCGCGCTTCATCGTTACATTGAGTTGGAAGGTTTGGTTCTCCTTCACTTCAATATCAGTCACCATCTTTTTTCCATATCCTACTGAGCTCAGCTCAGCCTCATAATGTCCTTTGGGCAAGCTCAGCGTGAATAGTCCATCTATTGAACTGACAGTAGCTTTTCCTCCGATCTTTATACTGGCGTCTGCGATAGGATCGCCATTCTCTTCGTCGATCACTTTTCCGGAAACCAGGCCAGGCGCAGAACTGGCTACAGCGGCTGGTTTGGGCTGAGGCTTTATGATCACGAGTATACCATCGATAATATATTGGTAGTTCGTATTGCGTAAGGCTGCTTTCAGCGTTTCGCGAACGGTCGCATTCTTTATATTGATCGAAACCTTTGTTCCATCATTCACTTCATCGATCACATAATTGATCCTGAAGCCTGATTGCTTTTCGATGGCTACAAACACTTCCCTGAGGGGTGCGTTGGAGAAATTGACACTGATCTTTTTGGCAGGGTCCTGGGCCATGGTAAAAAGCATCAGCAGGGAGAACGAAATACATAAGCAGCATTTAAGCACCCATTGATAAAGGGCAAACAGATCCCTTATCCCTTTTGCAAGGAATTTTCCCGTAGTTTTGAACATTAGAATTACTCTTTTACTTTAGAAGATCGCGCTGTGCAACCAGCGTGGTCTTTTTTATTTAATGATGATAGTTGAATCCCTGATCAGGTATTTGAAATTACCCAATATGCTGAGGGTATGCATGATCTCCTCCGGTGTATGTTGATTGAAGCTAGCCCTAAAAAGCTTACTGGCTGCGGCTTTATTCTCTATCTTATATCCATATCCGTAACTTCTCTCTATAGCGCTGAGCACTTCTGCAAGCGGCGCATCTTCAAAAATGAATTCATTTTTCGTCCAACCGGCAATAGCATCCGTATTACAGCTCAGTTCTTTCAGGTCTCCGTCTTTTTTATGGAATACCCCTTCCCTTCCTGAAGTGAGTAAGAGCGATCTCAATCTACTTTCGGGACCGAAAGATACCCTGCCTGTTTTCACTGCCACTGATACCTTGTCTCCATCCGGCTTGTTACTCACCGTGAAGGAAGTTCCCAATACCTGCACGGAGAGGCTATCAGTTCTTACCATGAAGGGCATGGCTTCGTTGGGAGCTACTTCGAGGAAGATCTCGCCACTTACCAGTTCCACTTCTCTCTTATCGCCGGCAAATACTTTGGGGTATTTTAATGAGCTGCCTCCATTCATGTAGATGATGGTGCCGTCGCCCAGTTTGAGGCGGCTTCTTTCACCCGGTTTCGTGTTCACCTGTTCCCAGGCGATGGGCTTTTCCTGGGGTGCGGCGGAGAGGTCTTTATAATACAGGTATCCTACGCCGCAGGCCAGTATCACACCCACCAGGCAGGCGGCCCTGAGCGCCGGGGATTGCCACCAGCGGCGGCTTTTCATCGGAACCACCACGGGCTCTTTCAATGATTGTATCTGCTGGAAAACTGCCTCGTAATTCTTTGCAGCACGATCCTTTTCTTCCTGTGAAGGAGGAGGTCCGTTCAATGCAGACTCCCATGCATCGTCTTGTTCTCGTTTTTCCAAAATAGCCTTTATTACTATTACAAAGCTGAGCGCTTCCTACCCTGAGCCATCCAGGTTACCAAATCATTAACAACGAGATTTGAGAAAAGAAGAAAAAGGAATGAGTGAGGGAAGCCAGTTTACGAAGGTCTTTCAAGGCAGCGGTGATATGGCCTTCCACTGTTTTGATGGCCAGCCCTTCCTGGAGAGCGATCTGGTGGTAGGTAAGCCCGTTTTCCCGGTGAAGCCGGAAACATCGTAATCGCTGTGCGGGCTTGATGGTTTGAAGCGCCTGGTGATAAAGGAGGTCGCTGTCTTTTTGTTGAAGCAGGATGGGGCCTTTATTTTGATCTGCCAATGGCGTGGTGCCCATGGCCCATTTGAATGAATTCAGTCTTTTTTTTTCCGCTACCGATCTTTGATAATGATTCACCATGGTGGTGTACACGATGGTATACAACCAGCCTTCGAGGGAACGGGAAGGATCTATCTGTGACCTGTTCTGCCATACTTTGATATACACTTCCTGGATGATATCATCTATGAAACGATTATCGTGCATTTGCTTGTTGAGATATCTTAAAACAGCGTGGTGCGTGTTGTGGAAGAACACCTGGAATGCCTGCTCGTCACCATTTTTTATTTTCAATGCCAGTTGTTGCATACAATGCGGGATGGATTGTGGCGCCTATAAAAGTACCCGCTTTTTCCAAGGCGCGAAGCTGCTAAGCGTTATCAATACATTAAGGATTATTGTGGTTTTCCTACTTTTGCGCGCTATGAACAAGATTGCCCTGTTTTTAACCATTACAACCAGCGCCTGTAGCCTGCACCTCCGGGCACAGGAAAAAGAAAAAGAGAACGAACTGAACCCCGTTACCGTCACGGCCTCGATGATCCGCCAGCGCGCATCGGAGACCGGCCGCAATATCACTGTGATCAAAGGCGAGCAATTCCGCGATCTGCCCGTGCATTCACTGGACGAGCTGCTCAGGTACCTGCCCGGCGTGGAGATCCAGGCCCGCGGGCCCATGGGCTCCCAAAGCGATATCGTGCTGCGGGGTGGCACTTTCCAGCAAGTGCTCGTGATACTGGATGGGATGCGCCTCAACGATCCCAATACCGGTCATTTCAATAGCTATATTCCTATCGCGCCCGCTGAGATCGAGCGCATAGAAGTGCTGAAAGGCGCTTCCTCCGCCATCCATGGCCCCGATGCTGTTGGCGGTGTGATCAATATCATCACCAGATCATTTGCCGCAAAGAATGGCGCAAAAGCTTTGCAGGTAACCGCAGGATCGGGCTTCGGAGAGTACGGCCTCTGGAATGCCGATGCGGGATTCCTGTACAGCAAGGATAAGCTCACCATTGCAGGCGGGTTGCTCCATAACCAGGCAGATGGTGTTCAGCAACGCGGTACTACCGGCTTCTTCAATAACACAACCGCCTCCGCTTCCGCCAACTATCACCTGAATGAAAAATGGAATATCGCATATAGGTTTGCGTATGATGATCGCGATTTTGCTGCTCAGAATTATTACACCACCTTCTTATCCGATACCGCCAAAGAACAGGTGACCTCCCGCTGGCACCAGCTCCGCATCGGTTACCAGGATGATAAGCAAAGCCTTACCCTCGATGGCGGCTTCAAATCCGTCAGCGATCATTACAAATACAATAGCATCTCCACTGCCAATAACAACCTATCCAGGCTGTTCCAAAGCCGCCTGGTGTATCAGCGCAGGCTCAGCGCCAGCACTACCCTCGTGGCAGGCGGCAACCTGCAAGACAAGAATATCGAGAGCAACGACAGGGGCGATCACTCCCTGCTGATCGTTTCTCCCTTTGTTTCTGTATCGCAATCGATCTGGAAAGGATTTACTGTAAGGCCTTCATTGCAATGGGTATTCTTCGGAAGCATCTCCAATGAATTGGTACCGCAGATCGATCTTTCACAGAAACTCGGAGAATTCCAGTTGCGTGGAAGTGTTGGAAAAACCATCCGTGATGCCGACTTCACAGAACGGTACAATAATTACAACAAGCCACTGGTTACCAGCGGCAGGATCGGCAACCCCGATCTTAGCTCTGAAAGATCGGTTAGCTATGAAGCAGGTGCAGACTGGTTTTACGGAGAGCACCTGAAAGTATCAGCTACATTCTTCCAACGCTATCACAAGCGTCTGATCGATTACAGCAATACGCCTTATGCCGATATGCCAAGAAAGGATAACCTCTCTCCTGCCGGCACCTATGCCCTGGCAAAGAATATCTCTTCCGTAGAAACCACCGGATGGGAAACAGATGTGCAATACATCCATGCCTTCTCCGCCAGCAGCAAGCTCACGGCAAGTGCCGGACTGGTATGGCTTAGCAGCGAGAGCAGCGACGCCACTCCCAGCTTCTATGTTTCATCGCACGCCAAACTGCTCACCAATTTTTCTGTGATCTACGCCTGGAAGGATCTTAGCCTCAGCGCGAATGGTATTTACAAGAAAAGGGGAAAACAGGATCTGCCGGCGATCAACGCAAGCC
>JAGIAP010000193.1 GCA_017744805.1 Chitinophagaceae bacterium | reverse complement strand
GAGTATTCTTGTGTTGAGACTAACGAGGGAGCCAGCAGCAATCCCAACCCCGCCGGCCCCGACGAAAAATCTCCCGGCAATCCCGTATCTATCACAGAGGAATATATCCATGAAGGAGAAGACTCTGTAAATCCTTTCTGGATCAACGCCCTGTTCCGCCACAAGATCCACGCAGCGGAACAATTGAAACTCGTCCATTTCGAGATCATTTCTCCCCCTCCCGAAGCGTAAATCCCTTGTAGCATCAGCTATGCGCGCTGCATAGCAAGGCTCCCATTCATTTATTTCTGGTCACATAGCATGGCTCTATTTGCCATCTCTGTACAATTCACGTATGCCGATGCATGCCCTGAACTTGTAACTATTGTTATCCGCAGAACGGACGGATAGCGATATGAGCTGGTTGGTATTGTTCGATTTACGATTCTTTAAAACGGATGTATTAAAAATATTTTATGGTCAAAAAAGAAAAAGGGTTGCTGAGCTCTATTGGAGCTGACTTCCCTGCTTCGGTTGTAGTATTCCTGGTAGCGCTGCCGCTCTGTCTTGGCATTGCCTTAGGGTCCAATGCGCCTGCATTCTCAGGCCTGATAGCGGGTATCCTGGGTGGTGTAATTATTGGTGCGCTCAGCAAATCACCGCTGAGCGTGAGTGGGCCTGCCGCCGGTTTGATCACCATTGTGGCAGGTGCTATCGGAAAGCTGCCCGCCTTTGAAGCTTTTCTGCTGGCAGTGGTGCTGTCGGGTGTTATCCAAATTGTATTGGGCTACCTGAAGATGGGCGTGCTGGGAGATTATATCCCTGCAGGCGTTATCAAGGGGATGCTGGCCGCAATTGGTCTTACGTTGATCCTGAAGCAGATCCCGCACCTCATGGGTTATGAAGCGGATTTTGTGGGTGATGAAGATTTCAAACAGAAAGACGGGCATAATACTTTCACTGAGCTGTACTATTCGGTAAAATATATGTTGCCTGTAGCAGTTGGGCTGGGTGCAGTGTCCATTGCATTGCAGGTGTTCTGGGATAAAGTGCTGGTGAAAAAAGCGAAAGTATTCAAGCTGATCCCTTCCGCTTTGATTGTGGTATTGCTGGGTGTTGGGTTGAACGAATGGCTGAAAGCGAGCTATCCTTCGCTGGCCCTGGGAGCCTCCCACCTGGTGAATATCCCCATAGCTGCATCTGCCACCGAGTTCTTCACATTCTTCAGGTTCCCTGATTTCAGCTACCTGACCAATATGACCGTGTGGACCACGGCCATTACGTTGGCCATTGTAGCGAGCCTGGAAACCCTGTTGAACATCGAAGCCGCCGATGAAATGGATCCCTACAAGCGTGTAACGCCCAAGAACAGGGAATTGATGGCGCAGGGTACAGGTAACCTGTTTGCAGGCTTGATCGGTGGTTTGCCCATTACGTCGGTCATCGTTCGTACCTCTGCTAACGTCAATGCAGGAGCGAAATCGAAAATGTCCGCCATCTTCCATGGCTTGTTGTTATTGCTATGTGTAGCCTTCATACCCGGGCTGCTCAACCTCATCCCTTACTCGTCACTGGCAGCCGTGCTGATCTATACCGGTTACAAGCTTACCAAACCAGCTATCTATGCCGAGTTCTACAAGAAAGGATGGACCCAGTTCCTTCCCTTTGCGATCACGGTAGTAGCCATCCTGGTCACTAACCTGCTGATGGGCATCCTGGTGGGCTGCGTGGTGGCGATGTTCTTTGTATTGAGAAGCAATTTCAAATCTGCCGTATTTGTAGTGCACGATAACAACAAGTACCTGTTCCGTCTGCGGAAAGATGTGTCTTATCTGAATAAGCCGATCATCAAGAACAAACTGGAAAAAGTTCCTGAGAGCTCCTACGTGATGATCGATGCACAACGTGCAGACTTCATCGATAAGGATGTGGTGGAAGTGATAGAAGACTTCATGAAAGCCGCTCCCCTGAAAGATATAACTGTTGAACTGAAAAAAAGTGTTTACAAAGACCAGGGCTTCTCGGTGAATGGTCACTCGGAGATCCTGGCATCTAAAAACTAATGTTATGCAAGCAATTGAAAAATTACTCCTCGAGAATAAAGCATGGGCACAGGAAAAAGTTCAGGAAGATCCTGGCTTCTTCAAAAGACTTGAAAATGTTCAGAAGCCAGACTTCCTCTGGATAGGTTGCAGCGATAGCCGTGTGCCTGCCAATGAGATCACCGGCACTGTACCCGGTGAGATCTTCGTTCACCGCAATATCGCCAACCTGGTGGTAGAAGATGATGTGAACTGCCTTAGCGTACTTGAGTACGCAGTGGTTCACCTGAAAGTGAAACATGTGATCGTTTGCGGCCATTACAATTGTGGTGGTGTGAAAGCGGCCATGGCGGATCAGAGCTTCGGCATCATCGATAAATGGATCATCGGTATCAAAGAACTTTATGAAGAGAACCGCAAAGAGATCGATGCGCTCGAAAATGAAGCGGACCGCGTGAACCTGATGGTAGAGCACAATGTGCGTAAGCAGGTACTCAACCTGGCCAAAACAGATACTATCCAGAAGATCTGGGCCAGGGAAGAAAGGCCCCATATCCATGGTTGGGTATATGGACTGAAAGATGGTCGAATCAAACAGATCTTCAGCCTCGCTCCTCCTGTGAAGAAGCTGAACTACGAGATCGTATAATCTCTTTTTTGACCAATACATCCGTTTCATTAGCGGTGTGCGGGTAAGCCGGGTAACATAACAGTTGACCGGATTTACCCGTATACCGCTATATTTGTGGGAATCAAATCCAACCGGGCTATGTGGAGTGAATCCTACAAAAGATTATTAGCAGAGAACAAAGTATGGGCAAATGATAAAGTAAAGGCAGACCCTGAATATTTCGACAGGCTCGCACATTTACAAACGCCTGAATTCCTCTGGATCGGTTGCAGCGACAGCCGTGTGCCGGCCAATGAGATCACCAATACCCAACCCGGTGAAATATTCGTACACCGCAATGTGGCCAACCTGGTAGTGCATACAGACGTGAACCTCCTGGCTGTGCTCGATTATGCAGTGAACCATCTCAAAGTGAAACATGTGATCGTATGTGGTCACTATGGTTGCGGTGGGGTGAAAGCAGCCATGACCAATACCGACTTCAAACTGGTGCTGAATATGTGGCTCCGCAATATCAAGGATGTGTATCGCCTTCACCGCGATGAGCTGGATGAGCTGAAAGATGAAGAAAAGAAATTCGATCGCCTGGTGGAGCTCAATGTGAAAGAACAACTCACCAATCTCGCCAAAACCTCTATCATCCAAAGGGCCTGGAAACAGGAGAACCGTCCCGATCTGCATGGATGGGTGTACGGCCTCAAAGATGGCCTCATCAATGCCGCGTACGAAATGAAGGCAGGCAGCGTTATAGATGAGCTTTACAAATACGATCTCTAATCATCCCAAACTCTACGTTGTTATGAGCATTGAAGTGAAAGGGCTCACCAGGACCTACGGAGAACAAAAAGCTGTGAACAATATCTCATTTGCCATCGGCAAAGGAGAGATCGTTGGCTTCCTGGGGCCCAATGGCGCAGGTAAGTCTACCACTATGAAGATCATCACCGGCTACCTGGCCGCTGATGCAGGCCAGGTGACGGTTTGCGGCATCGATGTAAAAGCGGACCCCCTGCATGCCAAAGCAAAGATCGGCTACCTGCCCGAGGCCAATCCCCTTTACTTTGATATGTACGTAAGAGAGTATCTCGATTTTGTAGCTGATGTGCACCATGTACAGAACAAGAAACAAAGCATCGAGAAGGTGATCGAAACCGTTGGGCTCAGTCCCGAAAGCAAAAAAAAGATCGGGCAATTGTCCAAGGGCTACAAACAACGGGTAGGGCTGGCGGCCGCGCTGATCCATGATCCGGAAGTGCTGGTGCTGGATGAGCCTACCACCGGTCTCGATCCCAATCAGATCCTCGAGATCAGGGAGCTGATCAAAAAGCTGGGTGTAAACAAGACAGTTATTTTTTCTTCCCATATCCTCCAGGAAGTGGAGGCCATTTGCGATCGTGTGGTGATCATCAACAAAGGTCAGTTGGTGGCGGACGACAGTTTAGCTGCGCTCCGCAACCGTTCAGACAATACCTCCACGCTGAAAGTAGTTTTCAAAGAGCCGCTGGAAGCCGCATGGATGGAGCGCTTGAGCGCTATCGATACTGTGAACAGGATCAGCCCTAACGAATGGGAGTTAGTTTGTAAAAATGTTCAGGAAGCTAATAAACAATTGATGGAACTGGCTTTGCAACACAATCTGAATATCGTTTCTTTGCAATCCGGTGAACAAAGCCTTGAGGAAGTTTTCCGAAGCCTCACCTCATCATCAACAAAAAATTAAAATAGAATCATGAGTTACATTGCTGACATTCATGCAAGACAGATCTTAGATAGCCGTGGTAATCCTACTGTGGAAGTAGATGTAACCACTGAAGAAGGATTTACAGGCAGAGCTGCTGTACCCAGTGGTGCTTCAACCGGTAGGCACGAAGCCGTTGAGCTGCGTGATGGTGATAAGGGCATCTACATGGGCAAAGGCGTTTTGCAGGCAGTGAAGAATGTAAATGAGATCATTGCCGAGCAACTCATCGGCATCGACGTTACTGAACAAGCATATATCGACGAACAACTCATCGGCATCGATGGCACGGAGAACAAAGCGAAGCTGGGCGCCAATGCCACCCTCGCTGTTTCCATGGCCGTTGCAAAAGCAGCAGCAGAGGAAACCGGTCTGCACCTCTACCGTTACCTCGGTGGTGTGAACGCAACCGTACTGCCCATGCCCATGATGAATATCCTCAATGGTGGCGCACACGCTGACAATAAGATCGACTTCCAGGAATTCATGGTGATCCCTGTAGGCGCTGAAACCTTCAGCCAGGGCCTGCGCTGGGGCGTTGAGATCTTCCATCACCTGAAATCCGTTCTGAAGAAGAAAGGATACAGCACCAATGTAGGTGACGAAGGTGGTTTTGCTCCGGATATCCAAAGCAATGAGGAAGCGATCGAAACCGTTCTGGAAGCCATCACGGCTGCCGGTTACAAACCCGGTTCCCAGATAGCGATCGCCATGGATGCCGCCAGCACAGAGATGTGGGACGAAAAGACCAATGGCTACAAATTCTATAAGAGCACCAATAAAGTGATCACCAGCGATGAGATGGTACAATATTGGGCTAACTGGGTAAAACAATATCCCATCGTTTCTATCGAAGACGGTATGGCTGAAGATGATTGGGATGGCTGGAAGAACCTCACTGACGCCATCGGCAGCAAATGTCAGTTGGTAGGTGATGATCTCTTCGTTACCAATGTGAAGCGCCTGAAACAAGGTATCGATAAAGGTATCGCCAACAGTATCCTCATCAAGGTTAACCAGATCGGAACGGTCACTGAAACCATCAATGCCGTTCAACTGGCGCAGACCAATGGCTTCAATACCATCATGAGCCATCGCAGCGGAGAAACCGAAGATACTACCATCGCCGACCTGGCCGTGGCCCTGAACTGCGGTCAGATCAAGACCGGTTCTGCCAGCCGTACAGACCGAATGGCCAAGTACAACCAACTGCTCCGCATCGAAGAAATCCTGGCTGAGACAGCCATTTATCCAAAAGGAAGGATTAAATTTGGTAAGTAAGCTTTTTGACTGAATTCTATCCAAATAGTTTTCCGGAGTGATCAGAAAGTGATAGCGGCCTGATTTTCGCTATCGTTTTCTGATCCTCCATTTTATAGCATATGAATCTGATCGCACGCATACCCGCCTGGTTAAAGAACAAATACACAATTACCTCCCTGGTATTTGTTGTTTGGATCCTCTTCTTTGATGATCAGGATATCTTCACTACTTATTTCAAGCATAGGGCCGAGTTGCACAAACTGCAGGAAAGTCGTAATTATTACCTGGACCAGATCAAATTAACCAAATCGGAGCTGGACCTGCTCAAATCGGACAGATCCACACTCGAAAAATTTGCCCGGGAGCGATATTGGATGAAAAAGGACAATGAGGACCTTTTCATCATGCCGGAATGACCATCCCCTTGTATACTGTTGTGATCAACTGATTATCAAGCCCTCCGAGAAAAAGTTTTCCCGGGTTTGTCCACCATGGTACATTTACTATTTTTACCCTCAGGGTTATGGTTTATCTTGCCAAACCCCTGATCCGCTTGTTATATTTCCAATACCTTTGTACAATAAAGAGGAACCAATCCACGTTTATTAATCACGGACGGACATCCGAATTGACTCTTCGGAACATTTTTTATTCAAGGACAAAATGGTTTGCCTATGACTCTTCTCTTTACACCAGAGGAACTCGTACAGTATTTGTATCAAGAGACTACCCCCGAGAAAACCGCAGCGATTGATGCCGCTTTACAGGAGGATTGGACCCTCCGCGAAAAGCTGGAAGTATTGAAGGCGTCCAGAAAAACGCTTAATACCCTGGTTGAATCACCCAGGCATGAAGCTGTGCTGAACGTACTGAACTATGCCCGCCAAACGGCTACCGAATCAGTTCAACATTAATCCAATCCCCCGGCCGGATGCCTGTTTGATAGCCAGGTTGTTCGGTGAATAACCCTTCTCCCGTAAATTCGCAGTCATCTCAACTAACAGGATGACTAGAAAAGAACGATTCGACTTTGTAATCCATTATTTTCAGCAACACGCACCCAATGCGGAAACTGAATTGCTGTACGATAACCCCTACCAGCTACTGGTAGCGGTGATCTTGTCTGCCCAATGTACAGACAAGCGCGTGAACATGACCACGCCGGCAATCTTTGAGAAATATCCGGATACCAAACACCTGGCCAAAGCCACATTTGATGAGCTGTTCCCGCTTATCAGGAGCATCTCATACCCGAACAATAAAACCAAGCACCTCATCGGCATGGCCCAAATGCTGGAGTCGCAGTTCGGAGGCGAGATCCCCCATACCATAGAAGAGCTGGTGCAGCTCCCGGGTGTGGGACGGAAAACAGCCAATGTGATCACCTCCGTTATCGATAAACAACCGAATATGGCCGTGGATACCCATGTGTTCCGTGTATCTGCGCGCATAGGCCTCACCGTTAATGCCACCACTCCCCTGGCTACGGAAAAACAATTATTGAAGTATATCCCCGAAGACCTGGTGCATATCGCTCACCACTGGCTCATTCTTCATGGGCGTTATATCTGCGTGGCCCGCAATCCCAAATGCCCCGAGTGCGGGCTGAAACCGGCTTGCAAATACTACCAGAATGTGGTGATGAAAGAAGAGATCAAAGCGCTGAATGCTAAAAGGAAGGAAGCTAAGAAATAAGTCCCGACAAAGTTCAACCACTAACATTCAGGTTACTGCCTGCCCCATCCATTGTGCATGCCGTGTATGATATAACCGCACGTAGCGCAGTTTTTCAGGGTTTTGGGAAACGATGACAGTACTACCGGTCAAAACCGGAATAAAACCGGTCAAACCCGGTGTTTAGTCCGCCAACTTTTTGGCTGACGGCCTGTTATTATTGTAATTTTACAATATCCAACCAAGCCAGCCGTCTACCCTTTGAGAGGACTTAGCTTTAGAGTAATTAACAGTAATAATCAGACAATCAAATGGAATCAAATTTTACCCAGGCGCCGCACTCATATCTGAGTTTTGCACCCCTTATCCGCGAGTGGGAAAAAATGATCCGGGAGGGCAGGGAAGGAACCCGCCAGCTTTACCAGGACCTGCTGAACAAAGTTCGTCAGCACCCTGAATTGTTAGGCAGGATCGAAGATCTGTCTGTTCTGGATAAACATAAAACACTCATTGAACAAATGATGGCCACGGTTTTCCCTGTGACCCTCAACGATAAAGAAGATCTTTTTGGAGCAGGTTTCCCCTTCCAGATGAAGATGTTCTATGAATCTTCCAAATTCCGTGAGCTCTTCATCGTGGATCCGCATAGCCATGATATCACTTTGCCCGAAGCAGATGCGTGTGGAGGCGGATCGCCCAGAACAGGCAAGGAAGACTGCATGTATCAGTTCATCCTCAACAGGCTATACGATATTGATAAATCCGAGACCGTGCGTATGGTTGAGCCATACAAATGCCAGGAAACAGGTCTCGATCGATATATGGAGCTCGAGATCGATACCCGGTTCCTCGACGTTCGCCCTATTGGCGAATTGCCTGCCCTGCCGGAAAATGTTCAGTTCGGATGTGTAAAAGCAGGGGGTGGATTTGAACATCCGGCCGAGCTCAAACAATTACTCCCCCTGGATAAATTCGAGTTCGAAGGAATGGTGATCATCCGGATCTGGGAAGTGACGGAAAGAGAAGTGTTGAATATCATCCGCGATAAACTCCTTCATTTGAACAATTTCGCCGATACGGCACTGTTCACGGAACTGCAACAACAAGTGCAGAACCTGCTGGGCGTTCCAGGGGCAAGCACTGCCATCAAGCCTTTCTTCCAGGTGAACGGACATATGGTGCTCTCCGAGTTCTACACCACCATGACCGGGCCACAGATCAGGCGTAAGCCTTCCCCTGAGAAACTGCAATATGTTTATCAGGCGGTCACTACGGCCTTCGCTAAGAACCCAAGGCCATTACTGGTGAACGATATCAATGAGGATACCGTCATTCGTTATCCCTTCCTCACCTTCATGGCCGAGTATGGCTGGAAGAGCGCCATCATTTGCCCGCTCTTCGGCGATAACCAGCAAATGATGGGTGTACTGATCATTGTGTCGGATACCAAAGGAAAATTCCAGCCCGAACATGTGGCCAGGATCGAGCCCGCCATCCCGCTCTTCAAGATCGCGATGGAAAAAGCTCAGGAAAACCTGGATCACCAGGTAGACCGGGTGATCAAAGACCAGTTCACTGCCGTGCAGGATGCCGTTGAATGGCGCTTCACCGAAGCCGCCCTCAATTACCTCACAGGTATGGATAAGGGAGATGGGGAAGTGAAGATCGAACCGATCGTTTTCGAGAATGTATATCCGCTCTACGGGGCTATCGATATCCGTAACTCATCCGTTGAAAGGAATCATTCCATTCAGCTTGATTTACTGGAGCAATTGAACCTGGCGAATGATATCGTACTGGCAGCAAAGAAGGATCATCCCTTCCCCCTGCTGGATGAAACCAATTTCAAGATCAGGAAGTATATTCACTCGGTCTCAAATATCCTGTTCGCAGACGATGAACTGAGCATTCTCCAATTCCTGAAAGTGGAAGTGGTGCAGTTGTTCAAACACCTGCAATCCATCATGCCATCATTGAACAAACCCATCAACAAATACTTCGAAGCGGTGGACTCACCTGTTGAAATGGTGTACCATCACAGAAAGAAATATGAAGACAGCATTACACATATAAACAATGAGGTTGCGCGTTTTATAGACCAGGAGCAGAAGCAGGCGCAGCATATCTTCCCGCATTATTTTGAAAGATTCGTTACCGATGGTGTGGATTTCAATATCTATATCGGGCAGGCCATTACACCCGATAAGAAATTCGATTTCTTCTACCTGCGTAATCTCAAGATCTGGCAACTGAGCACCCTGGCCAAGGCCGCAAGGCTCACGCATTCCCTGGAAAAGCAACTGGACATGCCTTTGCAGACCAGTCAACTGATCCTGGCGCATAGCCATCCGATCTCCATCAGTTTCCGCACCGCAGAGCGCAAGTTCGATGTGGATGGAGCTTACAATATCCGATACGAGATCATCAAGAAACGGATCGATAAAGTGCACCTGAAGGATTCCAATGAAAGGCTTACCAAGCCGGGCTATATCGCCATCGTTTATTCACAACAGCAGGAAGCATTCGAGTACCTGGAGTATATCGAGTACCTGCAAAGTCAGGGCCTGCTTCGCGGAGAAGTGGAAAGGTTGGAACTGGAAGAATTGCAGGGCGTAAGTGGCCTGAAAGCCCTGAGGGTTGGCGTGAACCTGGAAGTGGACTCAGATGAGAATGGTATGGAGAAAGCAGGAAGAAAACTGGCTGATGTACACAAATGATCATTATCCCCACTTGCATAAACAAGGGCTACCCATTCGGATAGCCCTTTGCTTTTTTCGGAAAAATTCGTTCTATTTTTTCTTACCGGATCTCTTCTCCGTGATATATCCGTTATAAGAGATCGGTTGACGATTGACACTTTGTACCTGCACATAAGCATATCCACTTTCTGTGACGCTTATGCGAACAGATTGGATATCGTTCACATCCTTTGGCTTGATGAGGATATCCCATCCACCTTTCTTGCCGTCTGTTTTCGTGTATTCAAAATCTTTAGATTCAAATTTGATGCCACCCTCATTGAGTGTGATAGGCGCACTGTATGCCCGGCCGAAATAGGGAAGATATGATTTGATGGTATCCTTTGTAACGGTAAGATCGAAGTCTGGCGTAACCTGGCGGGAACGGCCAGATTGCGGCAATACTGTTTGTGCAATAAAAACAAAACGCTGATCGTCCACCAGTTTCTTCACTTCAGCCGCCTTGGCAGCTTGTTTTTCCTGCTTTGTTTGTGCCGTTGCCATTGTAGAAAAGGCAGTGACGGTCAATACCAGTAACAAAGCGGTTTTCAATGAGTTCTGAAGTATTTTCATGGTTAACAATTTTTAATGATCGCTACTTAGACGGCATGAAAATGTTAAGGTGAATATCAGAACTGGTAACCAAATGTTAAA
>JAGIAP010000192.1:2262-10724 GCA_017744805.1 Chitinophagaceae bacterium | reverse complement strand
ATTTTTGCTTTTCTACATCGGCGAAAGCGGCGGCGGCAAAGGGTTGCGCAACGCGGTTGCTGAAACGAACCGGCGCAATTGAATGTTTTTTGAGCTTGGGTTAGGTTGGATGGGGCGATGGTGCTGAGCCAGGCTTTTTCGCTTACGTTTCAAAGACCGCTTATGCGCAACCCTTTGCCGCCTGCCTTCCTCCCCGAAAGCTCAACAGTTTTATTTCCAGATACCAACAGTGGTAACAATGCCCACTCAACCAAAACTGCTGCACTCCCGGCCACATAGCCGGCGAGGGGTATGAAAAAGCGGTCTTTGAAACATAAGCGAAGAAGTTTCATTGAAAACCTGCAGTCCCATCTTTCCCTACAAAAGCCCATCCAACCCCCTCCCGCGCCGGTTTGTTTCATCAACCGCTATTTCATACCCCGAGTCCGGCGAGTCTGGCGTAAATTGGGATTATGTCACAGTTATTACTAAATCGCTCTGAATTCGGAGATCCCGCCAATGCCGGAAATCTCCTGTCAAATGAAGAAGCCAATCAGTTACTGGAAGAATGGGTGCCCAATGAACGGCTACGACTGCATATGAAGCAGGTTGCCGCCGTCATGAAAGCCTGGGCCATACAACGGGAAGGAGCAGACGAAGCAACAGCCCGCAAATGGGAACAGGCCGGACTGCTGCATGATGCCGACTGGGAGAAATACCCCAATGATCATTGTCGCGTCATTATCGAAGAGCTGGAAAGAAGAAAGGTAGATGCGGAGCTGATCTGCTGCATAGCATCGCATGGGCCCAGGTATTTTGGCGTGGAGCCTGTGAGCGTGATGGATAAGATGATCTATGTGTTTGATGAATTATCCGGTTTCATACACGCCAGTGCCCTGATCCGCCCTACACGCTATGAAGGGATGGATGTGAAAAGCGTGATGAAGAAACTTAAGACGCCCTCTTTTGCCGCTCAAGTGAACAGGGATGATATCACAGACGCTTTGGCCAGGATCGACACACCACTGGAAGAGATCATCCAGTTCATTATCGATCATCAGAAGGCCGTAGAGTAAGCATCTTTCTAAAAAATTCAGACCGGTTGGGTACACGCGGATCTGCGTGGACCAACCGGTCTGATATGATTTGCGCTGAACTGATGCGTTCTCGTTCTTACCCTAATTCTCGATTTCGGAAAGCTTGTTATCGCTTTTGGGTTTGCTGGCCCAATGGGGATCGAAGCGATAGAGTTTGCCGGGCCTGTGTGGTACATCCTGTTCCAGTTCATTCACGTCTTCCAGCCAACCCATGAGGAAGAATTTCTTGCGGAAATTCCTTCTGTCCATTTTCACACCGAGGATGGCTTCGTACAGCGATTGCAATTCGCGGAGGGAGAATTTCTCCGGCAGCAGGTTGAACACGATGGGATGCTCATTGATCTTACTCTGCAACTGTTTCAGGCAGGTGTCCAGGATCTCTTTGTGGTCGAAGGCCAGCGTGGAGATCTCCTGTACGGGATGCCAATGCAGTTCATTATGGGCGAGGCTGAGCTGGTGGTCCTTGATATTGATGAGTGAGTAATAGGCTGTAGTGATTACCCTTCCGGCAGGGTGGCGACCCACTTCCCCGAATGTGTACACCTGCTCGAGGTATACATCATCCAGGCCGGTGCGGTCTTTCAACACGCGATACGACGCATTGTCGAGATTCTCATCAGGCCTCACGAGGTCTCCCAGCAACGACCACTGATCCTGGAACTCTTCAAGGTCCGATTTGATCAACAGGACCTTCAATTCATTGTTGTCGAATCCAAAGATCACACAGTCCACAGAAATAGCTATCTGGAAGTATTCCCTGTTCTCGGATCTTAATTGCTGAATCGTTTTCTGCAAAGCGGTTCCCATTATTTCAGAATTATGATTGTGGTTTTAGAATATACAGACCATCATCCTCAGATGGAAAGAATCATTCTGTCATCAAAGGACGAACCAGTTTTTTATCACCCATTAAAAGCTGTAAAAAATACAATCCTTTCGGCAGCTTCCCCCATTCAAATCCGGTATTGCTGAGTGGGATACGATGTATGCCTTTGGCCCTTACTCCATTGTACAGATTAGCGATCCTTTGCCCATGGATATTCGTCAGACTTAAAGATACTGACGATCCGGCCGGCAATTCGAACTCGATCACACCTGATCTGCTGACAGGATTGGGATATACAACCAAACGGAATTGCTGATTAATAGTAGGTATCTCCGGAACGGGGGTAGGATTAGAGGCTATGTTCCGGTTGACGTATACCCGGTACTCGCCGGGCTGCAAGGTAATACTTTGTACGTTTCCGGAAACAATTAATGGCTGTCCCCCAAAATATTCATACCAGGTACCTGTCCGGGGAAATGAAATATTAGCTGTTTGCTGCGATACCTCAAAGTTCCCCAATACCACCAGGGAGCTTGTATCCGTGGTGATCTTCATCCACTTGAAGCCAGCACTGAAATCCTTTTCCAGCGCACCTCCCGGGAATATATCCTTGTAGAGGGAATGCTGCCGCAGTCCCAGCAACCTTGCATATACATCAAAAAGATTCTTTCTCGCAGGCACCGCCTGGTAATCCCATTTTGGAGGTTTCGCGTCTGTTCTACACTCATCTTTCACTGTACCGTCACTGCATCGGTTGATACTGTAATCATATCCCAGCTCTCCGAACTGCCAGATCATTTTCGGGCCAGGCATCAACAACCCGAACGCTGCCCCCATTTCATTCCGCTTCAAGGCCGTGTTCAGGTCCTTGATATTGTAAGCGCCGTTCACTCTGCCGTAATTGATATTCTTGTACATCAATCTTTCTTCATCATGGCTTTCCATATACATCACCAGGTGTTGCTTGTCCCATCCGCGGGCAGCGCTCAGTCCCCAACCGAAATCCGAATTCTGCATCCAACCCATGGTGGCTTCGTTGAAATTGTAATTCAGATTGCCCCAGAACATCAGCCCATAGCTGGCCAGCTCCTTCTCCTCGCTGTTCTCGGACAGATGCTCCAGTATCACGTAAGCATCTGAGTTATGCTTCATGATGGTATCGTAATAACCTTTCCAGATGGCGATCCGGCTGGCATCGTATTTACTCCAGTTATCGATCTCCTGTTGTGTATTGCAGCCTCCCGTAGTGCAGGAATTCTTTTGCGTGAAGCCTTTGCTCAGATCGAAGCGGAAGCCATCGAGCTTGTATTCCTTCAACCAGAATTCCGTTACCCGGCTCACGAAGTAATGGGTAGCAGCGGATTCATGGTTCATATCGTATCCCACATTGTAGGGATGCTTGGCAGTGGTATTGAACCAGGGACTGGTGGCAGAAGGACCATTATTAGCCGCATCCCAGTAGAGTTGCACCATCGGGCTTTGACCAAAGGAGTGGTTCAGCACCATGTCCATGATCACCGCGATGCCCTGTTTATGACATTCATCGATGAATGCCTTCAATGCATTTTTGGTTCCGTAATATTTGTCGGGCGCGAAATAAAAACTGGGATTGTATCCCCAACTGAGATTGCCTTCGAACTCATTGAATGGCATCAGCTCGATGGCATTCACTCCAAGCCTTTTGATGTAAGAAAGCGTGTCTTTGAGCGTGGCCCAATCATGTGCTGCAACAAAATCACGAAGGAGCAATTCATATACGATCAGGTTGCGCTTATCCGGCTTACTGAAATTATTCACCTGCCAGGCATAGGCAGGCGCATTGGTCTGCAATACACTGACTATACCGTTGGTTTTACCAGTTGGGTAAGGTTTGAGATTGGGATAGGTAGATGCCGGTATATAGGGATCATTATTGGGATCCAATACTTTTTCTGTGTAAGGGTCTGCGATGCGGAGAATATTATCGATCTCGTACTGATATGCATATTCGGTTCCCGACGCAAGGCCTGAGATCTTCTTCCAGAACCTTTGTCCATCGGGCGTTTTGTACATCTGGGCGGCGGCATTCTCCGTCCAGTTATTGAAATCTCCCAATACCACGGCCTTTGTTTTTCCAGGGGCGAAGAGCACCAGGGTAACAGATGTGGGATCGGCAGGATCATAATTGACGCCATCCCGAACACCTGCGGGAAGTGGTTGCTCGGTAACGGGAGGGGACACAAAGAAGTTGATGGTTTGGGTTTTGTCTGTGGCCCCGTCCTTGTATTTGGCTATCAGTTCCTGGTTGCCGGACACAGTGATGGCGGGATTTGCCGTGATCTCCGTTCCGGCAGCTACCGTTGCAATGGAGTTCCCGTTGAAAAGAAGCTCCAATGGGCTTGCTTGGTTCACGGTGAATTTCACGGGGAGATGATCACCTACCTGTTGTGAAACAGGCGACAACACCGGCGTGAAGTAAGGATCGTAAGAAGGTTGAAGGAATGTTGCGTACTGATTATTGTCGTACACTTTCAGGTACATATCGCCACCATTCACAGCGGTATTGGCATTGCGTTGGGCGAGTGAGCCATTTCCATTACGGAAGAGGAAAACGATATGCGTGATAGTCTCGCCAGGGGCAACGCCCATCCATGTACGAAGATCGTTGATCCTATAGCGATACTTGTTATTGCCCAGTGAAGTAAGCTTTGCTGCAGGGGTGGTAGTGGCCCAATCGAATTTCGAATATTTCCAGTCACCGTTATTGGCGCTGGCGCTGGTGATGAGCCCGATATGAATGTACACATCATCGGGGTTGGCATAATTCATCAGGCCTTTGTTGCCCTGTGTGCAATCCAGCGTGATCACAATTTGTCCTGTTTCTTTGGGGAAGGCGGGTTCCACCGTTATCAACTGCGCAAATGCAGGAAGCACAGGGAGGATAAAAAGAAGCAACAAGAGTTTTTTCCTGATCATAGCAAGCCGGTTAAAAGAGAACAGGGGGTGTATCCCCGTTACTGATACACCCCTTACTGTTCATATTTGAAGCAATTACTATCAATATACTTTGTACGTGCTATTGAATTCATCTAGTTCCACGGTATAATTACCGGTTGTGGGCACTTTCATATTACCTCCGTTAGGTTTGATCTGGCCACCCGCAAATATATTTTCCGAAGCGTTGGATTTAACTCCTCCAAAATTGTAATCCCATGTATTTTTCACCAAGAGGAACTTGAATTCTTTCCCTCCTGTAAGCTGGATATTTGTTCCCTTCCATTTTCCGTTACCCTGATAAGTAAGCGCTGGAAGATCGGGACTATTATTATTCCAGTCGCCGGCAGTAGCATCACCAATCAGGAATAAGGTGGCAGGAAAGGTCTGATATTTGGGTTTTTGCGGATCGGAAGCATCCCATAGAGCACGGATGGGCGCGCCGGCTGCCGTGATATTATCTCCTCCCATATCTTCATCCAGAATACCTTGTGCCGCTTTTTTGTGTTGTCCCCACCATCTTGATTTGTCGGGACCACTATTATCCCAGTTGGTGCCGTCATGGAATTTGAAAGGCCCATTACCACTAACGATCGACATGAATTTATTGGGACCTACATACACACCGGGGTTCAGATTAGCAGGATCCCAGGAGGGTGATTGGAAATCGCCAACGGTACCCGGTGCCTTTTTCTGCACATATGCTTTGTTGCTGGATACATCGATAGTGATCCTGTACACACCAGAATCTGCAATTACGATATTGGCAGGCTTATCCAGTTGCAGATCATAAGTGCCGTTACTTCCACCCACTACACCATAGGAGTTTTTCCAATCACCAGGTGCATTTACGAATTTGAATTCATCGCCTTTGTTAAATAACACATAGGCATAGAATATCTTGGCATAGCGGCCGGGGCCTTTGTCAGGAATTATTTGAACTGGATTGTTAATATTCCAGTCGTTCAGTCCACCTACTACATACATCCTCACTTCGCGCAGTAAATTCAATGCGTTGGTTACAGAAGCTAATTGTGTCCAGTTTCCTGATACTGCCTGTACAGTCCAAACCAGTCTGTTCTCAAGCGACATATCTTCATAGCCGTTCGCATTGAGTGAATCACTCAATCGTTTATAAGATACTTGCAGGGATGAATCAGAGCCGCTGTTGTTAGACTCGATCGAGAAGATGGGGTCAGAAAAATCACCACCTTCTTTATCGAACAGTACTCTGTATTTAACAGCGGGACTTCCTGCTGCCGGAACTGATTTCTGCCACTTGAACTGAAAGAAATCAGTGGTGGAAGTTGGATCCACGGTAGCGGTGGTAAGGATCGGCTCGGGGCCATAAAGAATGAAAGGAGTGGCGCCATTGCCAAATCTTTTCAGGGTGAGGCTAAACAGGTCCGTAGAATTCACTTGTGTTTCGCCGTTAGAAGCCTGAATGGTCCAGTTCAGATCCACCGTGCCATTGGCAGGGACCCCTTTGGAGAAAAGATAAAGATCCAGTTTCTCCTGGGTGATGGTGAGCGTAGTAGCTTTCCCTTCATTATCTGAAGGAAGTTCGAAAGAATATTTACTGATATCTTCTCCCTTCTTCACTGCTATCCATTTGTAGGTAACCGGTTTATCCACGCCGGGTTTGGCTGCAGTCCAGGTCATCACGAACGGAGTGGATGGGGTGGCAGCATTCAGCGCGATATTGGAAGAAGTTACAGGGGAAGTGATACGGAAGGATCCCGTTTCAATACCCTCCCCGGTTGATGATTTATCAAAATCAATTTTCTGACAGGCAGCCAATAGCAGGCTAAATACCATCAGACGGCAGACAATTTTTATTGATCTCATGACATCAATTGTTGAAGTGAGTTGCTTATTGTAAAGCATCAATATTTTTTTCAGTAGTTGTTCCGGTCACAACCACATCTTTTCCATTTATGTCTTTTCCCGTTCCGTCGAACCGGAAAGTGAACTTATTGGCAGTTTTACCGGCTGGGATGGTCCAGGTGATATCCGGAATAAAGGAATAGGACCAAACCTTGTTTCCCTCCGTTTTAAGATTCCATGTTTTGGTATCGCCGATCTGGGTATTGGTTTCATCATACAGTTTTACGGTAACTGTTTTTGGCGTCATCCTTTGCTCGGCAACGGTGGGCGCCAGGTCCTGGTGAAAATATACGGTGGCTACATCTGAAGCACCTATCCGGTTGGGGAAAACACGAAAGGGAACAGGAATGAAAACGATAGGTTCGAATAAGTAGGGAGGTGAATTTTGATCTGATATCTTGGCACTTCCATCGATGGTTTTTATCAGAAACTGAAAATGTTTTAGCTTTCCTGGCTCAACGCCAAACATACTTGTTGGAAGGAACTTGTATTCAAACAAATTATTTCCCTTGTTGGTCAGTTTAGCTTCAGGAAGGGAAGCTCCCCAGGCACCGTTGGTGATACCATTGATCAGGGTATAACCTGCTGCACCTTCATTACTCCAGATCCATAGATACAGATCGGTCTTTCCTTCCAGAGGGGTGCCTGTTACATTTATCGTGAAAGTGATCTCATCTTCCGCGGTAAATGTTTTGGGTTGGAACACCGTTGCTGCTTTGTAATCGAATTGCGCCTGCAAAAACTGTACAGCCAGTAGCATTGCAGACAAAAAGAATATCTTTCTCATAGCAAGTAGTTTAGATCTTTTTGAAGTAATAATCGTAACGCAACAAACTCTTGACACCATCTCCCTTGATCAATTGAATGATCAGTGTGCCTGACTGCAGCCCATTGGAAGGCCCCAGTTGCATTTTCACAGTATCGGGGCCACTGCTGAGATCTATCTTTTGCGGGATCTTCTTATCATCTACCTGCCAATTACCAGATGCAAACGGGATGAACTTTGGTGAGTTGCCCGGTGTGGTAGTGAAGGTGGCAGGCGCTCCGTTATTCAGCGCAAAGCTGAGCTTGAACTGATTGAAAGGTGCTACAGCAGTCACATCCAGCTCCTTGTAAGGGAAATTGTATTTAACGGCATTGAGGTCTACCTGAACAACTTTGTCCAACTGCCAGTTGCCTGAAATAAGATCCAATTTGTTGACCGGATCCCCAATACCCGGCAGTCCATCCGGTTTGCAGGCAGCAAAGCCAACAAAAAGGGTAAACAGTATGATGAGATTTCTTTTCATATTTAGCATTTTTAGAGCGATCATTAGAAACATCCTCCTTCAGGGTTGTTGATGAAACTTGAGTTACCTGCTTTCTCCCTGTCGGGGAACTGAAGGATGAACCCATTGCAATTGTAAGGAGAACCGCGCCTGTCGATATTCTGATTGTTCCTTACACCGATACGTTTGATCTCATCCACGCGGCCACCTTCTCCTATCATCTCTTCTTCACGCTCGCGGCGCGCAATGCTGATCAGCAAGGCGGGCGTTGCGCCACTCAGGCTTTGCGGCAATCCTGCACGGGCAAGTATATCTTCCAGGTCTTTTTTCGCTTTATCCAGGTTGGTATTTGTTTCTGCTGCGGATTCTGCGCGGATCAGTTTGATCTCCGTTACATGGATGATCGGCAGATCGAAGAAATCATGATTGTAC
>JAGIAP010000192.1:0-2252 GCA_017744805.1 Chitinophagaceae bacterium | reverse complement strand
AACCATACCTGGCGTTTATCATTAGGCCTGCTGAACTGGTTATTGGTTTCAGCCGTGTACTTCATCACAGGGTTGGCGCCATTGTCTGAACGGTACCTGTCGCGCAGATGCTTGCCAGGCTCATAATTACCCGTTCTGTTCTTGATATAATAGATCCCTTCATGGCTGCCATCCAGGGAGAAGCGTTTGGTGACATCATCATCAAATGAAAAAGCGCCATTTACTTTCTCCGCTTCGGTCATTACCTGGTTGGAAAAATCATAGGCCTTGGCAAAATCGTTCATCTGGAAATACACTTTTGCCAGCGCAGCCATGGCTGCGTATTTGGAGGGATATTCACCGTTATTTTCCGGAAGCAGGCGGACCGCGTCGTTGAGATCAGCCAGGATCTGGGTATATCCATCTTTCACGGACGACCTGTTAAGCAGCGACAGATCAGGTTTCAGCCTGATAGGGATACCATACTGACTGTTATCCGGCGTACTTCCATAAGGTTGACCGAACAAGCGGATCATTTCAAAATACATCAGGCCACGCAGGAATTTGGCCTCTCCTTCCACACGGGCTTTTTTGGCATCGCCAATGAAGTCGAGCAAGGTGAGCACCTTGTTGGCCCTGTACACTACGTTATAAACTTCCTTGTAGAAATTGTTCTTATAATCTCCGAAAATGGCGGTCTTCCGGCGCCAGATCTCACCATCATCACCAGTGAGCAGCAATCCGTAATTGTGATCGGATAGCAGATCCTTGATACTTTGGATCCTGCCACCATACAATACTTCACCCCCCACCAGGGTATACGCTCCATTCAGGAAACGCATTACACTATCCTCAGACACGAGGATCTGCTCTTCGGGCGACTTCCCTTCCGGCGGCCTTTCCAGGAATTTTTTACATCCCACCATACCGGTGAGGGCAATCAGTATTACGATATATTTTTTCATATGGTTCATAACTGACAATACTTTTAGAATTAGAAATTCACGTTTACACCAAATGTGAAGGCCTTTTGTTGCGGAGGTGTGAGGTACATTATATTCGGGCTCATATTCCTGTCCTGGGCATCGCTAAAGTCCCTCGCGATCTCAGGATCGCCACCCGGATATTTCGTGAATGTGAGCAGGTTCATCCCTGTAGCAAATACTTTCACTCCCCTGATCCTTCCGGTCTTGAAGAGTTGTGAAGGAAGATTGTAAGAGAGTGTAAGTTCCCTCATCCGGAGATAGTCTGCATCATAGAGGAACATGGTGGAATTGTATTGCCATTCGCTGGATAATCCGGCATAGGTGGAAGTATTCATGGTCAACCGGGGATATTTGGTGATATCACCGGGCTTGCGCCAACGGTCTACGAGATCATTACGCATTACCCAATCCGTAATGATACCATCCTGGCGCTTGGCAGAGCCATCGTAAATATTACCGCCGATAGCATAGGTGAAGAGCACTCCCAATTCAAATCCTTTGTAGGTCCAGTTGCTGTTGAAGCCGCCCACAAAATCAGGGATCACGCTACCCACCGGCAAACGATTATCGAGCGAAAAGGTTTTGGTTGTTTTACCGTTCTTATCCAGCCAGATGGGCAAACCATCATTCGGATCTACGCCTACATAACGCACCAGGAAATTGGTGCCTACAGGGTAGCCGGGAATGATACGGGTATCGTTGGTACCACCGCTCACCGCATCTGCCGTCAGTTGGCCGAGGCTTACCACCTTGTTGTAATTCTTGCTGATATTACCGCCGATGGTCCAGGTGAAATCTTTCTTTTCAATCAGTTTGGCATTGAGGCTGAACTCCACGCCCTGGTTGATGATCTTGCCGCCATCGAGGTTCCGCCAGGCTGTGAAGAAGCCGGTATTAGGTTGGATGGAGCTACTGATCAGTTGATCAACTGTCGTTTTCCTGTAGTAGGCGATCTCACCGGAAATTCGGTTATCCTTCAACGAGAATTCCAGGGCAACATCCACGTTTCTCATCGTTTCCCATTTCAGATCCGGGTTGCCGATATTCTCGGGGTGGAGTGTTCCGGTGTTGATAAATTGGGTTCCATTGGAAATGCGGGCATAGTACTCTCCGGAAGGGATATTGGCATTACCCACAATACCGTAGCTGGCGCGGAGCTTGAGGAAACGCAGCCAGCTGATATCTTTCATAAAATCTTCTTCCGTGATGATCCACGCTGCAGAGGCTGACGGGAAGAAGCCCCATTTGTTGTCGGCACCGAACTTGGATGAGCCATCGGCTCTTCCC
>JAGIAP010000191.1 GCA_017744805.1 Chitinophagaceae bacterium | reverse complement strand
GAGTTGTGCTTTCAGCATATCTGCCACTACTTTATCGATAGGCAGGGTAACGCTTTCGGCAGAGAATTTTTCGAGGCTGATATAGCGGAATGTTTCTGTTTCACCACGTTCTTTATAAACGGCCATCTGCGCTTCGTCGAACTCGAATTCGGTAGAGCGGATGGGCACTTTGATGGGCTCCAGGGCTTCCACGAAATAATAGATGGAGATGATCTGGTCTTCCGGATTGAAGGCGCTCATCTGGAAAAAATCGGTGGTATAGAGATGGTCTGTAACGCGCACTTCCAGGTCCATTTCTTCTTTGAATTCGCGTTTCAGGCAGTCGCGCGTGCCTTCCCCGAATTCGAGGCCACCTCCGGGGAATTTGGTGTAGAACTTACCACGGATCAGTTCATCCGCTACCAATACGTCTTTTTCCGGTGTCAGAAGGATACCGTATACTCTTACGTTGAACTGCTGCATAGTGGAAGCGGTGAGGGTGGTTAGAATAATTTTTTCTTCAGGAAGAAATAGCCGATCGCCAGTGATATCACTAAGGACAAACCTACGGGAATATAGAAGGCGAAAGGAGAGTTGGCATAGGGGATCGGTACGTTCATGCCGTAGATGCTGGAAACCAGTACGGGCAGGGTAAGAACGATGGTGATCACAGCCAGTCTTTTCAACACCTGGTTCTGGTTATTGGCAATGATGCTCGCAAAGGCATCCAGGGTAGAGCTGAGGATATTGGTGTAAATATTCGCCATTTCAAGGGCCTGTGAATTGTCTACGATAAGGTCTGCCAGGAATTCTTTCTCTGTTTCGTTCAGCGCCAGGAAATTGGTCCTTTCGATCTTCATCAATAACATTTCATTGGAGCGGAGGGCTGTAACGAAGTACACCATACTTTTCTGGATCCTCATGAGCTGGAGGAGCTCTTCGTTCCTGTTGGCGGCGTACAGCTTTTGTTCCAACAGGTTCCTGCGCTGGTTGATCTCTTTCAGATGCTCCATATAAGTTTGGATGATCTTCTCGAAGATCTTCAGCACCATCATTTTCCGGTTGTCCGGGTGACGATTCTGGAAAGTGTGGAGGAACTTTTTGATCGCACCATTCTCGAAGGAGTTCACGGTAACGATCTGGTTGTGGGTGAGGATGATACTGATGGGGATGGTGATGTAGAAGGCGTCGCTTTCGTTGAAGGAGTTGTTCTCTGTGGGCGTTTTGATAACGATCAGCTTCACATTGTCAGCTTCTTCAAAGCGGGTCCTTTCATCGATATCAAGCGAGTCAGTCAGGAAGTCCAGTGGGATATCCAATCCTTCTGCCAGATCTGAAAATTCTTCCTGCTTCAGCGGTGGCAAGATATTGACCCAGGCGCCATTTTCCGCCTTGTCGATCGCTACCGTCTGGTGATTGATATTTTTGAAGTATTGTATCATCGGCGGCGCAAAGGTAATATGGCTTTTTGAATAGCAATACTATTTTTTATGACTTAACGAGCTGGCAACAAATGGGTGATTTTCAAGGATTAATCTATAGATATGAGTCCCATTGCTGCAATAGCTGTAGCTTTGCCGGAATGAGCACGCAGCACCCATCCAACCAACAAGTGATCGACCGTACCCTCAACTGGATCAGGGAAGTGGTGATCAAATGTAATTTTTGTCCATTTGCCAACCAGGAAGTGCAGCGGAACAGTATCCATTACCAGGTATCCCTGGATGAAAAGCAGTCGGACGCGCTTCAGTCCTTTCTCCGCGAATGCAAAAGGCTGGATGATGAGCCTGCTATCGAGACCACCTTACTGATCTTTCCCCAATCCTTTCAAAGATTTCCCGATTATCTCAAACTGGTGAAAGCCGCCGAGGGCCTGGTAAAGAAGAATGGCTATGAAGGCGTGTACCAGATCGCCAGTTTCCACCCTGACTACTTCTTTGCAGGCGCGCCCATGGATGATGCGGCCAATTTCACCAACAGGAGCATCTATCCGATGTTGCATATCCTCCGGGAGGCGGGCATCGAAAAAGTGCTGGAGCGATATCCTGAGCCCGAGCGGATCCCCGAGGCCAATATGCGATTTGCCAGGGAGAAAGGAGCGGCCTATATGAAGATGCTCCGTGATTCCTGTTTCTGATATCTGTAAAAAGAAAAACCGCCCCCGACATTATGGAGCGGCCTTCTGTATACTGAACCCGATCCGGTTTAGTATTATCTTTTAACGATGCTGATCGTTTTTTTCCATTTTCCTCCCCGTCCCAATGAAATGGAATAGATGCCTGCCGGTTCTGTACTGATGTCCAGTAATACCGTATTCCAACCTTTCCGGAAAGATACCTTTTGTTGCTGCACCAGTTTCCCATGTATATCACTCACACTGATGTACCAGTTATCATCCACGCCAACGAGTAAGCGCAATGTTACAGGGCCCGCGCTGGGATTGGGGTAGGCGAGGGCTTTCAGCAGGCTGATCCCATCTGCGTTGTCTACGCAGGCCTGGAGATCGATGAGCTTACTGGCTTCGCCAATGCATCCGTTACCATCAGTGTAGCTGTATTGAATGGTATGTTTACCTGCTTCGGGGATTTCCAGGTTCCATGTGTTGTTGCTGACACCGGTGCCGGAGAAAACGCCACCGGCCGGAGAGGCTTTGAGCGCCACCGTGCCATCGTTCAAACAGATCTTGTCGGCTATTTGGATAACGGGGATATCCGCTTTGTTGACGACGAGTTGGGCTGCATCGGAGCGAATGATGATTCCTGGCGCTATCACCATACAACGGTAATAGCCAGGAGTATTCACATTGGAGAGCGTGCTGTTCTCTTCTCCCAGGACGAGTTGCCAGTTGCTGTTCCCATCACTGCTGGTTTCCCATAGATATTTAAGGGTCACAATTGGTGAAACAGCTTCTGCATTTATCTGCAGACTAGCGCTATTGCCTGCGCAAATGGCTTTGCCCGCCGGATGTTGCAATATATTCACCCGGGCAGCGGTGATCTGCAGGTTTCCCAACGGAATGAGATTGAAAGTATAATTGTTGGATGATCCCCCGGCCAGGGAGATGGGATAGTATCCGGGGATGCTGCTGATATTGGCATCCATCAGGATATCAGGTGGAACGATATCTTCCGGTCCATCATTGTTCACAAAACCACTGTACTGAAGTTCCATAGGTGGGTTGGGCTCGCCGAATGGTCTGCTATAACTGCCGATGCTGATGATGAGCTCTGATTTATGGATGCGAAGTCTGTTGGGAAAGAATACCAGCGAGTAGTTGTTACCGGCCGTGAGACTGCCAACTGTATACTGGTAATCGCCCGCGTCCTCACCGGGCTCCCGGTGAACGATACCTGCTAACTGATCATTGTTGACAAAGCCATCGATGTACATTCCGGGTTCGGGATCCGGCTGGCCATAGAATTTTTGTTCAGCTCTCATGGCTACGTGCAATGTGCGGGGGGTGATCTTGAAAACAGCGGGCAGTAATTTGATCGTGTAATTGGGACCTGCATCGAGTGTGCCGGGCAGGATCTTGTATTCGCCAACATCTTCGCCTGGTTCCCTGATGGTATTTCCATATACCACATCGGTGTTCACTGTTCCGGAGAAAGTCCAACCGATATTGGGATCACTATCGCCATATATCTTGGATCGTTCGGACACTGTTATGGTGACAGGGCGTTTCTTTATTTCAATTTCCAGATTCCTGGAGGCGGGGGCATAGTCATCATTGCCCGCCTGGGTGACGGTGAAGCTGACCGTTCCTGCTTTATTGATCTTAATCATCCATTTACCTGCAATCAGATAGGCGTCGGCGATAGAAGGGTCGGCTGAATTGATAGATACAGGAAGGCCCGAACTGATGGTGACCGGTATCACAAAGTCGGGGTCTCCGTAAGTGACTGAAGAGCCATTGTAATAGATCTCCTGCGTATACTTTTGGGATTCGAATGCGCCGATATCCACGGTCCCTAATTTCAGTCGCGGATTGCCGGCGAGGTCCTTATCTGTTGCAATGTTGGTCTGGCCGGCGATGCTGATATAATTCAGGTTATTGCCTGCATTCACGGCCAGACTATTGGTGTTCAGACTGAAATCAGGTAATGCAGTGGTTCCCACAAATTGAGGATCGATATTCTGGAAATTTGCGATGGTGGAGCCGTTGAAACTATTACTTTCTACAATACAGTTCTGAACAAAATACCTCATGGAGCCTTGCAGCAGTTTGGGCCAGTCTCCTTTGCCCTGGAAGGTTTGCAGGATGATGCTGTTCAGACAATGTATGTAACCGACGGGCCCGTTGGCGGTAATGGTCCCTGAATTTGAGACGCCATTTTCAACCAGGGTGCAGTTGATAAGCTTGGCAAATGCCTGGTCCACGAACAGGGCATTGCCTCCCGAGGCAAAATTCCGGGTAAACACCGTGTTGAAGATATGAGCAGTAGAGCCTGTTCCCAGATAGATCCCGGCGTTTTCGGTGGCGGGTGACTGATTGTTCCTGATGATGCAATTCGTCATGATCAGTGAACCACCTTCAATATATACGGCTGATCCTTTGGCCGTAGATAGATTCTCGGTGATCTCCAGGTTCCTGAGGATGCCCGTAACATTTCCCCCGGTTTTGATACCAGCCCCGGGATAGCTGCCTGTATTGTTATAGCCCCCGGTAATGGTCAGGCCATTGAGCTCATATACAAATATGAAGGGGTTGTTGACAACGGTAAGCACTATATGCGCATTTTCCTGGATGCCTACCCAGTTGATCCAATCGGAGGTGCTGCTCACGACATTGTTGTTGGCAAAATCCCCGCTCATGCTGGTCTTGAACGCAGGATCATAGAGACGGCGCTCTGCTATGGACGATTCATTCCCTGCAAAATGACCATATACTTTATAACCTCTGGTAATGGAGAATGTGTTGTCCGGATCGTTGGGAGTGGCCGCCTGGTTATCGGGGTATTTGTAAAGGGGATGATAGGTACCGGCAGCCACCCAGATCTCCGTGATCGAATTGTCGGCATTGGCGGCCTTCATGGCATCGGCCAGTTCTCCCAGGGCGTTGGCCCAACTGCTACCGTTACCATTACTTCCTTTCTTTACGAAAAGAACACCACTGGCATTGGGAGTGATCTGGGCAGCAGTGGAAATATAAAAGAACAGGGATAAGAAAAATAAGGGTAGATGTCTTTTCATACGATTTAGTTTGATCAACAGGTAAGGATGGGACCGTTGAATGGAACTCAACGGTCAAAAATAATTTTGCTGTATATTTTTTGCGGGGGACAAATGCGGATTCAGGCCGGACAAAAGCGGACAGCCAGGTTTAAAGGGCTGATTTGTAATTATTTGTATTTGAATACCATGAACGGTATATCGGGTATGCCTGACAGTGGTAGGGTGATTTTTCAAGCGCATCAGGGAGTAATGGCGGCCTGTTTGGGGTAAGCATGTTAATACAGCCGGTTAGCAGTTTTGTGGGCCGGGACCTAAATTTGGGCGGCCCGGAAACCGACGGGTTGGAAAGTTGTCAAAGTGCAGTACATTTCTGATCATGGCCCCTTCCAGGATCAATCCCTTGTACATTATTTTCTTTTTTGCCTTCAATATGGTGATGCTGGAACTGCATGAGCAGGCCCACCTGATAACCGGATATGGGATCTGTGGCTGTTACGGAACCAGGGTTGTGAATACCTGGAACACCTGTACAGATTGCCGGCAGGCGGGTTGGTTGTTCCTGGCTGCTTTTGCCGGTCCATTATTCTCTTATTGGATGATCTGGATGGGAACCTTCTTTTTTCTCCGTGCCACTGATATGCATAAGCGCTCCATGGGCTTTGCCCTGGTTTTTGCCAATATGCCATTGGCGAGGGTGGTTACGGCCATCATGGGTGGGGGAGACGAGAAAGCAGGATTTGCATTGATGGGCTTTCCGGTGCCGGTGGCCAAATTGCTGGCGATGGTATTGGTATTATTCGCATGCCTGTTGCCGTTGGTGCAGATCGGAAGGAGGATGAGTGAAAAAAGAAAATGGTGGGCCCTTGCGGGTTTCGGCATCATTCCGATGTTGTATGGGTTCTTATATAGCCATCGGTTCCTGAACTACCTGCTGGCGTCGGGATGGGGCAGGAGGATCCGGATCCTGGGTACGCCGGATCTGCTCATTTACCATACGGTCTTTATGGCGATCATCGGGTGGATCGCCTGGAAGATGCTGGTGAAGAACGATAATAGAACGGTGATCAGTTGATATCCGGTACGGATATCTTTCCTTCAAATACTCTTTCTGCGGGGCCGCAAAGCCATACGTTCTCGAAAGTGTCATCATCGATCCTGTCGAACTCTACGGTGAGCCTGCCGCCTTTCGTGTGAACGGTAACGTCATTGAAGCCGCGCTCGTTATGATAGAAAACGAGGGCGCAGGCGGTAACGCCGGTTCCGCAAGACAGGGTCTCATCTTCCACACCACGTTCGTAGGTGCGAACGATGATCTCATCATCTTTCTTCTGTTCAACAAAGTTCACGTTGATGCCTTCTTTGGCGAAGTGGTTGCTGTAGCGGATATCCATTCCTTTTTTATAGACATCCAGTTCCATCACGTCTGTAACCAGTTTTACATAGTGGGGGGAACCAGTATCGAGGATAAAATCCCCGTGATAATCTTTGATGAGGCTGACATCTTTCATTTTGAGGCTGACGGTGCCATCGTCATCGATCTCGGCTTCATGGTCTCCGTCTGCCGCGATGAATTTGTACATGGCTTTACGGATACCCTGGTGCCAGGCGAATTTCACCAGGCATCTGCCTCCGTTGCCGCACATGGTGCTGGGGCGGCCGTCGGCATTGTAGTATTTCATTTCGAAATCGTATCCTGGTTTGGAGTTGAGCATCATCAGCCCGTCTGCACCGATGCCGAAGCGACGGTTGCAGATCCAGTTCACTTGTTGATTGGTCAATGCGTCGTACTGTCCATTCCTGTTGTCCAGGATCACAAAATCGTTGCCTGTGCCCTGGTATTTGAAAAACTGTAGATCCATATACTATTATAACCCTTTGAGTATGTCAATTGTTGTGGTGATAAGGTTGTCCATATTCCTGGCTGCATCTTTGGAGAAGGTCTTGCTGACGCGGTTGGCCACGATGGAACTGAGCGACAGACAATGATGGCCCAGTAGTTTTCCCAATCCGTAGATGGCAGCGGTTTCCATCTCAAAGTTAGTGATACGATGCTGACCAAACGAAAAATTGGTGAGGCGATCGATGAGATCCGGGTGACTAAGGCCCAGTCGTAATACCCGTCCCTGCGGGCCGTAAAAACCGGGGCAGGTAACGGTGATGCCATGGTCGAAACCGGACACGAAATGTTTCAGCAGGCTGGGGGCAGCGGAGCTGATATAGGGTTGGGAGATGCGATGGCTGAGCTGTGTTTGGGTGATGAAGCCCTGCAGGAGCTGACGCTCTTCCTCATTATCCTCGAAGCGGTAAAAATTGAGGAGGTTATCGATACCGAGGCCATGGGTGCTGGCCACCCAGCTATCCACCGGTATGGATGCCTGAAGGGCGCCGGAAGTGCCGATCCTGACAATATTGAGCACGGTATGCTCGTGTTTGATGGTGCGGGACTTGAAGTCGATATTCACCAGGGCATCCAGTTCATTCAGAACGATATCGATATTATCGGGCCCGATGCCAGTGGACACTACGGATAATCTTTTGTTGCCCACATAGCCGGTATGGGTTACGAATTCCCGGTGCTGGCGGCGCACTTCGATCTTGTCAAAGTAGCTACTGACCTTGCTTACGCGGTCGGGATCACCTACTGTGATAATGGTGTCTGCGAGCTCTTCGGGGAGGAGGTCCAGGTGGTAAATGGCCCCCCGTTCATTGATTATCAGTTCAGATTCTTGAATTGTTCCCATAAAAAGTATCGATAGTTCTTGTCAAATATCGAACAAATATCCTACTTTTGCACTCCCCTCAACGGTTCCGTGGCCGAGTGGCTAGGCAGAGGTCTGCAAAACCTCCTACAGCAGTTCGAATCTGCTCGGGACCTCTTAATGAAGGATCGCCTTTCGGTGATCCTTTTTCTATTTTACACAACTTAATAGAAAACGCTTGATCTTCAGGTAACTATAATAGTTGGGTTCTAATAAACCTTCTTAATGATATGCTTAACATACCCTTCATATGGATAAAATCTCCAAAAATAAATTTCTTTTAAGTTTAGGTCATTCTTCGTCATATCAGGAGGTACAATACTCCCTACAACCAAAAAAGGTTTTTTCTCTATACCAAATTCCCAATGCATTCCTTTTGTTGGCTTCGCCAACGTACTACTTACAGAATCAAAAGAAAGTAAGTTCGATTTATAACTAACAACAACTTTAAAATAATCAGCCGCATTCCAAAGGTTGTCAGGAATAACGATAGAGTCATTGATAACTTCATCCCTATACAATAAACTATCATTTAGTTTTTTTACTACAATCTCAAAAGGGCTATCTATAATAAACGAACTGTCATTAACAATAAAACCTACTTTAATCTTACTAGTTGAATTACTTTCCCCACTCCCTGTTTGTGACTTACAGGATATAAACAGAATAGATGCTATTAAAATAAAAAAAGGTTTACTAACTGTGTCTTTAATGCACATATAAAATTATTTAATGCCGATACTTGTAAATTTATCAAGGGGGAACTGTGCAACTACAGTACCTGTTCCGGTTACATTTTGAAGAACATAAACCGTCTTGTTTCCATCTGCTAATACGTAGCTATTGCCTTTTATTCCAAATTCATTACTTCTTATCACAACATTTCTTTTATCTGCATCGGAAGGCCTCATATCAAAAAGAACAGGATCACAACTTGGATGAACATGGAATGTCCCTTCTATTACTACAGTTTGGCCTAATCCTGATTTATTAACGTCTAGAGATGGCGGAAATTATGTTGTAACCAGAGACAAAAGTGCAGAAAAAAAGATGTGCTGGTAACCTGGCAAACTGCACAGGAAATAAACAACGATCATTTTGAAGTCGAATATTCAACAGATGGTATTGCTTTCAAAAAAGCCGGAACAATAAAGGGGCAGGCGACAGCTATCAGAAGCGTTCATACGAATTCCTCCACAAAGAGATCGTTCCCTCCGGTAGTAGTAACCTGTATTATCGCCTGAAACAAATTGATCTGGATGGACGGTCTACAACAAGATCAAGTGTTGCGATTCCCTCCCGGCAATTGCTGAAAGGAACTTATATAGTTTATGTGACATCCTCGCATTTATCGTTGGAGAGGGCTCATTTCAATCCGGCAAATTATACAATCTCGCTACCTCGCTGTATTTCATATTGGTCATTTGCGCCGTTGGCATTCCACCCGGAATGATCACGTACCTGAACTGGTGCTGCGTGGCGATCACGTTATAAATATTATGATCATTGGTGAACCGGATCCTGATATTACCGGGGCTGACGAGGGCTTCCCAGATATCCACCTGATGACCGGTCTGATAATAAGTAATAGAAATGGGCAACTGGCTTACCTGGCTGGTGGGCCATATTGCAGGGTTATATCCTAACAGTTTGCCATATACGAGTACAGACCCACTGTCGAGGATCTTTTGCGTGATGGCCGGTACAGCTTTGTTGTATTTGAAGCCCCAGACACCGAATACCGTGTCTTTGATATACGCGTTCGGTGTGAACCATTCAGAAAAGAAGACATTAGCGGTGCCCGCTGGGCCTGTATCGCCTTTTTTGCAACCGGTGCCTGCTGACAGCACCAACAAGAAGAATAGCATGGAATTGATGGCAGGTTTCATACGTTCACTGTTTTGGGAAACAAATTTCAATAGCCTGCCATTCCTGTCCTTGTTATATTTAGCAGTTGACGGAATTGAATGAGCAGAAGGAGCCATGGCGGATCAGGAAGTGCCCTTCCGGCCCGAAGCGTTTCAACCTACCAGGATCCGATAATATAGATCTCTTCGCCCTTGTGGCAGCAGGTGATGGCAGGCATCGGTAGTTTCATTGTATTCTTTGCCTTCAAGCTGATCCGCAAGCTGGCAGGGATACGATGTGTTGCGTGATATCACAGTTCTTCTCTCACCGCCAGGCAGAACCGAAGCATTGGTGTCGGGCCTCTTCACCACCCGGGAAATATTTTTTTCAGTTTGATGATCGTATGTCTATGGGCCGGAAGGCGGCCAATATTCTCTGGCATGTATATGTTATCGCCATTCTTGCAGCACTGCTGCCGGTACCTCCCGGAAAAGAAAAAGGATCGCTTATCGCGGTCCTTTTTCTTTTTATGCAGCTTTACCTAACTGGCTTGAGCTTCAGAAAACCCTAACGATCCTTCCGGACTGGGAACAACTGGGAACACCCTGATCATTTCATCAGCAAGGCTTTCAATTGCTCTTCCAGTTCTGGTTCAGAGGGCCGCTTGGCCTTTGCCTCGATGATCTCTCCTTCCGGGCCCAGCAATATGAAATGCGGGATGCCTACAATGGTGTAATCTTTCACGAAAGCGGTTTCCCAGGCCTTGTCAGCCATGATCTGGATCCCTGTCAGTTTCTCCTTCCGCACAAAATCCTTCCACTTCTGTTTGTCGCCTACCTCATCGATGGAAATGCTGACGAACGCGATATTCCTGTCATGCAACTTCGCTTCCAGTTCTATCAGGTAAGGAATCTCCCTTTTGCAGGGGCCACACCAGGTGGCCCAGAGATCGATGTACACATACTTGCCGCGGAGGCTCTGCAAAGTCACCACAGTGCCGCTGGTATCCGCAAAGGCAAACTGTGGCGATGGCGCGCCCTTCGCATATTTTATTTTTCTCTCGTACATATCCTGCAC
>JAGIAP010000190.1:5683-10855 GCA_017744805.1 Chitinophagaceae bacterium | reverse complement strand
TCATTACCCGGAACCATACCCTCAACGCCATCCGGAAACTTAGCCTGGTAAAGAAAAAACAGGATGATATCAATCAGCATTTATCGCAAAAAGAAGAAGAGATCCCTGCAGAGAATTACTACTCTCTTTTGGATAATGCTGTGGATCAGTTGCCGCTACAGCAGAGAAAAGTATATCTTCTCCGCCAACAAGGGTTAAAGAACACGGATATCGCATTCCAGATGAATATCTCTGTGAATTCCGTCAAGAAGTACCAGCAGTGGGCCTTACAGGCTATCTCCAAACTGATCAAGACCGGTACTTTCTCCCCCGTACTTTTCTTTTTTTCAATATTTTTTTGAATTTCCCGGAATCCATATCTCCCTTTTGCACTTTTTTGTGTCTTTACTCATAGAAGACCTGGAGTGCTGTATGCTTATTAAGTAAACAGTTAACCGGTACACAGCTTATGGCCATTTCAAGAATAGATATACTCATAGAGCGCTTTCGTAACGGACAGATCAGCGATGATGAACATGCTGAGCTGCTGCAGTTGTTGTCGCGAAAAGAAAATGCCGCCAGCGCCCGCAAATTCTTCAAGGGACTGATGGACAGCCAACCGTCAGATGCCGGTTTCTTCAACGCCAATGAAAGCGATCAGCTTTTTGAAGCAGTAAGAAAGCGATCGAAAAATGGAAAACAAGAGCCAGCCCTGCGGAGGATACCCTGGCTGAAATGGACCGCCGCCGCTGCTGCTGCCTGCGTGGTGATCTTTATGGGCTACCAATTCATCGCCGGTAACAAAAGAACAGAAAACAATACAATGGCCATTCAGGAAAAAACTGTTCCTACAGATTTCCTGCCTGGCAAAAAGAATAAAGCTGTGCTGATCCTTTCGGATAATTCACAGATCCTGCTGGACTCTACCAATGCCGGCATACTCGGAAAACAAGGAAGCTCCATGATCAGGAAAGCAGAGAACGGAGAGATCGTTTATGAAAAGGGACAAGAAGCCAATCAACCCCCTGGCCCTGTGTACAATATCCTTGAAATTCCTGTGGGGGGAGAGTACCAACTTGTGCTGGCCGATGGTAGTAAGGTATGGCTGAACTCCGCATCCCGATTGAAGTTCCCGGTTCAGTTCTCTGGCTCCTCCAGAGAAGTGGAAGTGAGCGGTGAAGCTTATTTCGAGATCGCCAGGGATAAGTCCAGGCCCTTCAAGGTCCATTTCAATCAAAGCACCGTGGAAGTATTGGGCACGCATTTCAATGTGAACGCATACGATAACGACGATATCCAGGCCATCACCCTGCTGGAGGGATCGGTTAAAGTATCCAATACCCTCAATGAAGTGAAAATAAAGCCCGGACAACAGGCAAGACTAACCGATGCCAGCCGCATCAACGTCAAAGAAGTGGATACCGAAGAAGCAGTAGCGTGGAAGAACGGATACTTCATGTTTGCAGATGAGGACATTAAAAGCATCCTGAAAAAACTTTCGCGCTGGTACGGGTTCACCACAGAATACCAGGGCACAGTGAACGATGAACATTTTGGAGGCATGATCTCCAAATTCAAAAATATTTCGGAAGTGTTGAATATGTTCGAGAGAACGGGAACTGTCAAATTCAAATTGATACAAGGTGATGCTTCCGGAAAAGGAAGAAAGATCATCGTAACAAAATAGCCTTATCCAACTCCTGTAATTTTCAAACGTCACTGAAAAGATAATTGCATTCTCCATTTAAAACCCCAAAAACTAACGAGGTATATGAGGTTTTATACAGACTCTCTATGTATAAAAATGAGCTCCGCAAGCCAAAGGAAACTTTCCGGGATTCTATTGAAAGCCCTGTTTGTACTGGCTTTCCTTTCATGCACTCTTTGTGGTTCTTCCCAACGTGTTACTCTCAATGAACGCAATAAGCCTATCACGGCCGTGTTCAGGGAGATCAGGAAGCAAACCGGACTGGATTTCATCTACAATGTGAAAGACCTGAAGAAAACAGGTAACGTAACGGTTGTAGTGAACAATGAAGATCTCTCCGTTGCGCTGAAACAACTATTTGCCGGATCTGGACTTGGTTTCGAGATCAAAGACAAAAGTATCACTGTACGGGAAATTGAAACGAAGCAGGTTGAACAACCCCCCGTCTCATCACTGATCACCATCCGTGGTAAGGTGATGGACAGTAAACAGATACCGCTTATCGGGGCTACGGTGAAAGCCAAACTTGCCAACAGGGCCGTTGCCACTGATGAAGAAGGCGATTTTGTGCTAGTCAATATCGATCCCCAGGATAGGATCACCATTTCCTATACCGGCTTCAACCCAAAAGAACTGCCTGCCAATTCAAATTTTTTGGCTCCCATCGTTCTTACCGAACGTATGCAGAATATGAATGAGGTGGTAGTGGTAGGTTATGGTACACAAAAGAAAGTGAACCTTACCGGGGCGGTATCACAGATCAGTGGTGATGATCTGCGTCAGCGCTCCAGTCCCAATATCATCGCTTCCTTACAAGGCATGATGCCAGGCTTGAATATCCAATCCAATAACGGAAATTTCAACGAAGCTCCTGAGATCAACGTGAGAGGGTTCAACTCCATCAATGGTGGATCTCCGCTGATACTGGTAGATGGATTCCAGGGAAGTCTCAACCGTATCAACCCGGCTGATGTAGAAAGTGTTACTGTTCTCAAAGATGCAGCCTCCTCCGCTATCTATGGTGCAAGAGGCGCTTTCGGCGTGATCCTGATCACCACTAAAAAAGGAAAACAGGGAAAGATAGAGATCAATTACTCCAATAATTTCGGATTCACCAGGCCCACTACCCGTACGGATTATATCACTGATCCATACACTTATGGTAAAACTGCTGATGCCGCCTTATACGGATACAACGGCACCAACTATACCGGTTATTCGGATGAGGATTACGAGAGAATAAAACAAGTGATGGATGGCACCTTGCAACCATTCAAAGAGCAACTGGCCAACGGCTCCTACAAATTCTTCTACAATACCAACTGGTACGATTTCCTCTTCAGGCAAACGCAGTACTCTTACAATCACAATGTTTCCGTTTCTGGTGGTACCGATAAATTGTCTGGATATCTTTCCGGCAGGGTTTACAAAACACAAAGCATCCAGAATATCGAAGATGCCGATCTGAAGCTGATCAACGTCAAAGGAAGCGTTAGGGCTAAACCCACCAATTGGCTGGAACTCTCTTACAATAGCATGCTCAATACCATCAACAACCTCGAGTATGGCGGTGGTAAGAATGGATATGGAGGGCTCTGGAGCAATACAACCTGGTATTATCTCTTCCCCTTCCATCCTACTGAGATCGATGGGGTTCCTTTCGACTTCACAGGAAGTGGTGCCCAGGGACCGCTTTCGGATCGCTCCAATTATATCAGGAGCCACTCGGAGCAGTATGTGAATACACTCGGTACAAAGCTTACCGTAACAAAGGACCTGCAGTTCAATCTCGATTACAGCAGCACGATCACGCATACTTCCAACTCTACCAGGCTGAACCAATACAAATACCTCACCGGCGATAAGATCATTCCAACGGTCGGCGGGGTCAACAGGCTCACGGAAGACAGGAACCGGGCAGCGCTCAATGCACTCAACGTGTATGGCACCTATAATGCCAGCCTGAACAAGAAGCATAACTTCAAAATGATGCTGGGCTTCAATCACGAAGAATTTGAATCTGATTATGTAAAAGCTGCGCAGAATGGCTTGCTGGCCAACAATCTCGCTAACCTGAACCTGGGTACCGAAATGTACCTGGCTGACGGAGAAGCTGAGGTCTGGGCCATCCAGGGATATTTTGGAAGAATGAACTATGATTTCAAGAATAAATACTTGTTGGAAGTGAATGCCCGTTACGATGGCTCTTCCAAATTCCCGAGAGACAGTCGCTGGGGCTTTTTCCCCTCCGTGTCTACCGGTTGGTATGTGAGCAAGGAGAAATTCTATCAACCTCTGAAAGAGGTGATGAGCTCTCTCAAGCTCAGGGCTTCGTACGGGAAACTCGGCAACCAGAATATCGATAACAATACCTTCTCTCAATTGCTGGCACCGCAGCAAACCTCCTGGTTGATCAACAACGCCAAGGCAAACTATGTTGGAGCGCCGTTGCCGCTTCCGAAAGTAGTGAGCTGGGAGAATTCCAGAACGGTTGATATCGGTGCTGATCTCGGTTTCTTCAATGATCGTTTTACAGTTTCTTTTGATTGGTATGAGAAGAATATCGAAGGCATGTACCTGCCTGGTCAACCGCTTCCCGCTGTATTCGGTGCAGCGGAACCAAAAGAGAATATCGCGAGCCTGCGTAACCGTGGATTTGAATTGAGCTTCACGTACAACAATACTTTCAATGTGGCTGGTAGCGATCTCAGGCTTCGCGCAACGGCCAGTGTTTCCAATTTTGAAGGTGTGATCACGAAATATCCCAACCCCAATGGCCTGATGAATACTTTCTGGGAAGGACAGAAACTGGGCACCATTTACGGGTACAGGATCGGTGGGCAGTTCCAGAGTGATAAAGAAGCGAAGGACTATCAGAACAGTTTCACCAACCCTACCACCAGCCTGGGGCAGGTGTATAACTACGAGCTCAATATCGTACAGAACACAGAGTGGAAGGGTCTTCGAGCAGGGGATATCAAATACCTGGACCTTAATGGCGATGGCGCCATCAATAAAGGAAAGAATACATTGGCCGATCATGGGGACCTCGATGCAATCGGGAACGCTATGCCCAGGTTCCCCTTCGGTTTCAATATCAGTGCAGAGTGGAAGAATTTCGATCTGGCCATTTCCGGAACAGGCATAGCCCACCAGGATTGGTATGCCACCGGAGATATTTACTGGGGCTCTTATGAAAGACCTTACCTCTCTTTCATCAGGAAAGATCTCATCACCAATGCCTGGTCAGCCGAAACTCCCGGAAACACCTATCCGCAGATCAACCGGGGATATGCGGCTCTCGGAACACAGCGCTCTCTCGGAGAGGTGAACGATTATTATCTTATCAATGTAGGTTATATGCGGATCAAGAATCTCACCATCGGTTATACGCTTCCAGAAAGGATTTCCAGGAAAGCCCAGATCCAACGGATGAGGGTCTACTTCAGTGGCGAGAATATTTTCACCTGGCGTTTTGGTAACCT
>JAGIAP010000190.1:3264-5673 GCA_017744805.1 Chitinophagaceae bacterium | reverse complement strand
TACATCGATCCTGAAATGGCGGGCTCAGGTATCATCTACTCCAATCCCAACTATGCAGCAACACGTTCCCGCGTAGAAGATTATCCCATCGGCAGGATCCTCTCTGCAGGAGTAAATATCACGCTGTAACTCTAGTCCTTAAAAGTATTTGAAATGAAGAAGATCAATTTCATACTCATCACTTATATCTCATTGCTGGTTGTAAGCTGTAGCAAGAACAAGCTCGACACCACGGCCAAAGACCAGATAGATGCCAATAATTTTTTCAATAACGCCACTGACCTGCAGGTATATACGAATGGGTTCTACGAATTCCTTCCCAATACCAGGGTATATATCGATGATACAGAATCTGACAATATCATTCCCCTGGTAGTTACGGACCGTGTGAAAGGTGCCAGGATCGTTCCTGCCAGCAAGGCCACTACGAACTGGAACTGGGAATCGCTTCGCTCCGTCAATTATTTCCTGGAGCATTATGAAAAATGCCCGGACCAGGCAGCTAAGCTAAAGTATGGTGGTATCGCCAGGTTCTTCAGAGCCTATATCTATTACGATAAGGTGAAAACATATGGAGATGTACCCTGGTACAACAAGGTGTTGTCGGCCGATGATCCCGATCTGTACAAGGCAAGGGATTCCCGGAAACTGGTGATGGACTCCGTGCTGGACGATATCAACTATGCCGTGGCCAATATCCCCAAAGAGATCCAACTCAACAGCATTACCAAATACACCGCGCTTATCCTGAAAGCACGTATCTGCTTGTTTGAGGGTACTTTCAGGAAATACCATGGCCTGGGAGACCATGAGAAATTCCTGAATGAAGCGGCCTCCGCCGCTGACGAACTGATCACAAGCCCGGCTTACAAATTATATACGACCGGTGGCCCGAACACCTGCTATCGTGACCTGTTTGCACGCAATGACCAGGATGTGACCGAAACCATTCTGGCCAGGGATTACAATCCCACTTTCGGTCGCCACGGCATGAGCTACCTTATGACGGCGCCTACGGCCGGCGTATACGGCATCTGCAAAGATGCGATAGATAGTTACCTGATGAAAGACGGTACCCGCTTCACCGATCAGCCAGGCTACGATACAAAAGGATTCTATGAAGAGATGCAGAACCGCGATCCCCGTCTTACACAAACCACGCCTGGCCCTAATTTCACAGTGTACAAAGAAACCGCACCGGAACCGGTCAACATCAATATTGCCACAACAGGTTATCGCCTCATCAAGGCCCTTGCCAGCAAGGACCAGTGGAGCTCCAACAACTCTTACAACGATATCATCCTCTTCCGCTTTGCGGAAGCCTTGCTGGTGCTGGCCGAAGCAAAAGCCGAACTGGGAACGCTTACCCAAGCCGACCTGGATAAGTCCATCAACAAACTCCGCGAGCGCGTGGGCATGCCCGGCCTCAATCTGGCTGATGCCAATAGCCATCCTGATCCCTACCTGGAAGCCATGTATCCCAATGTGGAAAAGGGCTCCAACAAAGGAGTGATACTGGAGATCAGGAGGGAGAGAAGGATCGAAATGTTCAATGAAGGCCTGCGCTGGGACGATCTGATGCGTTGGAAAGAAGGAAAGAAACTGGAACAACCGATGCTGGGCATGTACTTCCCGAGCCTGGGCGCATTCGATTTCAATAATGATGGAAAAGCAGACGTATACCTGCACAACGGAAATGCAGGTGGCGCTCCTCCCGGCACCAGCAGTATCGTGAACGTGAACCAGAAAAGGCTCACCAACACAACATCCGGCAATTTCAATCCGCTGTATAGCACACCACGAATTTTCAACGAAGAGAAAGATTACTATTATCCAATACCGTTAGAAGAGATCACGCTCAATCCGCAATTGGTTCAGAACCCGAAATGGAAATAACTCATCATATTCCTCATCCTTAATGAATCAAAAATGAAAAAGATGGTTTTCCTGGGCATGCTGTTACCGGCAGTATGCTCAACTGCATGGGCACAATATACGCTCGACTCCACCCGCAGGATGTCGCCAGGCGTAGTGTACAAACATTACAAAACCACTTCTCCTGCACAAAAGATCTATGTGATGGAAATAGATCTGGATGAACCTACCGTAAGGTTGCAGGCGGTGAAATCGGCCAATATCATCAATGGACCGAAAGAGACTGTGCCTAAAATGTATGCGGACCACGACCGTATCCGGTATCACGAAGTGACTGCCGGCATCAACTCGGATTTTTTCACCAGTGGCGGCCCGCAATACAATCCACGCCATATGATGATCGGCGATGGAGAGATTCTTTGGGACACGATGCTGAACAGGACAGTATTTGCCATCACCGAAGCCAATGTTCCTTTCATTACAAAGCTGAATGAAAGCTACACGCTCACTGCGGGTGGATCAAGCATTACTATC
>JAGIAP010000190.1:0-3254 GCA_017744805.1 Chitinophagaceae bacterium | reverse complement strand
ACTATCAATAGTATCAACAGGCCTGCCACCGGCGATGAGCTGCTCTTGTACAATCGCTTCAAAGGAAGCTCCACGGGAACATCCGCAACCGGGAGAACAGAATTGAAGATCGTCCCCGTTGGAGGCATCGGCGCCTGGAAGGCCAATGCCACGGTGCCTTGTACTGTACTGGCCAAATCCAGTACCGGAAATATGAGCTTCGATTCAGGACAGGCCGTGCTATCCGGCACCGGGGCTGCCAAGATCTTCCTGGACAATATCAGTGTAGGGCAAACGGTGGACCTGAACATGCAGGTGATCACCAATCCTTCCGGCATCACTAATATCAAACAACTCACCGGGGGCTGGACCAGGCTGATCCTCGATGGTGCCAATTATGTAACTACCAGTGTAGCCGACGAGAACGGCCCTGTGCCCAATGATCTCGCACCCAGAACGGGCATCGGTTTCAATCAGGCCAAAGACAAGATCTTCCTGGTAGTGGCCGATGGCAGGAATCCGGGAGTAAGCGAAGGGATGACCCTTTCCCAATTCTCGGACTTCATGGTCTTTCTCGGGTGTTACCAGGGGCTCAACCTCGATGGCGGCGGATCCTCCACTATGATGGGCAATGATGTGCTCAGGAACAAACCCTCCGATGCTACTGGCCCGAGAGAAGTGGGCAGCGCTTTGCTCGCATACCTTACCACCCTTACCCTCGATATGTTTGAAGGAACGCTCGGCCATTTCAACCGCGAACCAACTTACAGCGCCACCACCGTTGGCGTGTCCACCACTTCTGTAGTTACCAATGCGCTCACAGCACATAGCGGCGACAATTCACTTATCGTAAAATTGTATGATGATGCCGCATCTACAGCCGCCTGGAAAGTGAGGCTATTGTCTGGAACCGGCTCTCCTTCCAACAATCGCAGCTTCCCCAATACAGGCACTATCAGCTTTTACCTGAAAACCACCACCGCCAACACCAATGCAAAAGTGCGGTTATGGATCGATGATAGCGACGGAACGGAGTTGTCGCCCCAACTCACCATCATCAACGATAACCAATGGCATAAATATGTATGGAGCCTTTCCAGCTATGGAGGCAGTTCCACCGATGGCGGTAATGGCGCCATCAACAGCACTACCGCTACCCTGGATGCCATCGAGTTCTCCCAACCCAATACCTCCACCACCTGGTTCATTTTCCTGGACGACCTGATGATGGACCCGCTTTCCACAGAAAGCACCCAGATACATGGAGCCGCCAAACAGGTTGAGCAGATAGTAGAATTCAAAGAAGAGAAAACTGAAATAACAGAAAAAGAGAAAGGCAGGGTTTCGGTATATCCCAATCCCGCCAAAGGCAGGTTCCGTATCGATTTCAAAAAGTGGGAAGTGAATTCCTTCGAGCTGCAGGTATTGGACAATTCAGGCAAGACCGTGCACAAGAGAATATATACCGGTGGATCACAGGGGATAGATCTTTCCAGTCTGCCCCCAGGCATTTATTATTGTTATGTTTCTGCCGGAATTATCAACGAAACATTCAAGATCCTTATCAATTAATCATCATTATGGCCCGGAAATTCATTTCGATCCTTACCCTCTTATTACTATTCAATACCTCCGTTACACTGGCGCAGCGTCCTTCCCTTCGCGTGATGAGTTATAATATCCTGGAAGGGATGAAACTGGATACCACTACCGGGAAGACCCACTTTGCAGAATGGGTGAAGCAGATGGACCTGGATATCCTCGCTCTCCAGGAAGTGACCAATTTTACACAGGCATCCCTGGAAAAGCTGGCTGAGCAGTATGGACATCGCTATGCAATTTTATTGATAGAAGGGGAAAAGTTTCCGGTGGCCATCACGTCTAAATATCCGATACTGAATGTGCAGAAAGTGAGCGACAATATGGATCGCGGTTTCATCACCGCTACCATCAACGGCTACAATATCGTTTCCGTTCATCTCACACCTTTCGATTACCGGAAGCGGGCGCAGGAGATCGATCTGCTACTGGCGCATATCCATGCACAGCCGGCAAAACAAAATTGGATCGTGATGGGTGATTTCAATACCTTGTCGCCCATTGATTCGGCGGCGTATAGCGATGGAAGAATGGTGGCCAATTATCAGGCATATGAGAAAAAATATGCGCCTATCCTGAAACTGGCCGATGGGAAGATCGATTATTCGGTGATCCGGAAAGTGCATACAGCCGGTTTCGTAGATGCGCTGAAAAAACAGCATCCCGGATTCGTAAAAACGGTACACCCGAAGCGGTTTGAGCCTAAGACAGGGACTGATGTTCCATCCCGTATCGATTTTATTTTCATCAGTAAGGACCTGGTGAAGAAGATCGGTACCGTGCGGGTGCAGGTAGATGAATTCACGGACAATTATTCAGATCATTATCCGGTTTTGTTTGAATTGAAATGAAAAAGATGAAATACCAGGCTTTCAGGATCATTGCTGGCTGGCTCTTGCTGGTGATGGTAAGCGTGAATGTTTTCGCTCAGTCGAAAACTGAAAAGCTCTTACTGAAAAAGAATTTCTATTTACTGTATTTGCTGGAGCAGGGAGGCATTAAGCCTGCAGGGCAGTCTTGCGAATCCCTTGGCAAGCGATTGCGTGAGGATGCAAAAAAGGCTGTGGCCACCTGCGGCGAAGCTGCCTGTTTCAGTAATGCAGTACAATTCAAAGAGGAGGAGATCGATGCTGTAGGTAAGGAACTGTCTATGCAATCCTTGAAACCTGTATGGAAGAAACTGATCGGACAATTGAAGGCTTCCGGAGCCTATAGTTTGTTCGCTGCCGATCCGGACTCAGCCTTTATCCGGAAAGTATGGCAACAGGATGCAACGGGAGTGAATTATATTTTGGCGACGTATGTGGAAGGCCGTTCCCCGATCTATCCAAAGATCGATAGTATCAGCTTTGCAAAGAATGATACAAAGTTCCGCGGAGAGATGGCTAACAGTATCTTCAGGCAATTACCTAAGCGCAATGTCCCGTTTTACAATATTCCATTACACCTGGCCCTGGATGCACTGCAGGTGAATGGCCGGGATGAGGCCATCAGGTATGAGCCACTGACGGCCGGTGAAAATGCGGCTGCCTTTAAAAAAGCGGCTACTCTCAAATGGTCGGATTACAAATACAGTATGATCCTGGTGCCGGGGCTCGGGCCGGAAACGCCCGGTGTTCGGCTGGATTCCAATGGCGCCAAACGTTGTGATAGTGCGGTGGTCCGCTATCGTGCAG
>JAGIAP010000018.1 GCA_017744805.1 Chitinophagaceae bacterium | reverse complement strand
GTATCGCTCTTCAAAAATAGCAGAAAGCTATCAATGGCAATTTGTTTCTGTGGACCAAATTCCCCAGTTATTCTCCCTCTTGTTTACCCTTCTTCCTTCAATAAATACTTAACTTTAGACAAATTTGGATCCTCGATGCAGAAGTGGGAGTTAGCTTTGGAATCCCTCGTCCCGGTTTCATCCGTCGGCAAAACCTTATTAGATTCCTTACCAGTGGCGGTATACACCTGTGATATGGTAGGTAGGATCGTTTTCTATAATGCTACAGCAGAAAAATTATGGGGCTATGCGCCCGATCTTTCCAGCAATACCCTCCGGTATTGCGCTTGTTCCAAAATTTTCGTGGATGGTGTTGAACTCAGTCCGGAAAAAACGCCGATGGCCATTGCATTGCAAACAGGCCAATCGTTCAAAAATCTGGAAGCCATCGTTGAAAGGCCCGATGGGAGTCAGTTCTATGCTATCGTGAATATCAATCCGGTCTTCGATGATCAAGGTCGGATTACAGGGGCTATCAATGTTTTTCAGGACAGCTCGGATCTCAAGGCAGCAGAAATGAAGCTCCGCACCAGTGAAGACAAATACCGCGAGCTGGTCACTTCACTGGAAAAGACCATGGAAGAGAAATTACAGGATCTCCGCAACAGATCTTCCGAGCTCTATGAGATGGAAGCGATGTATCACAAGATGATCGAGGAAGTGGAAGACTATGCCATTATCCTGCTGGATAGCGATGGTATTATCCGCAACTGGAACAAAGGAGCTGAAAAGATCAAAGGATACAAAGAAGCAGAGATCGTTGGAAAGACCTTTCAGGAGTTCTACCTGCCGCATGACCGCCAGTCCGGGTTGCCCCTGCAACTGCTGGAGTATGCAAGGTCCACCGGCAAAGCCATTCATGAGGGATGGAGAAAAAGAAAAGATGGAAGCGCTTTCTGGGGAAGCATCGTGCTCACCGCCATCCATGATGAAAATGGAAAAGTGATAGGCTTCTCCAAAGTTACCCGCGACCTCACTGAAAGAAAACTGACAGAAGACCGGGTGAAGGAATATCTCCAGCAACTGGAATTCCAGAATAAAGAACTGGAACAATTCGTATACGCCGCTTCCCATGATATGCGCGAGCCATTGAGGAAGATCCATTTGTACAATAGCTTTGTTGCAGACAATGAGGGGCACTTGCTCGGTGCACAATCACGCCAGTTCCTGGACCGTTCCATCAACGCTGCAAACCGCATGAACAAACTCATCGAAGACCTGCTGGTGTACTCCAGGGCAACCAATAAAACAGACCAACACGCCAATGCAGACCTGAACCTGATCATCGATGAAATTGTAGCTGCTTACCAGGAAGAAGCCACGAATAGACCTCTCCGGATCGAAAGAACAAACTTACCTCTCATCAACGGGGTGGCCTTCCAGTTGAAACAGCTTTTTGTGAACCTGATCGATAATGCCATCAAGTATAGTCACCCGGAAAGGGATATCCTGATCCGCATAGAGGCTGAGCTCATAAATGGCGATCAGTTACCACAATCCAATGATGGAGAAAAGAGTTATTACAAGATATCCGTAAAGGACAATGGGATCGGATTTGAGCCCGAATATTCAAAGAAGATCTTCGAGATATTCCAGCGGCTGATACCCGCAGTGCTTGTAAAAGGCTCAGGTATCGGTTTGGCCATCTGCAAAAAGATCATGCAAAATCATAACGGGCTTATCGATGCAATTGGGGTACCTGGCAAAGGAGCCGAGCTCAATTTGTATTTCCCCTGTCCGGATCAATTCCTGCAAAGTCGCAGCAGTTTTTCAGCCAGTTCATAACATTCCTGCAAATGAAAGGGCTTGATGAGATAATCCGTTGCGCCGTTCCTCAAACATTCTTCCTTATGTAAGGGAGCATTGGAAGTGCTCAGTATGATCTTCGGAACATCCAGGTATCCCGGGTGTTTCCCCAGGCTCAGTAACAGGTCTGCACCATTCTTTTGGGGCATATTGTAATCGAACACGATCAGATCGGGTATGATCGCCTGTTTCGGATCCAACAGGAATTGGAGAGCAGGGATGCCATTGTTGAACAGGTGTAGTTCTGCATCGGGATCGATAGCATGAATGGCTGTTTCCAGCAATTCAAGATCTTCCGGATCATCATCCGCAATCACGATGGTTATATTCTTTTTTATATCGGCCATATTGGGGAGTGCAGGGATGCAGCAGATAACAAATGTAAGCCATGTTGGAATTCGTTTTCCGGTTTTATCTGTTTTTAATCCCTTGTTCGTGTATACAAGAACGGGGCCACCGGGATGTTTTGATCCCGAACCGTATCTTTGCAGCACGCCCCTGAGCTCCCCACTATTCTTTCAAAATCTGAATTTGAACCAGTTTTTTACATTCAATAAGACCACCCGTAAATGGCACCTGCCGGTTATTGCCGGGCTATGTGTTGGGATTCCCATCATGGCTGGGTATTTTTCGGGAAATACGGAAGGAGGGAAGCTGGCTTCCTTATCGGGCCTCGTGATCCTGTATATACAGTCTAACAATATTCCCAGGCGCATGATGATCCTCATGACCTGCTGCCTGGGCATCATGCTATCTTTCACCTTCGGTCTGTTCTTCTCTTTCAGCAACCTGGCGAGCCCAATAGCACTGGCTGTGTTTTCTTTCTTTATCCATTATTCCATTTATAAACTGGGGCTTACCAAACCGCCGGGCAATTTCTTTTTCATCATGCTGGCATCAGTGGCCATTTGTATGCCCTATCAACCGGGAAAGATCCCTGAGAGAACTGGTTACATCGCGATGGGCGCCATGCTGAGCTGCCTGCTGGGGCTGGTGTACAGCCTGCTTACCTTGCGAGGGAAGGAGCCACCTGACGATCCCGTGAATGCGAAGGATAGGTATACCAATATCGTGGAGTCCATCACGTACGGCGTCTTTATCGGGCTCTCACTGGCAATTGCCAATGCACTTGAATTGGATAATCCCTATTGGGCGCCGGTTTCCTGCGCAGCAGTAATGCAGGGCGTCAGTACAAAGCATATCTGGATGCGTGGTACCCAACGGATACTGGGCACCTTGCTGGGACTGGGGCTTACCTGGGGCATCGTATTGCTGCACCCATCGCCGCTCATCATTGCGGTAAGTATTGTGGCCTTGCAGGTGATCGTTGAATTCCTGGTGGTGAGGAATTATGGTATCGCGGTGGTTTTCATTACGATACTTACCATCTTCCTGGCGGAATCAGGAAGCCGGTTGGCCATCGATACCAATGAGCTCTTTGTGGCAAGACTGATAGATATCATCCTTGGCAGCGCCATCGGGGCCATCGGAGGATGGGTATTGTTCAATGAAAGGGTTCATTATCTCACCACGCTTCAGATCAGGAAAGCGAAAATACTCATCAGGAAAAACAAGATGCGTTAGGGCAAAAAAAACTGCCTCATGGGTATGAGGCAGCTTGACAGAATATGAAGCTAATTACCGGATCGAAATCTTTTCCGTTTCGCCATTGGATACTACATAATAAATGCCGCTTGCCCATCCGGATGCATCTATCTCATTCAATCCTTCGCTAGCTTTCTTTACTGCAATCACCTGACCGCTTGTATTTATGACCCTGATAGTGGCTCCACCAGTCTCATTTACGATCATCCTGATCAGTCCATTGGTGACGACGGTGTTCAGCACCTTGAATAATCTTTCCGATCCATTCATCCAGATCATTCTGATAGGGCTGTAAGAGGATCTGCCATCCAGATCGCGTTGCAGGATACGATATTGATTCAAACCCTTTACAGGACCGGCATGCAGGTACCGGTATTGTTGTAAGGAATTGGAGTTGCCTGCTGCGGAGGTCCTCTGTATCGTATTCCATTTCAGTCCATCGATGGAAAACTGCACATCGAAGTCTTTGGTATTGATCTCCTGGATAGTGCTCCATTTCAGTTCCACTGATCCGTTTAGCTTGCTGGCCGTGAAATTATTCCAGGTAAGTGGAAGTGTGGCAGGGGTGTAGTTGAATTTGCCGACCAATACATCGGTGATGCCTCCGGCAGCAGCTCTTCCGGATACCAGTATCTGGTTGCTGTTGCTGAGGTATCGCAGTCCTCTGAATTCCCCGCCATTGATGCTGAAGTAATATCCATTTGTTCCGAATCCTGTATGCACGGTCCCGTTTGCATTGAACATGGCCAGAGCTCCGCCATTTCCTCCACCTGCAAGCGCTATACCGGCCATGAGTATGCGGCCATCAGGCAATAGCATAGCTTTGCTGGGTTGGCTTGTATTGAAAATACTGATATAGTTTGAGCCTCCGATGCCGAAACCGGGATCTGCGCTTCCATCACTATTGAGGCGTGTAATGGAAAAATGTGATCCTCCGGCTACATTGGAATAACCCCCTACCACAATCTTGCCATCTGCCTGTTGAAGTGAGAACCTGCCGGTGTTTGAGGTGCCATAAGCCGCAATGGTGCGGATGCCGGTACCATTGAAGTTGTTGTCGAAACTACCATTATCGTTCAGGCGGATCACTCCAAAATAGCTATTGATGCCATCTCTTGCTGTACCCGTAGCCAGGATCTTTCCGTCATTCTGCACCATCACGTGCTCCATGAAACTGCTGGGGGTGCCAAAGCTCAGCGTGATGGAACCCGTGGAGTTAAAGCTCAGGTCCGGTGTGCCATCTGCATTGTAGCGGAGCAATCGCATCTGACCATTGGCATTTCCCGCTACCAGTATCTTTCCGTTGGGCAGGAAAATGACGCAACGGGGTGAAATACCTGCACCTGTAGCGGGCTTCAGAAGGCCTGCCGTTCCAAAAGAATTATCCGGACTGCCATTGCTATTGAGTTTATGGAAAAAGATAAAAGGCTCAAAACTGCTGCTGAAGCTGTTCCCAACAATGAGGATCTTACCATCTGGCAATGGGTTGATGGCCTGCACATCATCCTGGGTGCCTACAGTAGTGATATACGGCTCCCCATTTTGGAAACTGTAATCGGGTGTGCCATTGGCGTTGATCCGTGTGAGCATCAAAGACCGTTCTGCACTGCGAAAAGTGTACCCTCCGGCAATGATCTTACCATCGGAGGTAACTGCCAGCGCTTGTGCATCATTGTTATTCCGGGTATTGTTGAATTTTTTATAATAAAGGCCTACATAGCTGCCCCATTCATCCATTTGGGCCAGTGAAACGGCATATTCCTTTTTATTTTGATCATAGCCGCTTCCGACAACGAGAAAAGTCCCATCCGGATTGCTGATCATTTGTCCACCTGCACTTTGAAAACCCATATCGATCAACATGATACCCGAACCATATCCGAATTCAGTAGTGTTGCCTGTTTCATTCATGATCGTCATTGAAAGGAAAGTTTCACTGGATCCATACAGTAAACTTCCGGTAACTGCTACTTCAGCATCTGGTAAGGCTGTAAGCCGGGTGTTAGTGAACCATCCGGAATTGAGATATACATCACTCAGTCCATTATTCCCGAAACTGGTAACGGGACTTCCATCGGGTTTGAATTTGTATGCCAAAACAAAATTCTCATCATTCAATCTCGGGGTTTCCATTACCATCATGATATTACCATCGCTCACAGTGACGCCATCACCAAAATTCACTTTTTCCGTAGTGATAACTTTACGCATCACTCCATCTCCGTTCGGTCCGAAGCTGAGATCCCTGTTGCCATCGGAAAGTACTTTTTCCAGGTGAAGGCTATCATGAATAGCCCCTGTTATGCGGGGTTGGATGGCATAGATAAGTACAGACCTATCGGTATTCAAATGCATCCTGGCTTTCGGAAGCTGGTAAATAAAAGCCGATACGGTAGTATTGGAAGTGAATACTCCATTTATCCCAAAGGAGGGGATCACTGTACCATTGGAATTGAATTTCACGATACTGGGCCTGTAGTTGTCTACAGTTGCCAGACACAGAACAAGCAGGCTGCCATCACTGGTCCGTATCATTTGCTGGGGGCTGGTGTTATGCAGATTGCTGGAATTCTTTCCCCAGCGGGCAGTTCCGGATACGCCGAAACTATTGTCAAGCTGCCCGTTCGATTTAAGTCTCGACAATTGCACCTCCACTCCATAGGGAATCCCTGTTCCCGCAGACAATACGAGAATATCTGTATTAGGCAGTTCCATGATCTGAACGATAGTGTCATTGGAAGGAGATGTACTGAAAACAGAAGTGCCGTTGATACCGAAAGATTCATCGAGGCTGCCATCTTCATTCAGCATCGTGAGAGCATTGTCTGAAGAATTGCCAAGGTTACGGTAACCGCCAACCAATGTTTTGCCATTGGCTAATTTGATGGCTGTGTAAGCAGTGATCTTGCCCTTGCCGTAATTGGCCTGAAAGAAGCCATTAGTTGCAAATCCCGGATCGGGGAGGCCATCCTGCGCCATTGCGAACTTACATAGGAAAAGAAACGAAAGGATCAGAGTACAGTTACGAATCATGGTATATTGGGTTATGGTTTACACCGGCCAATACAACTGGAGTTGAAAAAATTACCAGACGAAACCTGGATTTCTGAAAGAATATTTCAGGAAGCATTACAATGCTTGGTAACTTTATAGAGTATCGTTCATTAATCTTGATAAATATCATGAATACATTATCGCAGCATAAGAAAGGCGAAGCATTGGAAGCGCTTCATCAGCGGTCAGGCGTATTCGTTATAGCCAATGCATGGGACGCGGGCTCTGCCAGGGGCCTCACTGCAATGGGGTTTGAAGCCATCGCCACTACCAGTGCCGGACTGGCTAATTCGAAAGGTAAGCCTGATGGGGAAGGCGTGCTCACACGTGAAGAAACTTTCGGGAATGTGGCGGAGATCATTCATGCTACCTCATTGCCTGTTTCTGCCGATCTGGAGAATGGCTATGGCGATGATCCGGAAGATTGTTATGCAACCATCCTCGAAGGAGCCGCACTGGGGCTGGTAGGTGGTTCCATTGAAGATGCTACCGGTAGCCCCGGCGACCCAATTTACGAATTCAAACACGCTGTAGAACGTGTACGCGCAGCCGTGAAAGCGGCTCGCAGCCTGCCTTTCACGTTCACCCTCACTGCCCGTGCAGAAAACCTGATCCATGGCAGGCCTGATCTCAAAGACACCATCAACAGGCTGGTGGCCTATGCAGAGGCAGGGGCCGATGTGTTGTTTGCCCCCGGGCTATCTTCCCGTGAAGATATCGAAGCAGTAGTGCGGGCAGTTGCGCCTAAACCCGTGAATGTAGTGGTGGGACTTGGTATTACCGGTTTTTCTTTGAAGGATTTTGAAGCGATGGGAGTGAAAAGGATCAGCCTGGGCTCCTCACTGGCAAGGGCAGCCTTCACCGGATTCTACCAGGCCGCCGAAGAGATCCGGCAAAGCGGCACTTTCGGGTACAATGCAGCCTCGCTCAGTTACGGAAAAATCAACGATATGATGCGCTGAGATCCCGGGCCTTACTTACGTTTGTAACCCGAGATATAGTTGGAAGGCGTCATGCCTGTCACTTTCTTGAATACCCTGTTGAAAGTGATGGTATTGTTGAAACCGATGGAATAGGCGATGCTGGAAATGGAATCGAAATCGCCATTGATGATACGCTTGCAGGCTTCATTGATTCGGATCTCGTTCAGGAAGCTCATATAGGTTTTACGTGTATGCTTCTTGAAGTATTTACAGAAAGCATGGGGAGTGATATGGGCTACCTCAGATACTTTTTTCAAAGAGATATCCTCCGCATAATGCTCAACGGTATATTGATAGATATCGTTCATTCGGATGCCCTCGCTATCTGTGAATGAATACTTGGAGAAGCCATTCGATAACGATTTCCAATCTTTCACTTCATTGGCGAAGAACTGCAGCAATCGGAAAAATTCAAAAAGCCTTTCCGTTCTTTCAGCAGTATTGATCCGCTTGATCATGAGGGAGGCCATTCCGCAATACTGATCGGGTAGCTGGTAACCATTGGAAGCACCGAGCAGGAATTTCCGGATACCATCCAACTCCTGGAGGTTCAGGATGCCCTTCAGCAGCAGATCCTGATCGAAGTACACATGGATCGCATGGATATTGTTCTCCTTCTGGTTATCGAAATAATGTGCATCCGCTTTGAAGATATGGGGTTGATTGGCGCCCAACAGATAGATCTCACCAGGCTTGAAGGGTTGGGTGTAGTTACCGGCAATGAAAGTGCCCTCGCCTTTGATGATCAGCGTTATTTGGGCTTCGGCATGACGGTGATAATAATTGTAGAAATAGGGAAGAATGTCTTCCTGCACCGCCACTGAACCCTTTTGAACAATCGGAACCGTGAATTGGAGGACTTTCATTAAACCAATATTATCATTTTTTGGAGATATTCCATGAATGCCGGACAATATTTGTTTATAATTCGCTAATCAAGGTAATTCTACCCCGGTAAAAGACGGAAAGCGTGTAGAAAAGACATGACAATATTTGATTATTTCTACTGGTTTTCAAGTAAAAAAATGGTCATACATAACCTGATCCTTTCATTTCTGTCGTCATATTTGCATCTCATTGCCAATTCATGAACAATCTTTACGTAATTCCCCTCTTCCTGTTCCAGCTATTGATCACGATCGTGATAGAAACACTGGTGCTTTATCTTTTCAAATACCATAAGATGTTGGCCTGCCTGGTGTTTGCCTCCCTGGCCAATGTAGTTTCAGTAGTAGTGGGTGGTTTGGTACTGCTCCGGTTCTCTTCTTCTTTGGTGGGCTCGCCCTCTTTTCCCTGGAATGTAGTGTTACTTTTTGGTGCGCAGGCGCTGATCACGGAGTTCCTTATATTGAAAGCCTGCCGGAAAGAACTTGCTGCCAAAAAGTTGTTATTGCCGGTATTGTTGATGAATTTCCTTTCGCTGATCCCACTCTACTTTTTGCTTTCATGAACATAAGCCGCACAGAACTTTCTATGGAGTTTTTTTTAACATGTGATCATGTTTAAAAAAGTGGAAAAATGAAATAGTGATTTGTATTTCCGAGCATGATAATATTGTAGTTTTGCGGCAACCTTTTTGAACCTTATCCTTCCGTTACACAGGTTACACCGGCAACGCTCCCGCTCTAAAAAACCATTGCATTAAACCCCGCTAACCCGGGCCTGTCCTTTATGAAGTCCTTTGTACCATTATTGATCCTCTTATTATTCCCTTTTCTATTACATGCGCATGATACTTTGCAGTATACTATCCGGCAGTATACCGATGAGAACGGCCTGCCTCAGAATAGTGTGAAGTATATGGGATTTGACCGGAGCGGGTTTTGCTGGCTGGTGACAGAGAATGGGGTAGTGCGTTTTGATGGACAAAATTTCCGCTCTTTCAATAAGAATCAGTTGCCCCTGCAAAGCAGCCGTATGGCCTGGCTGATCCCCAACCGCAATACGGGAGGCCTGATCGGCATCACGGAAAGGAATCAGGTAGTATATATGGAAGATGGACAGGCGGGCATACTACCCGGTAACTCCTGGCTGGAAATATCCGGCAATGAGCAGGATCCGGTTACGGAAGTGTATGAGTTATACAATGCATTGGGGCTACCCGATATGTATGCTTCACTGATCTGTGTAGAGAGATACAAGATCAATATCTCCAAAGAGCACTACCATATTCTGAGCCAGGATTCCATTATCGAATATGATAGTGGAAAGATCGTGTCTGCCATAAGATACAAGACAGGGGATTTCTATAAATATTTCCTGCTGGGTGGCAGGCTCTACCAATTGAATGGTGTAAAACTTACACTAATAGAGAATGGCCAGGTGATCGCCACCGGCGAATTACAAGGGGATATCAGAACACAGCCAGGCGTACTTAACGGCCGGGTACAACCGAAACTATACTGGAGCACCAGTGCCGGTCAGGCATTTGTAGTAGCGGGCAAAAGCCTCTACCTTCTGAAGCCCGGCGCCAGGAACGGGCTGACCACGGAACTACTGATGCACGAGTTCGATTATGAAGCCAACAGGATACTTTCCATCCTTTACGATACCCGCTACAAGCGGCTCTTTATGGGAAGTCAGACCCGCGGCCTTTTCGTGCTCACCAGGAAACCGTTCTATACCCTCCGGTCCGATCAATCCGATGCCGATGAAGTGTATTATGCACAAGCCGCCATCGGCGATAATAAGATACTGACACCACAAGGCTATTTGTTTGGACTGCACAAGGACAATGAAGTATTGCCGGAATTCAATAAGCGAATGAAGGAAGACAGATCCAGCATGGTGGTGGACCATCGGAAAAATATCTGGGTGAAGCATCGCGCCAACCTGTATTGCTTCGATCCCACCGGCAGGAAACTGCTCAGGGAATTCAATATGCCCGGAGTGCTGACCGTACTGTACGAAGACCGGGATAGTAACCTCATAGTAGGGGTCAAGCGGGGGCCTAGCTGGCGTTTCAGCCTGAACGATCCCCATGCTCAACCCCGCATCATCTATCCTGAGATCAAAGACCTTTGCTATGTGCAGGAAGAAGGAAAGGATAAACTGTGGATGGGCTGCGGGGCAGGTCTCTATTGTATCGATAAACCAACAGGAAAAATAGATTCCATCAAAGAGCTATCGGGAAAGTATGTTCGAAGTTTGTTCCTGCGGCAGGAAAAAGAGCTCTGGATCACCACGTATGAGGATGGTTTCTATTTGTATGATGGAAAGAAGCTGACACGCATGCCTGCCGACAAGGGCAATTATTTGTCCACGGCACATTGCATTTTGGAAGATAAAGCCGGATTCTTCTGGATCACCACCAATAAAGGACTGTTCCAGACATCGCGGCAAGACCTGCTGGATTATGCGGCAGGAAAGGGCCGGGCCCCATTCTATCTGTATTACGACAAGAATACCGGATTCAATACAAATGAATTCAATGGCGGATGCCAGCCCTGCGGCATCAAGCTGGATGATGGGTTCTTTTCCTTTCCTTCTTTGAACGGGCTGGTATTGGGTAATCCCTCGAAGCTGATCCCGGAAGTTCCGGCACTGAGCCTGTTCATCGACAGGATCGAGTTGGATGGGAAGACCATTCCGCTTGCCGATACCATTTCCCTGGTAAAGCATTTCGACTTCCTTCGTCTTTTCATCACCATGCCTTATTTCGGAAATCCGTACAACAGGCAGTTGGACTTTTCCCTGGTGAAGGATGGCACGGAAGGCAAATGGATCCCGCTGGATGCCGACGGTGCTATCAGACTCTCTTCGCTGGCCTCCGGCAGTTATGAGATCAGGGTCCGGAAAGCGAATGGGTTCGGAAGCAATAATTACCTGGTGAAAAGCATCCTGCTGGAAGTACCGCTGGCCTTTTATGAGACCGGCTGGTTCCGCATACTTTTGCTGGTATTGCTGGTGGGGGGATTCCTCCTGTACACGCGTATCAAGCTGCGATATGTGCAACGAAAAAATGCACAGTTGGAAGAGAAGATCGATGAGCGCACACAAGCCTTGCAAACCACGCTCACAGAATTACAGCAATCGGAAGAAAGCATGCGCAGGCAAACGAGGATGCAGGAAAGGCTGATCGCTGCCATCACCCATGATATCAAAACGCCATTGAAATACCTGACCGGTGCGGCCCGGAGATTGTTCGATAATACGGATGCTGACCTGGAAGAGAAGAGCCTGGATGAGAATAAAAGAACGGCGCACCTGATCTATGAATCGGGTTACCGGATGTACCATCTTACGGATAATTTGCTTCAGTATATCAAATTGAACTCTACCCAGTCGGCAATTGTTTTCGATAAACTTTGTTTGTACGAACTGGTGCAGACAAAACTGCAGATCTTCAACGAGATCGCGGCAGAGCAGTCCACTATAATCGAGAACAAGATCCCGCGGGGAACCTATATCCGCAGTAATAATCATTTACTGGGTATCGTGATCCATAACCTGATCGATAATGCGGTGAAAGCCACCTTCAATGGAGTGGTCAGCATTTCGGCGGTGGAGAATGCAGATGATATTCGCATACGTGTAAAGGATAGTGGCTTCGGTATGAACCAGCCGATGCAGGAATGGTGCAACAATGATCAGTTGAATGCCGGGTCAGACAACGGCATTGCCGGGAAATCCGGACTGGGACTGATCATCGTAAAAGACCTTGTAGCCCAGATGCAGGGACAGATCCATGTCAATGATGGAGAGGGTGGGGGAACGGTAGTGGAGCTGATCTTCAGGAAGCAATAGCGGATCAGGAAGCCTGTCCGCCATACAATCTTACTTTCTCTGCCAGGTCTATCACATTGGCCACATCCAGTTTATCGAAGATCCTTGCCTTATAAGTACTTACTGTAGATATCTGCAGACTTAGCATACTGCCGATATCGGCCACGCTGGAGCCCTTGATGAGCAATTGCATCACTTCCATTTCCCGGTTAGACAATGTTTGCAGGGGATTCCTGGAAATATCTGCTTTGGTATTGAGGCCGTTCAGCAAATGCTGGCGAACGGTAGAGCTGATATATTTTTCGTTGTTGAGGATAGTGCGGATGGCGGTCTTCAGGTCTTCTTCCGGCGAATGCTTCACCAGGTACCCATCCACACCTGCTTGTAAATAACGGAGAGCGAAAAGTTGTTCGTCGTAGCCGGAGAAGATCAGGATCCTGATCTGTGGCTGATGAAGGCGTACCACATCTATCATCTGGAGATTGTTGCCGCCGGGGATATTGATATCAAGGATAAGGAGATCGAATTTTTGCTGACTCAGCAGTTTGAGCACCTGGCTGAAGTTTTCGGCTTCGGATACGGTTACACCAGGCATAAGGTCTTTTATGATCAGGGTAGTTCCATAGCGCACGATCGCGTGATCATCCGCAATCAAGATGTTCGGCATAGAGTATGTTTCAATGGTTTTCAGAACAAAACTGGGAGCGTTGCCAAACCAGGTTACCCGTTATAACCAAGTTAATGAAAAACGGGGCCAAGATACAATATTATTTCTACACATGATAATCACCACAAGATCGAAGTTTTACTACAACGATTTAGAACTGTTTCTACAATTCCTTAATTATTGTTAAAATACATTTGTGGAACAGACCGGAACTATACCGGTTCTTAACACACGCAGATCAATCGATGGACAAGTAGGGGATTGATCAATGGTTACTCTCTCTGATAGCAGCTTTTCTTATCCAACGGCAATCCTGCCGGCTATTTTTTCATGAACAAATTCTCTATACCAATCGCCAATCCTATTTAAAGCCTGCTGCACTAATTCTTTAGTGACGGTATCGCTGTTTCCAATATCGTTTCGAAAAAAATGTGCTTGCCTGGTGCATTTCCATGCAACCAGTTTATTCGCAGATCAGAAGCACTGTATAACTAATGACTGATGGTTCCGGTTCCCCGGAGCCATTTTTTATAGCAGAACTACTTTATTTTATTGAGGTTTTGCTATGCGATAGAAGTATTACTACAAAATCTTCGTACTTCGCTTACCTGATACTTCTTCACTTTACGGTAATTTTGCGCCGTCAGGATCGGAATTCACAATCCTCGTGAACACCCCGCCCCGAACTAAATCAATATTATGATACGAAAACTACTACCCCTCGCAGCTTTCGCCGCGTTGTTCGCTCATGTTGCTACCGCACAGGAAATCTCCAAAAAGAAAGGAAAGCTGATCGGCTTCAGCGTAAATTCTACAGACTTCAAAACTCCCAATGAGATCAAAGCCACTTCTTTCAAAGACACCTGGAAAAAAGGTGACTGGCATGATTTCTCCAAACAGGATTTCGGATTCTCCCTTATGTACTGGCAGGGGATCACTAAGAAGATCGATTTCTCTGGTCGTTACAACGGACTGTTCACCAACTATTCCAAGAACGGTTCCAGCAATCAATACTCCAACGAATTTGAAGCTTCATTGCATGCACGTGCACTGAACGATAACTACACAGTGAACCCCTTCCTCACTGCAGGTGTAGGCGTTGGTAACTATGGCAGCAGGTGGAGCCCTTACGCTCCCCTCGGTATCGGCGCACAGGTGAACCTCGCTGGTCTCACTTATATCTTCGTGCAAGCCAATTACCGCCTGGCGCTCAATCAGAAGAAACATGACGATAACCTCTTCTGGTCTATCGGCTTCACTGAAAATATCTCCAAGCCCAAACAGGCTGCTCCCGTTAAAACTGTGCCCATCCCCGTTATCGAAGCTCCCAAAGATACTGATGGTGATGGCGTAGTGGATAGCCTGGATGCTTGTCCTGACGTGAAAGGCCTGCCCCAGTTCCAGGGTTGCCCTGATACTGATGGTGATGGTGTTCCTGATAAGGACGACAAATGCCCTACCGTAAAAGGACTGGCTCGTTACAATGGTTGCCCCATCCCTGATACCGATGGCGATGGTGTGAACGATGAAGAGGACAAATGCCCCAATGTAGCTGGTGTTGCCCGTTACCAGGGTTGCCCCATCCCCGATACCGATAAGGATGGTGTGAACGACGAAGAAGACAAATGCCCCAACCTCCCCGGTCCCAAAGAGAACAACGGATGCCCTGTTGTGAAAGAAGAAGTGGTGAAGAAAGTGAATGTAGCTGCAGGAAAGATCTTCTTCACTACCGGTACCGCCAAACTGATGGCCAAATCAAACGCTTCCCTGGATCTGGTGGCTGCTGAAATGAAGAAAGATGCTGACCTGAAACTGAGCATCGAAGGCCATACCGACAATACCGGTTCTGACAAAGTAAACCAGCCCCTGAGCGAAAAACGCGCACAGGCCGTGATGGCTTACCTGAAGGGCAAAGGTGTTGACGAAAGCAGGATGACTGCAGTTGGTTACGGATCCACTCATCCGATCGCCGACAACAAAACTGCCAAGGGCAGAACCCTCAACAGACGTGTAGAGCTCAAACTGAGCTACTAAGATAGTTCTTGGATCATGGTTCAAAGACGGATGCTATTCCAGAGGTACAAAGAATAAGCATCCAAGGGTTTCTTGTAAAGGTTCCATTCTTTTCCTGGCCCCGTTTTCACGGGGCTCAGGAAAGAGTGGTTTTTTTATTTTCGGGAGGCGGTGAAATATGACCATTTCGGATTTCCGCACCGTTCGTGCATAAAAACGACGCGTTAGTGTAACGTATAGACGCATTCGTGTACTATCTCCCGAAATGAATCAGAACTAATGTTACTTTGATATAAACCGTGCCATTGGCATTTGGTTTTTCTCATGTACAGTTTGAAACTGGTTCTCTGCGAGAAGTCTATCTGGTTTCGTGTCGCAGATAATTGGTGTGACAACCCCGTTTAAGTCACTAAGGAAATGTATCTACATTTCCTTTTTTCATGCCCCCCGGTCCGGATAGAGATCCTCGGACCGGTGCAGCATCTTGTTCAGCAATTCCACCCGCTTGCTTGCATCCCCTCCGGAATGGCGCTCCGCCAGGTATTCCTGGATGGCTACAAGGTCCGCTGAAGTGGCCTTCACTTTACCCCCGATCATGTGCAGTTGATTCTTTAGAAATTCCACCTGCTCTGAATGAACCCTTAATGAGATTTGAATATCCTTCATGATCACGGAAAGTGATTTACTGTACAATGCCTTGTCCGTAGCCAGCAGTTTGCCCAGGTAATAATTGGGTGAATGATCTTCCATCAGCTTTGGTCTTCCTTTTGCCTTTGTTTTCTTTTTCGAGGGAGGAGCCAACTCCGGCATGGGCATATACCGGTACTTTATCTTTTTGAAATAACGGAGTATGGCTTCTTCCGAGCCCCTCTTGGGTTGGGCCTTGCCGGCTATCCAGTTATACACTTTGGAAGGGCTGAGCTTTTCTGAAGCAGCAAAGCTGCGGACATCTGTCTTTTGCTTGTTCAGTGCTTTCACAAGCTCTTTGACGATATGCGGGATCTTCTTAGGCGGTAAGGCAGGGAGCCTTATCTCGCGATGCACTTTTTTCTTGACTCTCATCAAGTATTCGGGATTTTCTTTTGAAGAATAATGTTCAGGTAGATACATTTACCATCCACCTGCATCAAATGATTTACACCCCGGAATGCATGTCATTCCGGGGGAATGGAGAACGATACTATGCTATACTTTTCCGAGTAGGCGAAGCCATGCTTCGCGGGGCATGTATCAGGAGGTGGTGATCTGTATGATCATTCACCTCCGCCATTCTCCTCCTGGATATGGGTATCAGGTCATAATTACCTCCTTTATTTTGGGGTGAAGAAATAGGGATCCCGTTATGCGCTTGCTGCAAAATTTTTTGCAACAAAATGCAATTAGCCTCCACAGGGATTTGTTTCCCCCGTAAGGTCAGTAGCGAACAGAGAACATTGCCGCGGTATCACAGCATATGCCGTGCACGGCCATTTTTGAGGAGTTTAATGTCAGTGAGGATTTGTATTTCCAGCTTGGTTGGATGGATCGGAAATACACCCTGGTAATGATGCTGAGCCGAAGATAATGAATTTAAGCTTCCTCCCTTAGCGATTTTTTAGTAATTTTTTACCCGTACCGGCACGGAGCAGGCCAATATGCCGGAAAGAATTGGCAAAATCATTGACAATTACAATGCCTCACAACAATACATTCACACAAATGTCCCTGTTATGAAAAAGTCCCGCAGATCCTTTCTGAAAAATACCGCACTCGCCGGCGCCGGCGTACTGGCGGCCCATTCCGGCATCAGCGCCCTCCATTACCGCCGCATCCTGGGCTCTAATGAGCGCATACGCGTAGGAGTGGTTGGCTTTTCAGACCGCCATCGCCAATCCCATATGCCCTGCTTCATGAACCATTGCAAAGAGCTCAACTTTGAAGTAGTGGCCGTATCGGATATCTGGAATAAAAGAAGAGAGGAAGGAGCTGCGGCATGGAAAGAGAAAATGATGCGCGATGTGATCGCCTGCCGCAATAATGAAGAGATGTATGGGAAGAAACTGGTAGATGCCGTGTTCATCTCCACCGCCGATTTTCAGCATGCCCTCCATACCATCGAGGCCGTAAGGGCCGGTTGTGATGCCTATGTAGAAAAGCCATTCGCAGAAACGATGGAAGACAATCGCGCTGCCCTCAAAGCCGTGAAGGAAACGGGAAGGATCGTGCAGATCGGATCGCAACGCCGGAGCGGCACCAATTATCATGCAGCCAATGATTTCATCCGAAGCGGCAAACTGGGCCCCATCACCATGGTGGAGCTCACCTGGAACGTGAACCAGCCCGGCCGCTGGAGAAGGCCCGCATTGCTCAGTCAGATCAAAGAATCGGATACCGACTGGAAGCGCTATATCCTCAACAGACCTTATGAGCCGTTCGATGCACGCAAATACCTGGAGTATCGCCTCTTCTGGCCTTATTCTTCCGGCCTGCCCGGTCAATGGATGAGCCACCAGATAGACACCGTGCATTGGTTCACCGGCCTGCCTCACCCCCGCAGTGTAGTGGCCAACGGTGGCATCTATATGTGGAAAGATGGGAGGAAGAACTGGGACACACTGATGGCCGCTTTCGATTATGGTCCACTCAACGATCTGAGCCAGGGCTTCCAGGTTACCTTCGGTTCCCGCATGCATAACGGAGATGAACGCCCTACGGAGATCTATTACTCCAATGGCGGAGAGCTCAATCTCAATACCAATAAAGTATCACCCAAAGGGGGGCTTACAAAGAACCATGCTGAGGCCATGCAGATGGAAGCCAACCTGCTCACGGAACAAAGCCTCGGCGCTTCCGTGGCCGTTGCCGCTTCTGCCAATACCGGCGGCGATATACTAACCAGCAACCATGTACGAAACTGGATGGAATGCGTACGCAGCCGTCAGCAACCCAATGCGCCGGTAGAAGCAGGGTACAGCCATTCCATCGCCACCATCATGACCACGGCGGCTGCCCGTACCGGTGAGAAAGCCATATTCAACACCCAAACACAGGAAGTGATGGCCGGTGGAAAGGTATTCAAATACTAAGTTTCAAAACAGTCATATGAACATCCTTTACCAACTGGTCGGCGGCATATTGCTCAGCATGAGCATCGCCACCGTATCCGCCCAGGAAAAAGTGGAATTCATAAAGAAGAAAAATGAAAAGAAGATAGAGGTGAATATCGGAGGTCATCTCTTCACTTCATTCCTCTATCCCGATACGCTGGAAAAACCGGTACTGTATCCGGTGAATACTGCTGCCGGCACCATGGTGACCCGCGGCTTCCCGTTAGTGCCTACTCCCGGCGATCCTACGGACCATCCGCATCATATCGGGATCTGGTTCAATTATGAAAGCGTTAACGGGCTCGATTTCTGGAATAATTCCTACGCCATCCCGCCCGCAAGAAAGCCCAAATACGGATGGATCAAAACGCAGGGCGACCCTTCCACCAAAGGGGATATGCTGAGCTATCGGGCCAACTGGACCAACCAGGCGAATGATGTATTGCTGGAAGAGACCACCACTTTCAAATTCAGCGGAACAAAGGGCACGCGCATCATCATCCGTACTACTGAGCTGAAAGCAAAAACAGCTATTAGTTTCAAAGATGTGAAAGATGGCATGCTGGGCTTTCGCGTAGCGCATGCGCTGCAGATCCCCGAGCTCAAAGACAAGGAGTATAAAGATGAACATGGAGTGGTAACAATAGTGAAGGGGGCCGTGGATAGTATCGCCAACGGGAACTATCTCACCAGCGCAGGCGCCACCGGCAATGATGCCTGGGGTACCAGGGCAGGGTGGTGCAAGCTATATGGAAAAATGGGAAAGGATTCCGTTACTGTAGCCATCCTGGATCATCCGAAGAATATCAATTATCCCACCTGGTGGCATGCGCGTGGCTATGGCCTCTTTGCTGCCAACCCACTGGGCGAAAATGTATTCACTAACGGGAAGAGCTCGACGAATTTTTCGATGAAGCCTGGCGACCGTATCACTTTCCGGTATATGATCATTGTGCAGAACGGGAGTAATACTTTGAGTGCATCGGAGCTCAATGCATATGCTGACTCCTTCAAATAAGGGGTAATTCCCCCTTCCATCACACAAAATCACATCTTTGTGTGATAGCCAATGCATTTCGGTAGGGGTACATTTGCGGCCTAAGTTTCTTAGCCATGAAAGTTGTCCACCTGACCGGCACTATCCTCTGTGCACTGCTCTGCATATTTACTACATCCACTATCGCACAAACCTCCAATAATACATCCCCTCTCGGGAAAACGGATATCCATGCCTTGCTGGAAGCGGCCCCGGCAGTGCCTGCTACGCCGCAGGTGGCGGTAACAAGGGCCTATGGTGAAGATATGGTGAGCCCCGATCCGCTCAGGTTGCAACGTTACTATGAACCATTGCAGGAAAAGATCCTGGCGGCACAGAAAAAATTTGAAGACTATAGTTTACAGGTACAAGCCCGGCAGCAGGCCATGAGCCCCGATGCGGTACAGAAGATATTGAAGCAACCAGCCAATCCTAACGCAGTGCAACATGCGCAGCAGATACAACTGGCGATGTCTGAAATATTCGCCCGCATGGAACAACTGACGGAAGAATACAGGGAGAAGGTGAAAGGCCTGGCAACGGAGCCGGGGTGCTTTGATGAGCTGGAAGCAGCTTACAAGCAAGCCTATGCGGAAATTCCCCTGGTAGTGATGGGAGAGGGAAGGGATAAGGATCCCAAAGCGGTGCGTGAGCTGATATTGAAAGATGTGGAGCTGAAGCGCAAACGCAATGCTGCAGAACTGGAAAAGAAAGCTGCCTGGTTCACCGATCTCAAGGCAAAATACAAACTGGTGGTGAACGATTTCAAAGACCTCCTGGCTAAGCACAAAGGCAATATCAATTCGTCTGTGGAAGGGATGCTCAATGGCACCAATACCGAAATGGGGTTGATTCAGTTTGAAATGAGCCTGATGGACCTGGCGGCCAGGCTGGGCAAGATCAGTGAGGAAGCAACGGAGATAGCGGCGCGGATAGATCGCGAGCAGTTTTTCAGAACAAGGCTTTAATCATCATCAATATTTTTATTCAACAAGTCTCAGCTAATGAAAAAGAGAATCTTATTTTTTAGTGCCCTTTCCTTTTGTGTAGGCATGGTCATTTCCTGCGGCAACCAGCAAGCGCAGGAACCCGGTACCGACGTATCGATGACCCATGACAGCCTGGTTAAGCGTGGTCAGTATCTCGTTTCCGTGATCGGTTGCGGAGATTGTCATTCTCCCAAAGTCATGGGCCCACAGGGTCCGATGCCTGCACCTGGCCGTGAGCTTTCAGGTCATCCGGCAGATCTTCCGGTTTCAAAAGTAGATACCACAGAGCTGAGGTCATGGGTTTTGTTCAACCACAGCAATACTGCCGTAGCAGGCCCCTGGGGTGTTTCCTTCGCCGCCAATATCACCGGTGATTCTACTGGTATCGGCGCCTGGACGGAAGAGCAGTTCTTCCGCGCCATGAAGCAAGGTAAATACAAAGGGCTGGAGAACAGCAGGCTCCTGCTGCCACCTATGCCCTGGATGAACTATACCAATATGGCCGATGTGGACCTGAGCGCGATCTTTGCCTACCTGAAAACAACTGGTGTGAAGAACGTAGTCCCAGCCCCTATACCTCCTACGGAGTTGGGGAAATAAGCTACCGGCTCCCGATACTATCCCTTACGCGATCCGCGTAAGGGATTTTTTTTGCCCATGCCTGAAACCTGCCCGTAGCTTATGTTCTACACTGTCAGCGTAAGCCGTTCAATCAATGAGTGAGGTATATGAATTGTGCGCAGGATCAGAAATGATAGCCATGAAAAAATCTCGTTTTATCGTATGTTCTTTTCTGCTGCTTGTATGTGGAACAGGCATCACCGTTTCTGCATCGGCACAGGATTCCACTGCCAGGCGGCATAACAAAATGCCATCCGGCCAGCAGCAATACCAGTACAGGGATATCAGCACGGGCCGCGATATCAATCTCCGGTACGATCGAAATAAGAAGATCACCTACAATACCGCTACCAACGAGCCCGTTGACTTCTATCTCAACACCACCACCGGGGATACCGTGTATGGGCGTGGCCAGTACATCGTCAACAGCTATATGATGAATAATGGCGGTACCTGGAGCCTCGATACTACCAGACTACGTGTAAGCGATGAAGGTGTTTATATGATCGATGGGAACAGAAGATTGAAAACTGAAAAACCATACAAGGATCATATGAAAAGCTCCGGAAGGAAATATGAACAATAGCTCATCATGCTGTTGTATACTCAATTTTGTTGATCAGTGTTTCGCATACAGTTCGCAAAGCTGGATGGGTGAGCCAATCGATTACCGTATGCCGGTCCCGGTTCAATGGGCCCCAGCGGTTGGGTTCCCCATCCATACTTATTACCAAACTGGGGGTATGCGTAGCTGCCGCGATATGTGAAACGCCAGTGCAGTTGGAGATCAGTAAAGCAGCATCACTGATCAATGCCGCTACCAGGCCAAGGTCCGTTGCTCCTGCCAGATCGATCGCTTCCTGCTTCATCCATTTCCTCACTTCAGCAGTGATGGGTTGCTCATCCCTCGTTCCGGTCAGCACCACGCTGTAACCTGCTTTGGCGCAAATATCGGCCAGCATCGCAAAATGTGCCGGAGGCCATTGTCGCCATCCAGCCCTGCTTCCGGGATGCACGCATACATAGGGCCGTTCCGATGCAGGAAGGATGGTTTTCAGTTTTTCATGGTCTGCGGAACTCACCGGGAATTCCATTTCGGGATCGCGGGCAGGAAAGCCCAGGAAATTCATAAGCGCCATATGCCGCAATACTTCGTATATATGATCCGGATAGTCCATGAACCAGGGAGAAGGCGTGCAGTTGAATGGCGGCCTGAAGCCTGCTATCTGTGTTGATCCCAGCATTGGCAGGAAATCATTGACAATGGACCCGTTCCCCTGCATCTGGATGATCAGGTCGAAAGACTCAGCTTGCATATCCTTTACAAATGCTTCCCATTGTTCCAGAATGAAGGGCTGCTCCGGAAGCCCCGGATAACCGGGAAAATGGATATGCCTGTCGAAAAGATGAGGGAAGCGCTTCACGAAACCGACCGACCAGGGTAATCCAAGCAGGCTGATCTCTGCTTCCGGCAAGGCTGCTCTCAATGCACGGATCGCCGGAATGGAGCAAAGCAGATCGCCCAGTTGCAGGGCGCGGAGTATGGCTATTTTCGGACGGGCACGAACAAATGGGATCATATCGAAAGATTTTTGAATCGTATACAACCATAGAGATTCCAGAATATAGAAAGAGGGGGGATCACCATCGAGGTGAAGATCATTTCCAGCACATGTGCTGCCTGCCTGGATGTACCCCGGAGCCTTTTCCGGATCAGTAGCGCCGTGAGCATTATCCATACTAACAAACTGGTGTAACCGATGTATGACGGAAGAAAACCGGATACGATCATTCCGATAACCGCCAGTAGGATCCCGTAATACAATACGGGTGGTTTGGACCGGATCCTCCGATCGTACAGATCCTTGTATTTTTTTCGTAACAGGGCATTGAACATATTCTTCTTTTCGGAGCGGAGGCTCACGCCCCATCGGGAAGGCCTTACCGGGTGCAGTACTGCGGCTTCTGCCGTAAAGCTGATCGGTATCGATCTCTTCAGGAGACAGAATTCCATGGCGCTGTCCTCTCTCCAGGCCATGGTGAAGTCCTCATCAAAACCATTAGTGAGGGTAAGCGCTTCCATACTGATGGCGCAGTTGGCTGTGATGAAACTGGCATTCTCCAGTTGTGCGATATTCTTTTCATGGTCCGATGGCGTACCAGCAATGGGCACCCTCACTTTCCCTGTGAATGCGATGGCGCCAGCTCCTTCCTGACGGAATTTTTTCAGATAGCCGGTTACCAGGTCCGGGGAAGGGATGCAATCATCATCCGTAAATATTACCAGGGGAGCCTGCGCCATCCGCCAGCCCAGGTTCCTGGCTGCTGCGGGCCCCCGATGCGCGTGAAGCGCCAGGATCTTCAGAATGGGAAATTGTTCCTTGGTGGAAGCCAGTTGTCTCACCAGGTTCAGGCTTTGCTCATCGGGCCCATCGGTTACCACGATGATCTCATAACTGTGCCGGGCAGCCGATTGTTGAAACAGCGCCAGCAGGCATTTTTGCAACAGGGCTGGCCTGTTGAGCGTGGGTATCACAACCGATACTTCTATATTCATACTATCAGTTTTTTTCTACCAGGAATGAATTGATCACGAGGGCGTCGAATGGTGAAGTATAAAAACAGGATATGGCGTCTTTGGGGGTACAAACGATGGGCTCGCTTCGGGTATTGAAAGAGGTATTGATCAGCACAGGCACTCCAGAGAGTTGATGGAACTCTTGTAACAACTCGTAATAAACTGGATGCTGTTGCCGGTTGATGGTTTGTATCCTGGCCGTTCCATCCACATGTCTGACTGCAGGGATCTTACTGGCCGCCTCTTCCAGTACCGGGTATACAAAGAGCATGAAAGGAGAGGAGGAAGCGTTCCTGAACCAGTTATGGGCTTCCTCTTCCAACACAACCGGTGCTACGGGACGGAAATCTTCCCTGTCTTTTATCTCGTTCAGTTTTTGTTGCATATCGGCAGATACGGGTGATGCAAGGATGGAGCGGCTGCCCAATGCGCGGGGACCGAATTCCATCCTGCCCTGGAACCAACCGATGATCTTTCCGGAAGCCAGGATGGCCGCCGTTTCCTTCGCAACATTTTCCAGTTTCCGGTAAGGTAGTTTCATCCATTGCAACAAACTTTCCACTTCCTCATCACTATAGCCCGGGCCCAGGTACACATGCTCCATCGGGGGTACCGGGTTGCTGAGCACCTGCCTGTCTACCCACCAGGCTGCGCCCGGCGCAGTGCCTGCATCTCCGGCGGCCGGTTGCACCCAGATATTTTCAAAGGGGCCCTTGTCTCTCAGGATGCCATTCAATACGCAGTTCAGCGCTACGCCTCCGGCCAGGCAGCAATTGGTTTGCCCTGTTTCGGAGTGCAACCACCAGGCAAGGGACAGTACAGTTTCTTCCAGCACTTTCTGCAGGGAATGAGCTATATCGAAATGCTGCTGTGTAAAAGGAGCTCCTTTTATTCGCGCGGGACCGAACAACCGGGAGGGATCGAATGCATCGATGGTATACTGTCCGTCGTTACCAATATGAATGAGTGAGTGGAATTGCTCCAGGTATGCAGGATGTCCGTATGACGCGAGCGCCATCACCTTGTATTCATCTGAAGAATGGAGGAAGCCGAGATGACTGGTGATGATCTCATATAATATGCCCAGAGAATGGGGCATACATACTTCCGATAATTTCTGCAACTCGTTGCCTCTGCCGGTGAAATAGCTGGTTGTAGCATTTTCGCCCCTGCCATCGATGGTCATGATGGCAGCAGAACCGAATGGAGAGGGATACCAGGCGCTGGCTGCATGCGCCACATGGTGCTCCACAAAATGCCATTTGGGGCGAAGATCGCCGCAATGGGCAAAGCGCTGTTGCAGGTGATGAGGATACCCATCTCTCAATTGTTCGGGCGCATTGTTGAGATAGGTATTGAAGAGCGGGTCCCAGTCTGCATAGAATTTTGCTTGTCCATACCCTTCTTCAGGGAGCAGATGGAAAAGCTCCGGATCGAAGCTGTAAGCGATCCGGTCTACATCCCTGAGGTGGATGCCTGCTTCCTGTAAACAATAATTGATGGCCTGAAAGGGAAGCTCATAAGCTGCAAATGGGATGGGCCTTTTGCCATGTTTGATATGAGTGAACCTTTCTTCTTCAGCGGCAGCCATCAGCTCTCCGTTTTTGATAAGAGCTGCCGCTGAATCGTGAAATGCTGCATTTATGCCAAGTGTATACATATATCAGTCAGGCAATAAACCTATGCCCTGAATGAATTGTAGACCTGTAGCTACATCCGGCCTTATTTCCAATACCCGATGCGGTTCTAACCGTGCATACTATTGCTCAAATGCGAACGGCATTGAATTAGTGACGCCTCTCCCGAAAGGCCCCCCGTACTATAATGATAGCAAATGACAACAGCACCATCGCTCAGCAAAAGGTTCTCCATTTTTACCTGGCATATTCACGGTAGTTATCTCTACTATTTATCACAGGCAGCCATCGATATCTTCATTCCCGTTTCAGATCCCGCCAGGGAAGGGTATTACGGAAGGGGAGAGACATTTCCCTTTGGCGACAATGTTATTGAAGTGCCCATCGGGCAGGTGAAAGAAATGAGATTCGATTGTGTGCTCTTTCAGTCTGCCAGGAATTTCCAGACAGATCAGTACGAGATCTTGTCGGACGCGCAGCGGGCACTCCCCCGTGTTTACCTGGAACATAACGCCCCTTCGGGCCATGCCGTACTGTCCTGTCATCCTATGGATGATAATAATATTACACTTGTACATGTGACCCACTATAATAAATTGATGTGGCAACAATCTGTTCCCGATGTGCGGGTGATAGAGCATGGAGTGATGGAGTCAGCCATTGAATACAACGGAGAACTGGACAAGGGTATCGTGGTGATCAATCATATCCGTGAACGTGGAAGGATCACCGGCTGGGATATCTTTGAACAGGTAAGGGAACAGGTGCCCCTCGATCTCGCCGGAATGGGCACTGAAAAATATGGAGGCCTGGGAGAAGTGCTTCATCCGCAGTTACCCGCTTTTTTATCCAATTATCGATTTTTCTTCAACCCAATACGTCATACAAGCCTGGGGCTTTCTTTCCTGGAAGCGATGATGGGCGGCTTGCCCGTTGTTGCCCTGGCCACCACGGAGTACGCCTGTACGATCCGCCATTGTTATTCCGGTTTTGTTCATACCAATATCAGTGTGCTGATAGATAATATGCTGCATTTACTGGAAAACAGAGACCTGGCCCGCCTGATGGGAAAGCATGCCAAACAAACAGCATTAAACAAATTCAATATCACCAGGTTTGCAAGGGATTGGGAAACACTCTTCCGTTCTGTAGCGAACTAAAAATGTAAAGCATGAAACAGAAAGTTGCATTTATCAGTGAGCACGCTTCGCCACTTGCCTCACTGGGAGGAGTTGACAATGGTGGCCAAAACGTGTATGTGTCCGAGCTCAGCACTCAACTTGCAGGCATGGGATATGAGATAGACATCTACACTCGGAAGGATCGGGAAGACCTGCCCGAGACCGTTGAATGGAAACCGGGCATCAGGGTGATCCATATCCAGGCAGGTCCGGCGATGTATATTCCCAAAGAATATTTGATGGATCATATGGGCGCATTTGCTACTGCCATGCAAGCCTATATCAGAAAGAACAGGTTATTGTATAAACTGGTGCACGCCCATTTCTTCATGTCGGCCATGGTGGCTGCAAAACTGAAACGCGAGCTGCACCTGCCTTACGTGATCACTTTTCATGCATTGGGCAAAGTGCGGAGATTGCATCAGCAGCAAGCTGATGGATTCCCGGTGGAAAGATTGGCCATCGAATCCTTTTTGGTAAGGGATGCGGATTGTTTGATCGCTGAATGTCCGCAGGACAGATTGGATCTCATCGATCACTATCGCGCTGCAACGGAAAAAATTGAAGTGGTGCCTTGTGGTTTCAATCCCCGGGAGTTTTGGCCGGTGGACAAACAGGAGGCGAGGGAGCGCCTGGGATTGAGACGGCAGGATAAGATAGTGTTGCAATTGGGAAGGATGGTGCCGAGAAAAGGGGTGGAGGATGTGATCCGCGCCACTGCCAGCTTACAGGGGCATATACGGAAATTGAAACTGATAGTGGTGGGTGGCGAAGCCGAGCTCCCCGATCCGGCTGCAACACCGGAGATAAGAAGGCTGATGCAGATCGCCAAAGATTGCAGGGCGGAGCAGACCGTTCAATTTGCAGGAAGAAAGGATCGCTCTGTATTGAAATATTATTACTCCGCAGCAGATGTATTTGTTTCCGTTCCCTGGTATGAGCCATTCGGCATCACGCCGCTGGAAGCGATGGCCTGTGGCACTCCGGTGGTAGGCGCCAATGTGGGTGGCATCAAATACAGTGTGGTGGACAGGCTCACCGGGTTCCTGGTGCCACCGAAAGACCCTGTCAGCACGGCCCGTATGATATTTCAATTGATGCAGGATAAATTCATGCACAACTATATGCGTAAGAATGGCCTTCAGCGGGTGAACAAGATGTTCACCTGGGAAAAGGTGGCCACATCCATCGATACGGTGTATGAGAAGATAATGTCGAGAAGATCCATACTGGAAGCAGAAAACAGGAATTATGAAGAAAGCGGTATTCATAGACAAAGATGGAACCCTGATAAGGAATATTCCTTTCAACGTTGACCCTCGTTATATCGAATGGCTGCCTGGAGCGGTAATGGCATTGGAGAAACTGCAGCAGGCCCGTTACCTCTTATTGCTGGTGAGCAACCAGCCTGGCATCTCACTGGGAGCAATAACCGAGAGCGCACTGCACCGGCAGTATCTCTGTTTGGCGGCAGCATTGCGCCGACAGCATATCCAGCTCCGGGGATTTTATTATTGCCCGCATCATCCGGCTGGTAGCGGGGAGTATGCTTGTTATTGCATGTGCAGGAAGCCCTTGCCGGGCATGCTTTTGAGGGCTGCCATGGAATGGGGTATCGATCTGCGCCAGTCCTGGATGATCGGGGATATCCTGGATGACGTGGAAGCGGGCAACAAGGCGAAATGCAAAACCATATTACTTAATCAGGGCAATGAGACTGAATGGCTGAAAGGACGTTACAGAACGCCCGGTCATATTGGTGACAATTGGAAAGATATCGCCCGCATCATTTGTCCGTAATGATCTTGCAAAAAGCCATACCCTGGAAGCCTTGCAGGAACCTGCTTTGTATCCGTGCTGATAATATGGGCGATCTCATTATGACAACTCCTGCGCTACGCGCGTTGAAACAAAGTTTCGATGGCAGGATCACCATCCTTACCTCGTCCATGGGGAAATTGGTGGCGCCGTTCATTCCTGAAGTGGATGATATCATGATCGCGGACCTGCCCTGGGTGAGCCACAAAGGGAGTTGTGATGAAAATGGAATAATGGAATTGGCGGCTACCATCCGCGAAAAAGGCTTTGATGGAGTGGTGATCTTCACGGTATATAGCCAGTCTGCTTTACCGGCAGCATTGCTTACTTGTATGGCGGGCATTCCCCAACGGTTGGCCTATTGCAGGGAAAATCCTTACGGGCTGCTGACGCATTGGGTGCCAGACAAGGAGCCTTATTCGTTCACGCAACACCAGGTGCAGCGCGATATCGGGCTGGTACATTGTATTGGCGCTACTGCCATTTCCGATCATTTGTACCTCGAGGTAGGGGAGCAAGATAAGGAGCGTCTGTACGCCAAACTCAAACAGGCGGGAATGGATACGGATAAACCCTTCATGATCTTTCATCCGGGGGTAAGCGAAGAAAAGCGGATCTATCCTTCCCGGCTATGGATCAGGGTTGGACAATTGATCGGGGAAAACATGCAGCTATTGATCACAGGCGGGCTAAATGAACGTGCCCTTACCTGCGCCATAGCCAAAGGTATCGGCCCGCAGGCTTTCGATATGGGAGGCAAGCTGGACCTGGGAGAATTGATAGCTGTGGTAGATGCAGCACAACTGGTGGTGGCTGTGAACACGGGTACCATTCATATTGCGGCTGCACGCCAAACCCCGGTGGTGGTGCTATATGCCAATACCAATCCACAACATATACCCTGGAAAGTTCCGTCCACGATTTTGCCGTTCTCCGTATCGGAACTATTGAAAAGTAAAAATGAAATAATACACTGGGTAGACCAGCTTCTTTACCGGGATTTCGTACCTTTTCCTGAGCCTGAAGCGGTGGCGATGGCCATCCGGGAATTATATCGCGCCACCAACATTAACAGGCACGAACATTGTTGATACAGTTAGAACGCACAATACGAACCTATGAGGCTCTCGCCAAAATCAACATTGACAGACCAGGAAGTAAAGGCCGGATTGAAATATGTGATCGGAGATGGGCTTGCCACAGAAGCCATGACCACGTTGACCGGCGGCGCATTCATGGTGGCTTTTGCCCTGTTGCTGGGTGCGAATAATTTCGAGATCGGGTTACTGGCAGCCCTTCCTACTCTGGTGAATGTATTTCAATTGATCTCCATCTGGCTGGTGCGCCGTTACAATAACAGAAGGGCCATCAGTGTGATCTGTTCTCTTTTTGCAAGAACGCCCCTGATCCTGATCGGTTGCATGACCTTGCTGGGCAATACTTCCACCATCGAGCCCGTCATCTTCTTTCTCTTTTTCTATTATTTGTTCGGATCCATTGCCGGTCCCAGTTGGAATGCCTGGATGAAAGACCTGGTGCCCGAGGAATTGCTGGGGTCTTATTTTGCCAGAAGGGCCAGGAATATGCAATTGCTGAATGTACTGCTTAGCCTTACGCTTGCCCTGGCCATCGATTATGTGAAGGATAATTTTCCCCAATACGAGCTTACTACTTATTCCGTGATGTTCATTGCCGCAGGTACGGCGGGAGTGATCGGGGCCATCGTGCTGTCGAAAGCGCCCGAGCCCAGATCCATCCTTACCAATGAAAATATATTCAAGCTCTTGTTGAAACCTTTGAATGATAAGAATTTCAGGAAACTGCTCCTTTTCAACTCTGCCTGGATATTTGCTTTCAACCTGGCCACGCCCTTCTTCAGTGTGTTCATGATGAAAACCCTGGGCATGTCCTTGTCCTGGATCATCGGGCTTACTATTCTCAGCCAGTTGTCAAGCATCCTCACGGTGAGGATGTGGGGCGTTTTCTCTGACCGGTATAGCAACAAGACCATCCTCGCTATCTGCGGGCCATTGTTCATACTGGTATTGATCGGCTGGTGCTTTGTGGGGATCTATTCCCGTTTTTATGCCAATCTTGCCTTGCTGATCGTACTGCATATCGCATACGGCATCGCCAATGCAGGGATCAATCTTTCCCTCACCAATATCGGCCTGAAACTGGCTTCCCGCAATGAATCCATCGTTTATCTTTCCGCCAAGAATATCGTCACTTCGGCCTTCTCATCGTTGGCTCCCCTGGTAGGTGGATTGCTGGCCGATTATTTTACCAGCCGGAGGATCGTGATCAATGTGGAATATTCAGGGCCCAAACTGAACAAGATATTGCACCTGGTGAGTTTACATGAATGGAATTTCCTTTTCCTGATCGGCGCCTTACTGGCCTTCCTCTCCCTGGAATTGCTGGTGGCCGTGGAAGAAAAGGGAGAAGTGGAGAAAGATGAAGTGATGCGTGTGATGCGCAGCAGCATCCGGCATAATCTGAAGGATTATTTTCTCATCGGTCAGTTGATCGGATGGCAGGAGCAACTATGGGGTATCTTCAAGAGAACATTGCATCCGGAAAGGAATAATGGACGAAAGAAAGCGGTGGTGCCTGCAGAAAATAATGATCCGCCGGAAAAACAATGATATATCGTTCAACCGGCGGATCGATCCATGGCTTCTGCTGCCTGTTGTCAGAAGCTATTGCTGAGTTGCGGCATTTCTTCTCTTTGCCATGAGTAACCTCCTTCCTGTTCGGCATTCACATTAACATAGGACTCGGCGATATCAGTGAGCAACTGATCTGTTTCCTCTTCCTCGTTCAATGTTCTTTCCAGGATGGATGCGGCCCGGTCAAGGTCCATGGTGACGGCCAGTTGTACCAGCCCTCCATAGGTGGCTATCTCATAGTGCTCAATTTTCTGAGCGGCAATGATCAGGGCAGCATCACGGGTGAGCGAGCCTTCGGTGGTTTCATCGATGATGGTCCTGGCTTCTCTCAACAGACCTTCCATGGCTTCACATTTCTTTGCTTCCGGTTTTTTGCCGATGATTCGGAACACTTTCTCCAGGCGCTCAATATGGCGCCCGGTTTGTTTGTGGTGTTGCTCAAATGCATCCTCCAGCTCTTCGGTGGTGGAAGACTGCTTCATCAGCTCCAGACCTTTCAGCAATTCTTTCTCAGCGTAGTACATATCTTTCAACTGATCCGTGAAGAACCGTTGAAGATAGGAGGGCTGAGATTGTTGTGATCCCTGTTGTTGTTGATTGCCGGAGCTCTCCATGCCATTGGTGGTTGAGCCCTGGCCCTCTCCGGATGATCTGCTGCTCTTAGTGCTGCTCTTGCTGCCGGTTTTAGTGGCTGTTTTCATACTCGATTTTTAAAATAGAAAAATGGATCAGCGTGAGTGGCTCTTGCTCTTACTTCTTCCGGAAGATGATTTGCTGCGGCTTCCGGATGAGCTCTTGCCGCGGTTGGAATTAGTTCGGGTGCCTGACTGGCTTCGGTTGGAAGCGCTCCTGCTACTGGATGAATTGCTTCCGGAACGGGAAGAACCGCTTCTGTTTCCGGAATGGCTGCGCGTGCTGCCACTGCTGCTTCCTGAACGACGGCCTTCAGAGGACCTGCTGCTGCTTCCTGAGCTTCTGCCGTTGGAAGAGCCCCGGCCACCGGATGAACTGCTACGGAAAGTGCCGTCTGCATTCCTGCGCTGATTACCGGAACGGCTGCGGGATGATGATGATGATCTTCCGCGGCCACGACGATCCTCGTCCTCATCATAGCGACGTCTGCCTTCTGATGACCGGCCGGAGTCGTTTTGATGGGAATGGCGACCGCCTTTTGCTGCAATGGCGCGAACACGCTCTTTGCTCATGCCTCCAAATCCACGGCGGGAGCGGCCTCCGCCACCATATGAGCCATGGTGCCTGCGGCCCTCATCTTCCTCTTCGTCCTCATCTTCTTCATAATCCTCATCGTATTCGTCCTCGTCCTCTTCTTCATGGCCATATCTGCTCATAGGACGGTAACGATCCTCTTCCTCTTCGTCCTCGTCTTCATCATAGTCTTCATCCTCATCATAATCCTCTTCTTCATGCCTGCCATACATGCGGCCCCGGTTGTGATCCTCTTCATCTTCGTCCTCATCATAATCCTCGTCGTAGTCCGTATCTACGTCCTCGTCTTCTTCATACTCGTCGTAGCGGCCCTGAAAGCCATTGCCGCGTCCGTATCCCTGACCTTGTCCCTGGCCATAGCCTTGTTGCATTCCACGGCCATAGCGGGATCCACCATTTGAACCCTGCGTGCGGGTACTTCTTCTTGTTGCCATAATTTTATTGTTTATAGTTAAGAATGAGTGAGAGTAATGCAAATTCATCAAAGCTTATGCCTGTGCATTCATAAAACTTTTATGTGTAAGATGGGAGGGGTGAGGTGAGAAATAATCAGAATGGTGGAGCGAATTACTCATATGTCTGTGATATCAGATCACCGATGGTATTTACGAGCCCCTGCGCCACACCTGTGATCCGCCAACCCTTTGTTGTATTGCGGATCACGCCGATATGCTTGTTGTTTAAGGTGATGTCTACCTGTTGGCAAACGCCATTCACACAACTACTCATTACAGGAATGCCCACGCCCTGGTAGTGACTGTTTTTATAGAGGAAGTCGAGTGGAATGGGGACCGTTTTCTCTGGTTCGCTTTCAAACTCTTTGATAAGATCTTTCAATATCTGGATAAGGTGTTTTCTCTGTGTAGCATCGGAAGCATTCCATTTTTTTGAGGTGCTTCTTTTGTGCGCCAGTTTCATTTTGATGCCAACCATAGAGGTGGTATAATCGTCTGCATTCAATTTTTCTACATACGGATGCGCTCCAGGCTGATCTCCGTGTTCGTTTTCTTTTTAAGATAATTGATCACTTTGCCC